>WLGW01000040.1 GCA_009703055.1 Actinomycetota bacterium
ACGTCGTGCACCTCGCAAGAAGTCACGTGCACGTCGCCGGCGCGAATTCGACGAATTGCAGCCGCAGTTCACGCAGTACTCGAACAGCAATGCTCCGGTACCCGAAGGCACGATCATCATCGAGCGTGGCTGGTCAGCTCAGGAGTTCGCTCCGAAGTTGAACCGTACCGCTGCAGACGTGGTGCGTTACCTCCTCGAGCACGGCGAAATGGTGACAGCCACCATGAGCCTTGGCGACGAGCAAATGGAATTGTTCGCGATGGAAGTCGGTGCAGAAATTCTGCTCGTCGATCCAGGTCAGCAACAAGAAACAGAACTGCAGGCTCTGTTCGATGACTCCGATGACGATGATGAATCAATGCAGGCCGAGCGCCCAGCAGTCATCACTGTGATGGGTCACGTTGACCACGGTAAGACGACACTTCTCGACCGCATTCGTTCAGCGAATGTTGTTGCCGGTGAAGCAGGTGGCATCACCCAGCACATCGGTGCATACCAAGTCGACAAAGACGGCAAGAAGATCACCTTCATCGACACACCAGGTCACGCTGCGTTCTCGAAGATGCGTATGCGCGGTGCACAAGTCACCGACATCGTGGTTCTTGTTGTTGCAGCAGACGACGGTGTGATGCCTCAGACGATTGAAGCAATCAACCACGCACGCGCAGCTGATGTTCCCATCATTGTTGCGGTCAACAAGATCGACAAGGAAAATGCTGACCCGCAACGTGTTCTCACGCAGTTGGCCGAGTACGAACTTGTTCCTGAAGCATGGGGTGGCGACACCATCGTTGTTGAGATGTCTGCACAGCAGAACCTTGGCATCGACGACTTGCTTGAACAGTTGAACGTTGTTGCAGAACTTGAAGAACTCACGGCGAACCCGCAGGGTCGCGCTAAGGGTGTTGTTCTCGAAGCAAACCTCGACATTGGTCGCGGTCCTGTTGCCACAGTGTTGGTCGACAAGGGCACGCTCAAGGTTGGCGACCCCATCGTGGCTGGTGCTGCATGGGGCAAGGTGCGCGCACTCATCAACGAGCGCGGAGAGCAAGTCAAGGAAGCCGGCCCATCAACGCCAGTGCAGGTATTGGGTCTTTCCCTCGTGCCACAAGCAGGCGATGAATTCCGTGCAGCTCCAGACGAAAAGACAGCTCGCGTTGTTGGTGAATCACGTGGTCACACACGTCGCGTTCTCAACCAGCGCGGAGATGCTCGTGTTCAAACCGGCGTCAAGTTGGAAGACATCTTCAGCCAGATTCAGTCCGGTGAAGTCGCAACACTCAACCTTGTCATCAAGGCCGACGTGCAGGGTTCGCTCGAAGCCGTCACAGAAAGCCTTCGCAAGTTGGAGCGTGACGAAGTCAAGGTGGCATTCGTGCACCGTGGCGTTGGTGGAATCACCGAAAACGACATCACTCTTGCTGCTGCAACGAATGCGACACTCATTGGTTTCAATGTGCGTCCTGATCGCAAGTCTCGCGACTTGGCAGAGTCAGAGAAGGTGGAGATTCGTACCTACGAAATCATTTACAAACTCCTCGAGGATATGGAGCGCGCAATGCTCGGTCTTCTCGCACCAGAGTTTGAAGAAGTGGTTACTGGTGAAGCGGAAGTGCGCGAGATTTTCCGCGTGCCAAAGCTTGGTGCCATCGCAGGTTGTTTCATTCGCACCGGCGTCATCACACGTGGCACCAAGGTGCGCTTCCTTCGCGACGGAACCATCATCTGGAAGGGCTCCATTCAGTCACTTCGCCGCTTCAAGGACGATGTCCGCGAAGTGCGTGAAGGTTTCGAATGCGGTATCGGACTCTCCGACTTCCAAGACCTCAAGCCTGGCGACCTCATCGAAACATTCGAAGAGCGCGAAATCGCACGAGTGTAAACAGTGGCCGATCTCGACTTCTTCTTCGACCCGGTGTGTCCGTGGGCGTGGATTACGTCGCGGTGGGTCGCTGAAGTGCAACAGCTTCGTCAGTACGACGTGCAGTGGAAGTTCATCTCGTTGAAGTTTCTCAACGAAGACAAGATGGACTATTCAAAGATGCCCGCCGGATACAAAGACATTCATGCTGCTGGCACGAATGGTTTGCGTGTTGCGGCACGTGCTCGTGCAGAGCAGGGCAATGATGCGTGCGGTCTTGTGTACACGGCGCTCGGTACCAGCTTGCACAACAACCAAGAGCGCGAAAAGTTTGTGACAGATCCTGTTGCGCACATCGCATCGTTTTTGACATCTGTGGGCTTGCCTGCGCAGTGGGCAGAGTCTGCGCTCGATGACAGTTTTGATGCACTGATTCGCGAAGAGACAGAACTTGCTCTCGAGCGCACCGGCAAAGACGTGGGAACACCAATCCTCACGTTCCATCCTGGTGCTGCGAAAGAAGCCTCGTTCTTTGGTCCAGTTATTGCAGAGATTCCGCGCGGTGACGCTGCGCTGAAGTTGTGGGACGCCGTGGAAACAGTGGCCACTACTAGTGGCATGGCTGAACTGAAGCGCTCGCTTCGTTCACGTCCGAACTTCAATTAAACGATTCAATACAAAAGGCCCCGAGGAGAATTCCTCGGGGCCTTTTGTATGTAGTGCTTATTGCTTCTTCAGTGCGTCAATCACTGGCATCCAGGTCTCTGGGTCTGCCTTGTATGGCGCGTAGAAGCTGAGGCGGCTGATGATGTCTCCATAACGGCGTCCCAGTTCTGGTGCCACCTTGTTTGGCTCTCCCACAACAGCGAAGGTGTTGAGGATTTCATCGGTGATGAGGTTGCCCATCTCCACCCACTTGCCACCCTTTGACAACGTGTTGAGCTCGTCCTGCAGGCCGCCCCAACCGTGTGCTTCAAGCACTCCGCGATACGCAGGTGTGGAACCGTAGAACGCAATTTGTTGACGTGTGCCATCGGCTGCTGTCTTGATCTGCTCTTCAGTAGTCCCGGTGACAACAAAAGATGGTCCGACAATTTCGAACCCTTCCATTGTCTTGCCAGCCTTCGCACGTCCACGTGCCAGTGCAGGAATCGTGACTTCACGCAAGTACTTCTCGGTGGTGAAACCGTGGCAGAGGAATCCGTCGCACACTTCGCCAGCAACTTCGGTCATTAGTTCGCCCACGCCTGCAAGGAAAATCTTTGGCGGTCCGAATGGCGAAATCTCTTTCGCATCAGGTGTGAAGAACGGTGTCATCAACGTGTGTGTGTAGAAGTCACCACGGAAGTCAAGCTTGGTGCCGTTCTCCCAGCAATCCCAGATGGCGCGCATGGCAAGGATCATCTCGCGCATACGTGCAGCAGGGTGGCTCCATTCCATCGAGAAGCGCTTTGTGATGTGCGGCTTGATTTGGCTACCGAGGCCCATCATGAAGCGACCCTTTGAATACGCCTGCAAGTCCCAGCCGATGTTGGCAAGTGTCATCGGGTTACGTGCAAACGCAACAGCAATCGATGTACCAAGTTCAAGCTCGCTGGTGTGTTCTGCGCCCAAGAGAAGAGGGAAGAACGGATCATGTGCCGTCTCTGCAGTCCATGCGCCGGCATAACCAGCGGCTTCCAATTCCTTGGCTGATTGTGGAACCTTCGAAAGATCCGATCCGAGTCCGCCGTCTACCTTCATGTCACCCTCCGGGTTGTTGGTCGCGCAGGAACTGCTCGACTTCTGCTGCCAAGTCTTCCACGCTAGGAATTTCCATAGGTGAATCTTGTTCACCCGAAGATACCCCATTCATGGCGTCATAGGCCTCCTCGAGCTTGCCCAGCATCTCTGAATGGTCCGGATTATTGCTGACCAATTGGTCGAGGCGTTCGCGCTGGACAACTGCTTCCTGACGCAAACTGGCGGTGTCGTAGGCCAAGCCTGTCTCAAGGCAGAGGGCATCAATCAGGGCGGCACTGGCGGCGGGGTAGGCCATTGATGCCACGTAATGAGGAATCTGTGCCCACAAACAGAACGCGGGAATGCCGATGCGATGCATGGCGTGCTCGATGATGGCTTCGACACCAGCCGGAGCATCCAGTGAGTTCTTCGACAAAGTAAGCCGGTCGATGATGGAAGGGTCGGGGGACGTTGCGGTGAGGCCCACGGATCGCGTGTGGGGTGCACCGAAGGGATACGCGCCCAGTCCGATGCACTTCGAAACATTCAGTTGCTTGGCGAGTGCGGCAACTGCTTCCGCAAATGCATTCCACGCCATGTCGGGTTCAGGACCGGTGAGAAACAACACATCTCGTTCGTTGTCGTCAGTGCCCACTTGAATTTCAGGAAGGTTCCATGCGATACGTGTGTTGACACCTTCCCGTAATTCCATGAAGGGTCGACGAGCACGAAAATCAATAAAGGTGTCGGCGTCGAATTCAATGAGCGATCGCGCGGCAGATTCGGTGATGAGGTGAGACATCGCAGACGATGCAGCACCGCTCGCATCAATCCAGCCGGTGAGCATGACAATCATCGTGGGGTCAGTGAGCTCAGGCAAGGTGCCTTTCACGCTGAAGGGAAGTCCGTTCGCGCTCATTTCAGACGCTCAAGTGTTGCAGCTGCTTTTTGTGAAGCACCCTCTACTTGTAGTCGGAATGGCTCGAGTTCGGCGGGGTCTTTTTGTCCCATTGCGCCGCCGAGGTAACGCGCGTAGACACCTTCGAGAATGCACGCGAGTTTCCAGTAGGCAAAGGCAACGTAGAAATCAAGCTGTGAGATGTCTCGTCCCGATGCTTTTGCATATCGCGCTGCAAGATCTGCGCGATCAAGGAAACCAGGCGCAGTGTTCACGCTGTTCGCCCATGCGCTTGCTTCGTCGTTCGGGCCCGTCCAATAGACCATCAGCAATCCGAGGTCTGCCATTGGGTCGCCAAGCGTGCAGATTTCCCAGTCGAGAACAGCGATGACATTTCCCTTTGCATCAACCATGCAATTGTCGAGGCGGTAGTCACCGTGCACCAAAGTGGCAGGGCCTTGTTCAGGAATGCGTGCAAGAAGACCTTCATACACCTGATCAACAAGAGGCAGCTCACGCGTGCGTTGTTCGAGAATGTTGCCGTGCCACCGCTTGAGCTGGCGACCGATGTAACCATCATGTCGCCCCAGTTCATCAAGGCCTGCAGCCTTCACATCAACGGCGTGAATTGCTGCCATCGTGTCAACGATTGATTCGCTGGCACGTCGACATCCGTCAGCACCAAGCAGAGTTTCGGCAACTGCCTTTTCGCGCACGACGTAACCATCAACGAAAGACATCACATAGAACGGTGCATCATTCACTGATTCATCTGTGCACAGCCCCAGTGCTGGTGCAACAGGAACATTGCTACTAGCAAGCCCAGCGATGATGCGATGTTCACGCGACATGTCATGGGCACTTGCCAAACGATGCCCAAGCGGCGGACGACGCAATACATAGGAATGTCCGGTGGCATCGTCGACCTTAAAGGTGAGATTGGAATGTCCGCCTGCAATCTGCGTGTATGTGAAAGGAGCAGTTGCTCCGGGGATGTTGGCGGTGAGCCAATTTTCCACCTTGTCGCTGATGCCATGAGGAAGAGTCACGCCTCTGAAACTACCTGTATCGTGCCCTGATGGCAGTAGACGTCACCGACGCCAGTTTTCAGACCGAAGTAGTGGAGAAGTCGAAGACGACTCCGGTGTTGGTCGACTTCTGGGCGCCATGGTGCGAGCCCTGCAAGACGTTGACCCCGATCCTGGAACGCACCACCGATGCCACGGGTGGTCAGGTGGTTCTCGCCAAAGTCAATATCGACGAAAATCCAGGTCTGATGCAGGCGTTTGGTATCAAATCGGTGCCGACCGTCGTCATTTTCAAAGATGGGCAACCGCTTGATGCGTTCATGGGTGGCCAGCCAGAACACATGATTCAGAATCTGGTGACATCGCTCCTTCCCGACCCCACGCAAGTGCGAGTTCATGAACTGCTCGAACAGGGAACAGAACAGGCTCTTCGTGATGCTGTGGCGCTTGTGCCAGGCAATGAAGATGCGGTGTGCTCTCTTGCAGAGTTCCTCGTGCGTACAGGTGGCGCCGAAGAGGCGCTGGCTTTATTACCGCGCATTCCCGAGACAGAACGGGTGCGACGTATTGCAGCAACTGCACGATTGTCATTGAATCCGGTGGATGACTTTGATGATCAGTTGCAATCGTTGTTGGAACGCGTGAGAGATGATGAAGCCGCGCGACAGGAATACCTCGACATTCTGCAAACGATGGGCCCAGAGGATCCACGCACGGCGAAATACCGCAAGCAACTCACGGCTCGCTTGTTCTAATTCATCTGCCGTCTTTGCCATCTGCATGTGCACATGGCAGTCATGGAAAACATTGACTTTCAGAAGTTGCTGCGCCGACTTCGCCAATGGGTGGCGTTCATCGGGCCACAACGAATTATTGCCAGCTGTTGCACGGCCGTACTTCTTGGTGGAATCGCATGGTTCGTCCTGAAGCCATCACCCGTGCCGATTGACGCATATGTTCCACGTGTCACGACAGAGTCTGCAACATCGACACCGATGTCGCCCGCCATCATCACGGTTCATGTTGCTGGTGCAGTGAATTCGCCTGGGGTGTACCGATTGCCATCATCTGCACGGGTCGTTGATGCAGTCGCATCTGCAGGCGGGGCATTACGCAGCGCTGATCTCGAATCCATCAACTTGGCGCAAACCATCACAGATACAGAACAGATCTACATACCAATCAAGAAAGTCTCACGTCCACGTGTCACGACTGCACCTCGGTTGCGTCCTCAGCGCACCACGCCGACAACTGCGCCCACAACGACGCCAGGAACAAGTAGTGGAAGTGCAGGTTCTCAGCCGACTCGATTAATCAATCTCAATACCGCAACAGCAAGCGAACTGGACTCGCTGACCGGCGTCGGGCCAAGCACTGCAAAAGCAATCATTGCGTACCGCACAAAAAAGGGATCCTTCAGCAAGGTGGAAGATCTGTTAAATGTTCCCGGCATCGGACCAGCAAAGCTTGCGGCGCTGCGAGACCAAGTGACAGTGGGTTAGAACGCGCCGAGTGCAACAGCACCGATGATGAGTGCGCCTGCTGCGCCGATCCATAGACCAAGGCCGAGGAATACAAACTCGCGAGCCCACTCTCGCCAACCCACGACGGGTCGTTTCGACACGCGTGCTGCCACTGTTTGGCCGATGAACCACCAGATGACAGAGCTTGAGATGACGGCGACAAGGAGTCGTTGACCGCCGCCAGACGCGGGCATACCGAGAATCGGCATCACAGGAAGTGCCATCACCATGAGAACGAACGAGAGCGCACCGCCGATGACGCCTGGCAGGATCCACGAGAGCACAATGCCGCCGAACCACATCGCAGCGGCAACACCAATCGCCATGAGTCCACCGCGACGGCGAATAGCTCGTCGTGTTGCTGCAACGCCACCAGGAAGTAGTGGGCGCGATTCACGAGTCGAAGTTGAGTTGCTGCCCACATCTCAACTGTACGTGGGCAGTACTAGGCCTCGCGTGCATCGTGTGGGTTCATCAATGAATTGGCTATTTCTTGCAGTTGTTCTGTGGGCAAGTACGTGGGTCGGCGAGTGGTGGCCACGTGTATCCAACGGACGGGTCGCCGGTCTCGTGTTGTTGGGCGCGGGGTGCATCTTCTTTCGCTATTCGCTGCTTCCTCTGTCTGTCATTGTCCTCATGCTGTTTGCTGTTGGTCTGACAAGTGGCTCTGCGGCATGGCATCAGGGCAGTGATGTGCGTGAAGGTGCATGTTCTGGCATTGCAACGATTCGTGTGGACCCATCGTTTCGTTCCTATGGAACTGCAACAGTGCTTGAACTTGATGAGAAGAGATACAAGGTGTTGGCGTATGGCACGCCAGGTCGTGCCCTTGCACAGCGCCTCGTTGGTGAGTCAGTTCGTATTGAAGGGGAGTGCTCGCGCAACGAAGGACAATTCGCACGCTTTGATCACATCAACCATGTCGTTGGGCGCCTCACTATTACATCAGTTTCGGAAAAGTACTCCGAGGGTTCTGTGTTTGTTCGAACCGCAAACCGAATGAGGCGTTCCCTTGTGCGTGGTGTCGAGCGCATGCCAGCCGAACATCGCGCGTTGTTCACGGGGCTTGTCATTGGCGATGATCGAAATCAGTCTCCAGCGATGGTGCAACGGTTTCGAGACAGTGGCTTGTCTCACCTGTGCGCAGTGTCGGGTCAGAACGTGGCGTACCTGCTCATCGTTGCATCACCTTTCTTGAAACGACGAAGCAACTGGGTGAAGTGGTGTCTCACGATGTTGTTGCTGGTGTGGTTCGTTGCTCTCACCCGCGGCGAGCCATCAGTTCTTCGTGCAGCATTCATGGCGGGCATGGTCGCCAGCAATGCATTGCTGAAATCACCGGCCAACGCCCGCATTGTTCTGTCTCGCGCAGTGATCGTGCTGCTCCTGATTGATCCGATGTTGGCGTGGAGTGTGGGGTTCGCCCTAAGTGTTGGCGCAACTGCTGGACTTGCATGGGCATCGGCAGGTATTGGTCGCATGATGGGCTCTCGCGGAGTGTTAGCCGCAACATTGGCAGCTCAATTGGGCACAGCGCCCATCTCGCTTCTTGTGTTCGGGTTCGTGCCGGTGATCTCACTTCTTGCAAACCCTCTTGCAATTCCGGTCGCAGGGTTTGTGATGACGATCGGTTTGCCGATTGCGTTACTTGCCGCAGCTGTTCCTGTTTTGGTTCCCGCGGTGTCGTGGCTGCTGACCATTCCTGTCGTATGGGTTGACGGGGTATCGAGGATTGCCTCCTTTCTTTCACCGCAGGGCTGGTGGAACGGCGGAATATGGCTGATTGTGGTGATTCTGCTGTTGTTTCGAGCAAGGAAAAATGCACGGAGGCACACCGCTGTGGCAGGGTAGAGGGCGTGAGTGTGTACCTGATTTCTGGCGATGAGAGTCTCATCAGTCTTGAACTCACCACACTGGTCGATCGTCTTGTTGGCGATAACGACCGCTCGATGATGGTTGACGACTTCGACTGCTCTGACAGCACGTTTGCAATCGGTGGTGTTGCTGATGCGCTCACCACGATGTCGTTGTTTATGGAACGCAAGGTGGTTGTTCTTCGACACCTACAAGATCTTCTTGCTGAAGATGTCGACACATTTGTGGCAGCCATCGATGCATGTATTGAAGAGGTCGACCTCGTCATTACGTCTACTGGGCGCGTAGTGAAGGCAGTCTCCGACGCGTGCAAGCGTGCGAAGGCCGAGACCATTGGTGCTGCAGTCGTCAGTAATCAAAACGAGCGGATCAAATGGGTAGAAACCAAGTTGGTGGAAGCTGGCTTCACGTACTCACCCGATGCGGGTCGGCTTATTGCGTCGTGGTTCGGCGGAGACCATGCCCGTATTGCAGGCCTCTTGGCCACGCTCACCTCGGCATACGGCGAAGGCGCGAAATTGTCGCGTTCAGACATCGAAGTATTCCTTGGTGAGGCAGGCAGTGTTGCGCCGTGGGATCTCACTGATGCCGTTGACGCCGGTGACTCCACCAAAGCACTTCTCATGCTGCATCGCATGATGGGGGACTCCCACCCTCTGCAGATTCTCGCGCTCTTGGCGAACCGCTATGCACAAATGATGAAGATCGATGGTCGTGGTGTTCGCACAGCGGCCGATGCAGTGGAGATCCTCGGTGGCAAAGAGTTCACGGCACGCAAAGTTCTCGAGCAGTATCAGCGCCTCGGTAGTGCAGGTATCTCACGGGCCATCTCGCTCATCGCAACGGCAGACCTCGACCTACGTGGTGGAAAAGACTGGGAGCCAGAACTGGTGATGGAAGTGCTGGTGGCACGACTGTCGCGTCTTGGTGGTGCAGCCCCACAGCGGGCGCGCGCATACAAGCGTTAGAAGTTTTTTGGCGGGGAGCGTCGATACGACGCGATCAGAAAGTCTGATTACTTGGAAGATTTAATTGCTGTGAAGCAATTACTTGGCAGCGAGGTTGAAACGCTTCATCAAGCGGCTCTTACGACGAGCAGCTGAGTTCGGGTGAATGATCCCCTTGGCAGCAGCCATGTCGATGCGCTTGACGGCAGCACGAAGGCTTTCTTCACCCTCAGGGGTGCCAGCGTTGTCGGTTGCAGTGCGGATACGTGTCTTCAGCTCGCTCTTGACGGCCTTGTTACGGTCTGCTGCTTTTGCGTTGGTAAGAATGCGCTTCTTTTGGCTCTTGATGTTTGCCACGAGTAACGAGGCTATCGGGAGACAGCCCCGTCCCCAACCGCACAGGTAGGCTCCAATTAGCCCATGGACATCTCAAAAATCCGCAATTTCTCGATCATTGCCCACATTGACCATGGCAAGTCGACCCTCTCCGACCGCATCCTTGAGATGACTGGCGCGGTTCAGGCGCGCGACATGAAGGCCCAGTATCTCGACTCAATGGACCTCGAGCGTGAGCGTGGCATCACGATTAAGGCACAGAACGTTCGCGTGAATTGGAAAGGCCACACCTTCCACCTCATTGATACTCCCGGGCACGTCGACTTTGGTTATGAAGTCAGCCGTTCATTAGCTGCGTGTGAAGGCGTGGTGCTGGTGGTGGATGCTGCACAGGGCATTGAAGCGCAGACTCTTGCGAACTGTTACTTGGCACTTGAAAACGATCTTGAGATCGTCGCCGTTTTGAACAAGATCGACCTACCTGCAGCTGACCCTGATCGCTATGCACAAGAGATTGAGAACATTCTGGGTATCCCTGCAGAAGACATCTTGCGTATCTCTGCAAAGACAGGTGCCGGAGTGGCAGAACTGTTGGACGAGATCATTGAAAAGATTCCTGCACCCCAGGGCGACATCGATGC
>WLGW01000041.1 GCA_009703055.1 Actinomycetota bacterium
CCATCGGTCGGTCCGTCGTAGACCAGGCGACCATCACGCAACGCAATGACCCTCTTGACCGTGTGCACAAAGGACAGCTCGTGGGTGGCCACAATGACGGTGGAGCCATTGTCGGAAGCGACGGCCAACAGTTCCAACAGGGCCTCTTTGCCAGATGCATCGAGCCCGACGAATGGCTCGTCAACAAGCAAGAGATCAAACGGGCGAATGAATCCAAGTGCAATCGCAGACTTCTGCTTGAGGCCTCGGGAGAATCGGTTCGGCATGTCATCGGCACGGTCGTACAAACCAAGATGACCGAGAAGGTCGGCGGCAGTCTGTTCCCACTCTTCAACTCCGTGCAGCCGTGCAACGTACTCCATGTGTTCCCACAAGGTGAGGTCGTCATAGAAGGTTGGTTGGTCTGCAATGAAACTCAAAGATGCACGCGCAGGCAATGAACCTGATGCCTGACCATAAATGGAAACGGTTCCTTCTGATGCATCGAGAAGTCCGGCGGCAATACGCATCATGGTTGTCTTGCCCGAACCGTTGTGGCCAATGAGAGCAATGCGCTCACCAGGAGACACTTCGATGGTGATGGGGTCTAACGCAGGAGATGTGCCGTATGACTTTGAGATGTTGTTGACGTGCAATGCAGAAGCAGGTGCTGGTGCATGAATGTTTTTGTGTGTGCGAACCATGTCAGTTGCTCTCTGTGATGGAGGTGGGTGAAGAAGTAGGTGGTTTCAATGTGCGGAAGTAGGCGAGGATGGCATCGCGTTGACGTACCCAACCGGCAACAAGAACAAGCAAGATGACAACGCCGCCAGTAGCGCGCAATGTGTTGCCGAGAATGTCGGTTTGCTGCTCAACGCCATAGCGAAGTGCAAGTACCGGAAGACACGCGAGGATGCTGACCACGGGTGGCCAACCGGAACGAATGACTGTGCTCATACCGCTGACCTCGGGCGGTAATGCAAGACCTTGGTTGGCGCCACTGAGCGGATCGGGTGCGCCCTTGACTGAGTTAATGGTGGCACCAGCAACACCGCCTAAAAGGGCAATGATTCCGAGCAAAACGGCATATCCCAGGCTTGATGCACCAGGTTCAAGAATGAGGACTGTGAAGACGCCGGCAGGAAGAAACAGAAGTGATGCAAGAGCAGGAACAATGAGGTGCTTCGTCATGATGAGACCACGCTCGACGGGTAATGCATCGGTGCGATCTGGTTGATCAACTTCTTGTGAGAGAGGTTCAACAACATCGAGACCCAGAACAAACAATGCAAGCCCTGCGGGAACCACCATCGGTGTGGTGCCGCGCCATGCCAACACCATCGCACCTGCTGCAGCAATCGCGAGCAACTTCATGCGGATGATGCGACGTATTGGAAAGTGCATCATGCTGCGCAAGCCTCGACCAACAACAACATCGCGACGAAGAACGCGCGGCACTTTCACCCATGGCTTCACGCGCATGTGTTCTTGACTGAGCTGACGACGCAGAAGCACAACGGTGCGAACGTCTTGCAAGGTGACGGCGAACTTCATTTGGGAGACGAGTGCACTGCGACGTGCAAGAGCTTCAAGCGAGAAGCGACCAACAAGAGCTATAGATGCAGCGGTGAGAATAAGAATGACGACAACACCGACCGCATCAATTGCATTGACTCGTGACCAACTCAACGCGATGCTTCCGACAACATCAAAAGGCCCAGCAACGTTTGTGTCGCCGATGGTGACAGCAACTTGCCAACCAAGAAGCACTGATGCAATCGCGGTCGTTAACCAGCGAGCAATGCCGAGGCCATGAGCGAGAAGTGCACTCACAACAAAAAGAACGCCGATGATGCTGCCAGCGATTGCTCCGTAGAGGGCGAACAAGCCGAGCGATGGGTGATTCGGAACGCGACGACCGAGAAGTTGGTTTGCGACGCCACCCGCAACTGCACCTGCGAAGGCGAATGTGCGCAGTCGCTGAATCGCTGGATGGCGCAAGACCTGTGCATGTGAGACGGGGGCCATGAGTACGTGGCGTACTTCGGCGTCTTCGACCGCAAGTGGGCCACCGTTGGCGCCACTGCGCAGCCCGATGAATACGGCGAGGGCTGCTGCAAGACCCACTACATGGGGCGAATGAGTATGAATGTTGATGAGATCAGCGCTGGTGAATTCAGCGTCGCCCACGAGGCCCGACAGGAAGAAAATGGCCCCAAGACCGAGAAAAGCAGCCAAATAGACCCGATACAGGGCCTCAAACCAGTCCATATCTTCGACGCGGTGTTTGCGTCGATCTGAACGCATTGCCCGCAGGGCGTCGATACCGATGGTCGCTGATGTCACCCGTCAATCCTGCCACCATCGCCCCCAAACGAGCGCAAGAATGGAAGGGTGAACTCCGACTCAGTACAACTCTTCAGCGCATTGCTGGGTGTTGCCACCCTGGTGGGGGGTCTTGTCACCGGCCTGGCGTTGCTGGTTGAGGCTGAAGCGGTCTGGGCAAAATCCTGGCTGGCCCAGGTGCGAGCGTCGGGGTTATGGATCATGTGCGCGATCACCACGGGGGCCATGGTGGGCAGCCTGTATTTCAGTGAGAGCGTTGGGTACGCACCGTGCAAGTTGTGCTGGTACCAGCGCATTGCCATTTATTCGATTGTAATCATCACGTTCGTTGCGGCACTGCGACGCGACAAGAGCATCGCGGTGTATTCACTTGTGTTGGCGTGCGTCGGACTTCTTGTGTCCACGTATCACTATTTGTTGGAGTGGTTTCCCCAACTGGAATCGAATGTATGCAGTGTTGATGTTCCGTGCACCACCGTGTGGTTCCGTGAACTCGGGTTTGTCACCCTTTGCTTTATGGCGGGTAGTGCATTCATCACCGTCATCACAATTTCTTTAACACTCATGCGCGAATCGCGTGTGAGTGCATCACAACTCATCAAGGAGGCCTGATATGGCACAAGCACAACGCAAGAAGAGTGAAGGAGCGAAGAGCTCTCGAAAGACATTCATGATCATTGGGGCGGTAGTTCTTCTCGCTGCTGCCATCGCCATTGGTTTTTCTGGTGGATCAGATGACGCAACAACACAACCAAGGACGACGGTTGAAGGTGAAGTGGCTTCTGGTGAGTTTCAACCCGTCATTGTCAAGGGTGATGTACTGAGTCCATTAGGTGATGGGAGCAGCAATCCTGCTTTAGATTCGGCGATGGGAAAGACCGCGCCGACATTGAACGGATTCACATTCGCTGGAAATCCTGTTTCGATTACACCAGGTGCAAGCGCTCAGCCGTTGATGCTGGTTTTCTTGGCGCATTGGTGTCCGCATTGCAATCGTGAAGTGCCGCGTCTCATCGAGTGGCAGGAGAAAGGTCTCATTCCAGAGGGTCTGCGTGTGATTGGCGTGACCACAGCGTCTCGCAATGACCAAGCCAATTGGCCACCGTCTGACTGGATTGAAGAGATGAAGTGGCCGTTTGAAGTATTTGCAGACAGCGAAGCTGGCGAAGCTGCCAATGCCTATGGCGTTGATGGATTCCCGTTCATCGCGATTGTGAATGCCGAAGGCAAGATTGTTGGTCGACACTCGGGCGAACTTGAGTTGGCAGATCTTGACGCCTTCGTCAGAGACTCACTCGCCATCTCTTTCACCAATTAACTTCCATCATTTCCGTTCGAGCCATGTGAAGTCCACATGGAGGAATGGAAAGAGTTAGATCGGGAATAGTCAAAACCCCGGCCGTTTGCCGAGGCAGGGACGGTTCCGGGGTGTTCGTCAACAAGTGTACACGGATGTGAATTCGTGGCACATGAAATTGATGAAGTCATTCAAACAAGATTGAGTGTCGCACGTTTGGCGAGTTATATGAATATGGCTGGTGCCGATTTATCAAACGCTCTTGATCTCTACATTTGGAATAGTCGCGTGGCTGCAGCTTTTCTTGTATTGCTTGGTGATGTAGAAGTAGTTATTAGAAATGCTTGGCACGAGCAGTTGATGCGACTCTCAACCAGTCTTAATGGATCGGAATTCTGGTTCGATAATCAATTTGGTCTGTTGAGAGAAAACTCGCTGCAACATATTGCAGATGCAAATCAACGCCTACTGCGACAGCAACGTCAACCCGTAGCTAATCAGATTGTTGCGGAACTCAACTTTGGTTTCTGGAGATTCTTGGTTGCGAAGCAGTACCGGACAACTCTGTGGCCCCTTGCAGGGAAATACGCCTTTCCCAACATTGACCCTGCTGAGATACAAAGGTTGTCTGCGGCAATGGGGCGACTTCATGATCTGCGAAATCGAATTGCCCACCATGAGCCGATTCACATGCGAGACCTTGAGAAGGATTTAGCGGACTGCCTCTGGGTTATTGGTGCAGTGTGCATAACCACAAGGGGTTGGGTGGAGAAGCACTCCCGTGTTGCAGAAGTGTTGGGAGAGAGGCCTTAACTAAATGAGGAGGGGTGGGGGTTGCCAGAGGGCGTAGCCTTTCCATTCGTGGCAACAACACCAATGCGCATCGGGTTCTTCGGACCATTCGGTACTTTCACTGAGCAGGCACTCCTGACTCAGCCCGATCTTGCTGCAGGCGAACTCGTGCCATTTCGTTCCGTGCCCGACGTTCTTGATGCCGTGGCCCGTGGTGATGTCGAAGCCGGATTCGTTCCCATCGAAAACTCCATCGAGGGCACCGTTAACTTCACTCAAGATGCACTCATCTTTGATTACGAACTCTTGATTCAGCGCGAAGTGGTTCTCGACATTGAGCACTGCTTGCTCGCTGCGCCAGGAACTCAACTGGCCGATGTCAATCTCGTGCTCTCGATTCCCGTCGCTACTGCTCAGTGCAGTGCGTGGTTACGCGAGAACATGCCGAAGGCCGATGTGCATGCAGCAAACTCCACAGCAGATGCAGCGCGTCTTGTTGGTGAACGCTCCACTGCGGGTGAGAAGGGTCTTGCCGCACTGGCACCATCGAATGCAGCGACTCTGTACGGCCTCGAAGTTGTTGCAAAAGACATCGCAGATCACGCAGGCAACCAAACACGTTTCGTTCTTATTGCGCGTGAAGGCATTCCTGCTGCAACCGGTCATGACAAGACAGGCCTTGTTGTGTTTCAGCGTGCCGATGAACCTGGCAGTTTGATTTCCATCTTGCAAGAATTTGCGGCGCGTCGCATCAACTTGTCGTTGCTGTCATCGCGCCCCACTAAAGCAGGTGGACTCGGTGATTACTGCTTCATCATTTACGCCGATGGCCATGTGGCTGACGAATTGATGGCGGATGTTCTTAGAGACCTCCACACCAAGCAGGGTGGAGTGAAGTTTTTGGGCTCATACCCAGCGGCGGGCGATCACGCACCGAATGCTCGGGAGCATGCAGATGCCCGTTGGCAGCAAGCCGACGACTGGATCACTGAACTGCGCACGCATATTCGCAAGTAATTGCTGTGCCCTTTTGGGCTGGCAGGGTTTGCAGGTAGCGTGTGAGACGGAACGGTGGCAGAGCGGACAAATGCACTCGCCTTGAAAGCGAGAGGGTGTAAAAGCCCCGGGGGTTCAAATCCCTTCCGTTCCGCCAGGAGAGTTGGCTTCGGCCAACTCTCCTTTTTTATACCCCAACAACTGTTGGGGGGCGGCGGAGAGTTCTAGCGTTCGTCGCGAACGAACGGATTGCCCAATGCCTTCGGAGCACCGCGCAAGTTCTTGCTTCCGGGGCGGCTGAAGGCGATCAAAGCAATCAGAGTTGCAAGGTACGGCAACATCTGCGTGAAGGCTGACGGGATGAACGTGATCTGTTCGGCCTGCAAGGTGAATGGAAGCTGCAAAGAGAATCCGAACAACAGCGCACCAAAGATGAGGCGCACCGGATGCCATCCGGCGAACACCACCAGCGCAAGCGCAATCCATCCAATGCCATTGGTCGTTGCAGCCTGGTGCCATGCAGCGCTTTGGGCCAACATCAACCAGGAGCCACCAAGGCCAACAAGCAAGCCGCCGAACAACGTGTAGCGAATGCGAATACCAGCCACTGACAAACCTTGCGCATCCACTGTTGCAGGGTCGTCACCTGTTGCACGCAGTTCCAAACCTGGACGTGTGCGGAACAAGTACCACGCCGAACCAATCGACAACGCAAAAGCGAAGTAGGTGATGATGTCGTGCTCAAACAACACGGGACCGATCACAGGGATATCTGACAGTGGTCCAAACGTGAGTGGCTCGATGATGGTTGTTACGGTTTTTCCTTCTGCGGGCTTGCCCAAGAAGTTTGCAAGTCCGGTACCGAAAATCACCAATGCAAGACCCGACACAATCTGGTTGGCCCGCAAGGTGACTGACAAAACTGCGTGAATACCTGCAAGCAGAGAACCAACGAGCGAACCAACAACAAGGCCAAGCCAAATGCTGCCGGAGGAATCTGCAGCAAGAAAGGAAGAGATTGCTGAAGTCAGCAGGATTCCTTCGATGCCAAGATTCAAAACGCCGGAGCGTTCGGTGAACAATGCGCCAAGCGCTGCCAAAATCAGCGTGGTTGCAATGGCGATGGAGTCGGCCGACGTGAGGACCCAAATGTTGCTGTTCATTGTGCAACCGCCTGGATGCGAACGGCACGAATTCTGTATCGACGGAATGCCTCACCGCCGAGTGCAAACAGGAGAATCGCTCCTTGCAGCATGACACCAATATGGATAGGTGTTTCGGTGGTGATTTGCAGTTTGTCACCACCCACACGAAGCCCTGAGAACAAGATGCCACTCACGATGATGGCAGCGAAGTTATTGCGCGCAAGGGCTGCAATCACGATGCCTGCATACCCATAGCCAAGAAGAAGAATTCCTTGGTCAAGCTTGCCGAATTCACCAACGATGAGAGTTGCTCCACCAAATCCCGCAAGCGCGCCTGAGATCAACATGACTTGCATCGTGGTCCGTCGTGCATTGACACCGGCGTAATGGGCTGCACGAGGTGAATCGGAAATCACTTGAATGCGATATCCAAACTCTGTGCGCTTCACGACCCAGTACAGGAAGAGCGCAAGAGCAACCACAATGAAGAATGTGGGATACATGCGTGTTCCACCGAGTGGTGTGAGTTGGGCTGATTCCGATACGGCACGACCCATGGGGAACGTAACATTCGGTGCACGGAAGTAACTGTTCGGTGTGTACACAAAGTGATTTAGAACACTTGCTGCGATGTATGTGAGAAGCAATGTCGACACAATTTCGCTTGTGCCTAACCGCGCACGGACGAATGCAGGAATAAAGATCCAGAGAGCTCCTGCTGCAGCACCGATGAGGAGAACGGTGGGAACAGCGATGACGGATGGAAGACGAGGACCTAATGCGAGTCCCGCCCATGCACCACCCAACATGCCGAGATACACCTGACCTTCACCGCCGATGTTGTACAAGTTCATCTGGAATGCAAATGCCGCACACAGACCGGTACAGATCAGAACAGTGGACAATCCCAACGTGTCGGTGATTCCACGCGACGAGAGAAAGCCGTCGCTCAACATATTGCTGTATGTCTCTGACGCTGAGTAGCCAGATGCCATCAAGAAAATTCCGCCGGCAACAAGAGCTGCGAGAACTGACATTAAGGGAACGAAAGCTGCGAGATACCGAGGCGTCTCACTGCGTTGTTCGAAGATGATTCTGAATGGAGCTCGCATTAGGCGGCGCCCTCCGTTTTGAGGCCGGCCATTGCTGCGCCGACGGTGGCCAGCTGTGCTGATTCACCAGGTGTTTCATGGACAATTGCCCCGCGATAGAGCACAAGGATGCGGTCAGCCAATGACATGATTTCGTCAAGGTCTTCCGAGATGAGGAGGATGGCTTGACCTGCACTGCGCGCATCATCAAGAAGGCGGCGGACAGTTTCAATAGCACCGACGTCGAGACCACGAGTAGGGGAGCACACCACCAACAATTTGGTTACCGTGCGACCACCAGAGAGCTCACGTGCCAGCAAGACTTTTTGAGCATTTCCACCCGAGAGTTTGCGTGCGATGTGATCAGCATTGTTTGCCTTGATTTCAAACTGCTCAATGAGTCGGTTTGCTTCGGGACGAACTGATGCGCGATCAACAACAATCCGACGATCACGAGTGAGCAACAAGTTGTCGAGAATCGACATGGATGGGACGAGGCCCATTCCCAAGCGATCCTCAGGAACATATGCAAGACCAAGTTCGCGTGCCGCAATTGGTCCACGGTCTGTTGTCATCGCACCACCAATGGAAATAGTTCCTGATGTGGGGGAGATGAGGCCAGCAATGGTGTCGGCAAGTTCGCGTTGACCGTTACCTGCGACACCTGCGATGCCCACCATCTCACCTTCATGCACGTTGAAGGAAATGTTGGACAAGATGTCGACACCTTCTGAAGCAAGTGAGAGTTCACGAATCTGAAGCACTTCGTGCCCAGTGGCATGTGATGCGCGTTGTGTTGACAAGTTGATGTCACGACCGACCATGAGACGAGCAAGCTCTTTTGTATCGGTGGACCCACGACCAGACACATGTCCGGTGACGCGACCACCGCGCAACACAGTCACACGATCAGAAATCTCAACGACTTCTCCCAGTTTGTGACTAATGAAAACAATGGACTTACCAGCAGCAGTCATTGCATGAACATTCTCAAACAACTTCTCTACTTCTGCGGGTACAAGAACTGCAGTGGGTTCATCGAGGAGAAGAATTTCGGCACCTTGATAGAGGGCCTTCACAATTTCAACGCGTTGACGTTGACCAACGGAGAGTTCGCCAACGACTGCTTGCGGGTCGATGGGCAAGCCGTAGGACTCTGCAACAGCGGCAACCTTGTCATCAATGTTTTTGCGCTTGAGCGTGAACGAAAGATCGCGACTGCCGAGTACAACATTCTCTGCGACGGTGAAACGTTCAACTAAGCGGAAGTGTTGGTGCACCATGGCAATGCCGTGTTGCAATCCAGCGCGCGGTGAGGACAGGGAGATCGGTTGTCCATTGCGCAGCATGTATCCACTGTCGGGTTGGTAGAGACCGCACAACATTGCGGCCAAGGTGCTCTTACCTGCACCGTTTTCTCCGAGGAGAGTGTGCACTTCGCCTGCGCGTACATCGAAATCAACAGAGTCGTTCGCGAGGACACCAGGAAAGCGCTTTGTAATTGAGTGTGCTGAGAGTGCGATAGGGGCCGCATCACCTGAGTGATGCGGCCCCTTCACGACCTCGTGAGAGGCATTAGTCATTGGTGAAAATCAGCCCTTTGCGGAACCGACAACTCCTTCAACGAAGAAGTCCATGCTGAGGAGTGCGCCGAGTTCGGCTTTCTCGCCAGCCTTCAACCATGCTTTTCCATCTTGCTTGTTGATTGCACCAGTGAATGGAGCGAAGGAACCGTCAATGATGGCTGCCTTCTTCTCTTCAATGAGTGACTGTGTGTCTGCATCAACTGAAGTACCGAATGAACCAAGTGTGACCATTCCGCCCTTCATGTCGCCGTAGAACTCTTCAGATGGGCATGTGCCTGCGGCAACTGCCTTTGCGGTCTTCACGTAGAAAGGACCCCAGTTCCATGTTGGTGCTGTAAGCCATGCATCTGGTGCTGCTTCCTTCACGTCTGAGTTGTAACCAACCCACTTTGCACCCTTTGCCTGTGCGGCAACGCCAGGTGCTGTGGTGTCCTGGTGCTGTGCAAGAACGTCGACGCCTGCATCGAGAAGTGACTCAGAGGCCTGCTTCTCAAGTGATGGGTCGAACCATGTCTTTGTCCAGGTGACCTGAACTGTTGCTTCTGCATTGACAGAGCGAACACCAAGTGTGAATGCGTTGATTCCGCGAAGTACTTCAGGAATTGGGAATGCTGCAACGTAACCGATCTTGCCGTTCTTTGTTGCCTTACCTGCTGCGATACCGGAGAGGTAACGAGCTTCTTCAGCTGCACCGAAGTAGGTGCCGAGGTTTGTTGGCAATGCATCGAAGTCAGCGAACTCGCCGCCGCCAGCCTTGGTGAGGAGGAACTTTGCACCGGTTGCCCACTGCATGCAAACTTCTGGATGCTTCACAGCAACCTTTGCCATTGGTGATCCGTAACCGAATGAAGTTGCGAAGATGAGCTGGTAGCCATCAGCAGCAAGCTGCTCGAATGTCTGCTCTGACTGTGCGCCTTCAGGAACATTTTCTACGCGCTTCACTTCTACGCCGAGCTCTTGCTCAAGTTGAAGGATGCCCTGCTCATGCTGGTATGACCAGCCCTTGTCTTCAGTTGTGCCGATGTAAACGACTGCAACCTTGACATCAGTTTTTTCAACTGGTGCTGACGTGGTGTCTGATGCTGAATCACTTCCGCCGCATGCTGCGACGATGAGTGAAGCTGCGGCTGCCGTTGCGGCAAGCTTCCAGAACTTCTTCATGTATTGATCTCCCATGATCGTCGGCACCGCCGTCGGCACCGAATAGGGAAAACCCTAGTCTGCTGAATTCGGCCACAAATCATGGAGGAAAGGGCTTTAACACAACCGTTACATAGCCACTTTCAGGCCCCGAAGGGTGGGAGCCCGAGGTCGGGGGTACACTCAATTTCTCCCAGGAGAGGTGCCAGAGTGGCCGAATGGGGCGCCCTGCTAAGGCGTTGTCCGTCTTAAAGCGGACCGTGGGTTCAAATCCCACCCTCTCCGCCATGAGTTTGCC
>WLGW01000042.1 GCA_009703055.1 Actinomycetota bacterium
AGTACTTGGGACCCGACGTACAGCGTCGTTTTCGACAAGCACTGGAAGATGCATCCATCACAGCGACTCCTGAAAAGCCATTGATATGGGCACGAATGGAGCCATCTGGAAAAGTGGCGGATGTTCGCGTCACTATGTGGCGCGGTGGTGACCCAGAAGAGTTTCTTCTCGCCGAGATTGGGTATCACGGCCAAGACATGAACTGGCTACTGCCCTACTAACTCAGCGCGTTCTTCAAAGTCTCAGGAACAGGAGCAGGAGTATGCGTTCCGGGAGTCACACTGACATACGTGATGGTGCAATCAAAGATGGGTTGATCTTTCACAGTCATCGACACCGACACATCAAATGACGTGTTTCCCCACCGTGTTGCTTCACAACGCGCGTCAATTGTGTCGCCATACGTTGCACCCTTATGCCACGTTGCCGTTGTGGTCTTCAACATGAAATCAAAACCGATGTCTGCCCAAGAAACAAGGTCGTCGAGATTGCCACCATTCATTGCGTTGACGCTCTGTCGCATCCACTGAGCAACAGCATCATCGGCATACATGAAGTAGTTGGCATTAAACACAACGTTCTGCATGTCGCATTCGTTGTAGCGAACTCGTATACGTTCCACAAATGTCATGACAGTTTCGCCTTTGCTTGTGTGATCGCGTCAGCAAGACGCTGTTTCTGAACTGGTGCAGCTTCTGGTCCTGCGGCACCTGGGGTTCGACGATTGCCCACTGCAACACCTGGTGCAAACAACTGGGCAGCATCAGCTCCCAACTGCGGATGACCACGAACGATGTCGACCATCGGTGTTCCTGCAGCAAGGGCATCACGAACAACTTTGCCCACCACAGCGTGCGCCTCACGGAACGGCATGCCGCGTTGCACCAACCATTCTGCGAGATCAGTCGCAACCAATGCTTCTGCGTCAGCGCCCTTAGTCATTGCGTCAACGTTAAAAGTTGCTGTCGCAATCATGCCGTTCAGGGCAATGAGCGCACGACGCACTTGATCCACCGAATCGAACAATGGCTCTTTATCTTCTTGGAGATCGCGGTTGTAGGCAAGGGGCAGACCCTTCAACATCGCGAGAACACCAGTGAGATTGCCGATGAGACGACCTGCTTTGCCACGGGCAAGCTCGGCAATATCAGCGTTCTTCTTCTGAGGCAGCATGGATGAGCCGGTGGCGTACGCATCGTCAAGCGAAGCGAATCCGAATTCTGCACTTGTCCAGAGAACCCACTCCTCGCCAATACGAGACAAGTGAACACCGAGTAACGCAATGTCGAACAGAATCTCAGCAACGAAGTCACGATCTGACACGGCATCAAGCGAATTTGCAAACGTTGTTGCAAAGCCCATCTCGTGCGCAGAAACGGACGGATTCAACGGCAAAGAAGAACCCGCAAGTGCTCCAGCACCAAGCGGCGATACATCGAGGCGTTCGAGTGCGTCTGCAAGTCGATCTGCGTCACGCAACATCGCCCACGCATGTGCCCGCAGGTGATGAGAGAGCAGCACCGGTTGTGCATGCTGCACATGGGTATAGCCCGGCAAGCGAATAGCCGGATTGTTCGCATCAGCTTCTTGTGCACGAGCTTCAAGCGTGTCCACGAGCGCCAAGACGAAGTCACGCACGATGCGTACTTCCCTCTTGCACCACAAGCGAATTGCAGTGGCCACTTGGTCATTACGACTACGACCCGTATGGATACGTCCGCCAGGTTCACCCGCGATCTGAGTGACACGACGCTCAATGGCCGTGTGAATGTCTTCATCAGATGCCTCGAACACAAAAGTGTGTGATGCAAATTCCTCTGCAACCGCGTCTAGTGCTGAGAGAACCTTGTCTCCATCATCCTTCGACATAATGCCGACAGAGATCAGCATCGTGACGTGTGCTTTCGAACCAAAGATGTCGTCCACCCAAAGACGCTTGTCGAAAGAGAGACTCTCGGTGTATGCCATCAATTCATCAGCCGGTGCAGAATCGAAACGACCATGCCACAGTGCTGCGCCTTCAGAAACGTTCTTCTCAGACATTGACTGTCCCCTTTCGACGCGTAATGCCGCCAGTGGCATCCGTAACGCCAGACAACGTGCGCAATTGCTGCGCCAGACCAGTGCCGCCAATTTCTTCTGCAGCAACGCAGAAGATCGTGTCATCGCCTGCAACAGTGCCGAGTAATCCATCGAGTCCGCTGCGGTCGAGCGCAGATGCAACCACATGAGCACACCCTGGCGGTGTGCGCACCACTACAAGATTTCCACTTGATGTCACCTCTGCGACCCATTCCGCCATCACGCGACGGAGCTGATCTGTGGGCGCCACCCGGGCGGGTGCATATTCGGCAATCGCATAGGCAGTGTCACCACCAGGAATACGAATCTTCACTGCACCGAGCTCTTCAAGGTCTCGAGACACCGTGGCCTGCGTGGCTTCAATTCCGTGTTCACGAAGAATCTCTTGCAGTTGTGGCTGGCTAGAGATGTTCTCTTGGCCAATCAAACGAGAGATGAGTTGTTGACGTTGTTGTTTTGTGCTCATATCAAGCTCCTTGTACCCATGACAAGGCGCCACGAGCTGCAGTTAAACGATGATGGCCCTGCTCGATGACAAGACTGCTTGCTCCATCAAAGACTTCGGCACTGACTTCTTCACCACGATGCGCAGGCATGCAATGCATGAACTTGGCACCGGGGAGAGCATTCGCCATCACGGCATCATTCACACAGTATTGAGAGAAGATTTCTCGACGTTCAGCTGCTTCTGCCTCTTGCCCCATTGAGATCCACGTGTCGGTGTGCACAACATGTGCACCTTCCACGGCTTTCATCGGGTCAGTGGATTGACGTACTGAGCCACCAAGTGCCATCAGTCGTGCCCACTCTTCCTGAGAAGCGTTGTAGTCCTCCGGGCAACCGAGCGAGATGGTGCCGCCGAGAAGACAGACGGCTTCAGCAAGCGAACGTGCGACATTGTTGTAATCACCCAGCCACGCAACTGTCAGCGTGTTGATGGGGCCGCAGTGTTCTTCCATCGTGATGATGTCGGCCAGTGCCTGTAGCGGATGCGACGCGTCGCTCAACATGTTGACAACAGGAACCACGTCACACGCAACCATGCGCTCGATGACCGAGTGCGAAAAGACTCGTGCAGCGAGAACTGCGTGATAGCCAGCCATGATTTTGGTGATGTCTTCCACCGTTTCACGGACGTCAAAACCAATTTCTTCACCGCGCGTGTATACGGGATGGCCACCCAATTGCACGACAGCCATCTCCATGGAGTGACGTGTGCGGTTAGAAGGCTTTTCAAAAATCAGAGCAGCACCTTTTCCATCCAACAACGGCTGTGGCGTTGCAGTGGAGAGACCAAGGATGTGTCGCAGAGTGGGTGCACCCAATGACGCAATATCAACCAAGTGACGATGATTCATGACAACACCGTCGCAAGAATGGAAAGCGCTTCATCGATTTCAGCATCCGACACGGTCAGTGGAGGTGCGAATCGAATCGTTGTGGCATTCACACCATTCACAATGAGACCAGCGTCCAACAACACCGGCACAACATCGGCAGTGAGAACACCTTCCACCAATTGTGCACCGAGCAAAAGACCAGAACCGCGTACGTGATCCACCTTTGCGAGCTTCAGGAGACCTTCCCGCAAACGCGCACCTTGCTTGTTTGCAAGTGATGCAGCATCGAGGCGCTTCATCTCAGAAATGACGGCGGATACTGCTGATGTTGCGAGAGCGGTGCCACTGTACGTAGAGCCGTGATCGCCTGGCTGCAGTACCGAGGCAATGTCTTTTCGTGCCCACAACGCACCAACGGGCATACCGTTACCCATGCCCTTCGCCATTGTGATGGCATCGGGCTGAATGCCTGCATGTTCAAAGCCGAACCACTTACCGGTACGGCAGAAACCAGTCTGCACTTCATCGATAATGAGCAAGATGCCACGCTCGTTACACAGTTTTTGCACTGCTTGGAGATAGGCAGCATCAGCTGGCACAACGCCACCTTCGCCCTGAATAGGTTCCAACATCACTGCAGCGACGGTGTCATCAAGTTGTGCTTCAAGAGATGCAATATCACCAAATTCGCAATACTTGAAACCCTCAGGCATTGGCTGGAACACTTCATGCTTTGCTGGCTGACCGGTCAGCGCGAGTGCACCCAGAGTACGACCATGGAAACTTCCGAGTGCCGTCACGATTCGGTGTCGACCGCGACCGCCGAACTTACGTGCCAACTTGATTGCAGCTTCGTTAGCTTCAGCGCCTGAGTTACAGAAGAACACTTGACCATCCCCTGCACCTGCATCACGCATAAGCCCCGATAGCTCAACAGCGGTCTTTGTTGCCACAGTGTTTGCAAAGAAGTTTGAAACATGAACCAATGTGTTCGCCTGGTCGGCAATCGCCTTCGCGATGACAGGGTTGGCATGACCCAAAGAGACAACAGCAATACCACTCAAGAAATCGAGATAACGCTTTCCGGAGATGTCCCACAACTGAGTGCCCTCACCACGTTCAAACATGACCGCTGGCGGACCAAAGACAGGAATGAACGGGCAATAATCGCGCGACTCATTCGCTGTGACAGCTTTTTCATTTTCATAAAATGCGTGCTTCATTGAGATACTCCCGTAATCATTGTGCCGACACCTTGATCGGTAAACAATTCCAACAACAGAACGTGGGCAATACGGCCGTCGAGAATGTGGGCACTCTTGACTCCCCCGCGCACAGCCTGCATGCAGCTCTCCACCTTCGGAATCATTCCGCCAGAGATGGTTCCATCTCCAATGAGAGCTGACAATTCATCCACCGTGATGCGCTGTATGAGCGATGTTGCATCATCGATGTCTTTGCGAAGTCCGGCAATGTCTGTGAGGTACACAATCTTTTCAGCACCTAATGCTTCCGCGATCGCTCCAGCAGCCGTATCTGCATTGATGTTGTATGGCTGGCCATTGATGTCGACACCCACTGTGGACAGAACAGGCACAAGTCCGTCGGCCAGAAGGCCATCAATGACGTGCGTCCGCACCTTTTCAATATCGCCGACAAAACCAAGTGATGCATCACGTGCTGTGACCTGCAATGTGCGACCGTCTTCACCAGAGAGACCAACAGCAACATTGCCATGCACGTTGATTGCACTGACAATTTGTGGGTTCACGTTGCCATTCAGCACCATCTGCACAACCTGCATGGTCGCCTCGTCTGTCACGCGAAGACCATTAACGAACTTCGACTCAATGTTCAACCGCGACAACATGTCATTGATTTGAGGGCCACCGCCGTGTACAACAACCGGACGAATGCCCACTGTGTGCATCAGAACAATGTCTTCAGCAAAGAGCGCAAGAGCATCGTGCTCCGAAGTGCCGGCCAACGCGTTACCGCCGTACTTCACGACAACTGTGCGTCCAGCAAACCGACGAATGTACGGAAGAGCTTCAACAAGAACGTCGGCACGCGATAATTCGCTCATGGATACACCCCTACTGTGCTGAGACCTGAAACTTCGGGAAGTCCCAGTGCCACGTTCATTGACTGCACTGCGCCACCAGATGCACCTTTTGCAATGTTGTCAAGAGCGGCAAGCACCATGACGTAGCCGGTGCGCTCGTCATATCGAGCGGTGATGTGCACCGTGTTGGTGCCAAGCGTTGCTTTTGTTGATGGCACTTGAGGACGCACCACAATAAAGGGCTCGTCCTTGTAGAACGTTGCGAGTGATGCCAAAAGCGATGCTGTTGTTGGCGCATCACCTTGCGGCCGCGCGTAACACGTTGCCAGAATGCCCCGATTCATCGGCGCTAAATGCGGCGTGAAAAGAACTTGCGCACTCGTTACTTGTTCGATCTCAGGCGTATGTCGGTGATCAAGAAGTCCATACGCGGTGAAATCTTCATCCACAGTTGAGAACAATGAACCATGCTTCAGTGCCCGACCAGCACCGCTCACGCCAGATGCGGCGTCGACAATGACGCCTTGAGATTGCACAAGACCTGCGCGAACAAGCGGCGTGAGTGCAAGCGATGCAGCCGTCACATAACAACCGGGCGTCGCAATGAGCTGCGCACCTGGAAGTTGACTGCGATACAGCTCTGGCAATCCGTAGACAGCTTGAGCCAACAACTCAGGCTGAGTGTGATCAAACCCATACCAAGTGGGATACAACGACGAATCCTTCAGGCGGTACGCAGCTGAGAGGTCAATGACACAGCCGACTTTGCCGACAAGTTGTGGCGCTATTTCTAGAGCAGCCTCATGTGGAATGCCCAGGAACACGACGTCGAGCCCCGTGAAGCGATCAACAGTGAATTCTTCAAACACCAGATTGGGGTATGCAGCCGCCAAAGACGGGTACAAGTGGCTCGCAAGTGTTCCCGCTTGGGAATCACCCGTGGCAGCCACGACCTCCACGGACGGGTGCTGAGCACATAAACGAAGCAATTCGGCCCCGGTGTACCCCGATGCCCCAATGATTCCGACTTTCACCATAGATGTATTACTATACGGGTTCGTGCATGATAATTCAATCATTCTCCCCCAGGCTGGGGCCCTCTTGGTGGCTCAGCCTGTTTTGGATGATCCCAACTTCGTTCGAACGGTCATATTGATCCTTGCTCACATTGACGACGAGGGGTCGATGGGGGTTGTGATCAATCGCCCGGGGTCAATGCTGGACTCCCCCGACCGCTCGCCATTGAGCGAATGGATCGCCACATCGGCAGGGCCACACGTGGAGTTCATTGGCGGTCCGGTCGAAGAATCCAGTTACATCTGCCTCGCCCAGGACTTTGGCTCGCCCTCCAATGTGACTTCCATGGACATGATGTCTGATGACCTCAACGCATCATCCATCCATCGGGTCTTTCAGGGATACTCCGGCTGGGGACCAGGACAACTGGCGTACGAAATCACAGAGAACGCGTGGTGGGTGCTCCCCTCTGAGCCCAACGATGCATTCGACAATGATCCGTTCACACTGTGGTCACGAGTGATGGCACGTCAAACAAGTGAATTACGAAAACTTGCGGATTACCCCCTGACCCAACGGTCAACTAACAGGTACTAGGCGCGAATTGTTGCGCCAGCTTTTTCAGCTGCAGCGACACACGACTTTTGTACGTCAGCAAGAATGGCGTCGGTCAATGTTCCGCCTTCTTCTTGCAGGCGTAAACGGAACGCAAGACTGCGTGAACCCTCAGCAACACCTTTACCGCGGTAGACATCGAAGAGTTCAATACTCACAAGTCGCTTACCCGCTGCTTGACGAAGAGCTCGCTGCAGATTCGTTGCTGCGATCGATTCCGGAAGCACGAACGCCAAGTCGATATCGCTCGATGGGAAACGATTGATGTCACGTGCTTGCACTGGCTTTGGTTCTTCATTCAGCAAAGTCGTGAGGTCGAGTTCCAAAATGGAGACGCGTCCTTCGATTCCGAGAACATCAAGCACCACAGGGTCAACCTCGCCGACAACACCAATGACCTTCTTGCCACGAGCCAGCGTTGCTGAACGTGTGGCATGAAGACCGGGCGGAACACGAGACTGATCAAGTTGTGCGCCCACCGACAATGCGTCACAAATTGCATTCCACTGCGCTAAAGCAGTTTCCGCATCACCGCCAGCAACCACAATCGCAAGCTGTTCCGATTCGTTTGGCAACTGAGCATCGGACTTTGGATACACATGACCAATTTCCCACAGCCCCACTCGAGGTGCACGATGTGATTGGTTATAGCGAAGTGAACGCAAAAGTCCCGGGCGAAGTGATGTGCGCAGGATGGACTCATCGGCCACGAGTGGGTTCGCAAGTCGCAAGACATCGTCTTCGGTTAGTCCGACATCTGTCAGATCACCAGGAGCAAGGAACGGCGACGGCATTGCTTCATCAAGACCAAGACCCACCAACACACGGCGCAGGATGCGGCGACGTTGCTGCATGTTCGACAAGCGACCATGCACTGTTGAATTAGGAACCGTCTTCCCGATGTTGTCGTACCCAAAGTGACGAGCAATCTCTTCGATGATGTCAACGGACTGGGCACAATCGGGGCGCCATGTCGGTACAACACAGGTGACATCATCGCCATTGCTCTTGGCCGCGAAACCAATTGCATTCAAGATGGCGACAATGCGATCTGCTTCAATCCGAATTCCGAGCATTCGCTCGACTGCATTGACACTGATATGAACATCAATTGGTTGTGGGCAATGCGATGTACGCACCACAGTGGCACCAGTGTGCAATGTGGCAGATGGGCAGGTTTCACGCAGGATGGTCACGAAGCGCTCTGCTGCAAGAACCCAACCATTGGGGTCGGTACCGCGTTCGAATCGCACCGATGCTTCCGAACGAAGCCCGTGACGAATTGCTGTGAACCGCACTGGGTCCGGAGAAAACCACGCACTCTCTATTGCAAGCGATGTCGTTGTCTCAGTGATTTCTGAATGCAGGTCACCCATGACGCCAGCAAGGCCAACACCGGCATTGTTTGCTCCGTTACAAATCAGGAGATCTTCTGGATGCAGGGCACGAACCTGACCATCAAGCGTTGTGAGGGTCTCCCCCGCTTGCGCGAGTCGAACACGGAAAGAGGAAACAACTGCGGCGTCATAGGCGTGATTGGGTTGGTTCGTTTCCAACATCACCAAGTTGGATGCATCGACAACATTGTTTATGGACCGCATACCGAGATGAGCAAGACGAGCAGACACCCACCGAGGTGATGGCCCCACCGTCACGCCACTGATATAGCTAACTGAGAAAGACGCGCAGTTCTCTTCTGCATCGATCACTACCGGAAGTGAAGTCTCAGACCCCATGGTGCCGACATCAACGCGTGGGCCATTCAATGGAACACCGAAGTGTGCAGCAAGATCACGAGCAACACCGAGATGACCCCAGCAATCAGCACGATTACGGGTGAGGTCAAGATCAAACACAACGTCGTGCTCGATACCCAATACGTCAAATGGACTGACGCCCAAAGGCGAATCTTTTGGCAAGATCAGAAGCCCACTTGATTCATCGCTCATGCCGAGCTCTACTTCTGAACACAACATCCCTTCTGAATCAATGCCAAGGATTCCGCGACGCGCAATATCCATACCGTTGGGCATCTTTGTTCCGAGTGTTGCCAAGGGGACGATGTCTCCTGGTTGCATGTTTGTTGCACCACACCACACATGACGTTCTTCGCCATCACCGGCATCAACGAAACAGCGAGTCACTTTTGCAGCGTCAGGATGCTTTTCCATTCGGTTAATGCGAGCGGTGACAACGCCAGGAACAGGAGTTCCCACTACATCCATCTCTTCGACTGCAAGACCTAATGAGTTCAGCGCAAGAGCAACCACTTCGGGATCAGATGGGATATCAGCCATCTCACGAAGAATCGAGAAAAGAATCTTCATGAGAACTGCTCCGTGAATCGGATGTCGTCGGAGTACATGTCTCGCAAGTCATTCACGCCGTGACGTTCTTTTGCCATGCGGTCGATACCGAATCCAAAAGCAAAGCCACTCCATTCATTCGGGTCAAGACCACCTGCACGTAACACGTGTGGGTGCACCATGCCGCAACCACCAAGCTCAATCCACGAACCATCAGGGCGACGAATATCGAACTCAGCACTTGGTTCCGTGAACGGGAAATAGGAAGGGCGAAGTCGGCTTGTAAAGCCTTCACCAAAGAAGGCCTTCGTAAACGATTCAATCGTGCCAGCGAGATCGGCGAAGGTAATACCGCGATCAATCACAAGACCCTCGATCTGATGGAACACAGGCATGTGCGTTGCATCGGGTGTCTCCTTGCGGAAAACACGGCCGGGCATGATGGCGTAAATCGGTGGCGGCCACTCTTGCATCACACGAATCTGCACAGGTGATGTGTGCGTGCGCAACACAACGCTTCCAGGTTCATCACTTTCAACGAACAATGTGTCCCACATGCTGCGTGCTGGATGGCTTGGCGGCATGTTGAGTGCTTCGAAGTTGTAGAAGTCGGTCTCAACCTCAGGGCCTTCTGCAATCTGGAAACCAAGTCCGACAAAAACGTCTTCGAGTCGCTCTGTTGCCTGTGTGACAAGGTGCATGCGACCTCTACGGCGCGAAGCTTCAGCCGACATCGCCAACTCAGTCATGTCAACGCGGTCTGCTTGAATCTGCGACGCAAACTCGCCGGCACGCAGTTCTCGTAAACGAGAATCAGATGCTTTCTGCAAGGCGTTCAACGCCTCATTCACCGCTTGGCCGAGTTCCTTACGAGCCTCAATGTCTGTGACTTTGCCGAGCGACGACTTCACACCAGCGATGGCGCCCTTTTTGCCAGCCAAAGCCGACATGAGTGCACGCAAATCATCCGAAGACGACGATGAAGAGATGCTGGTCAGACCTTCAGCAAGAGCTGCTGCCAACTGGTCTTTCTCGGGAATTGATGCACTTGCCATGACGTTGAAACGCTACTCGCCTCTATCGCGAACGACAGGGAGGATTAGCCCTGCGCATCTTTCTGGCGTGTGCGGG
>WLGW01000043.1 GCA_009703055.1 Actinomycetota bacterium
CTTGGTGCAATCGACTGATCGACAAACGGCAAGTCCACGACAAACTCTGTGCGATGCGCCGGGAAGACGTGACGCGAGAACAACACGGTCTTTCCTGCAGTGCTCGTCGTTGTGCGCAAACACCGCAACACGGGCGAGCCCACCGGCACCTTCAACAGTTCTGCTTCTTCCGTTGTCGCAGCATCTGCACCAATAGTTTGCGTTGCACCAGATAACGGCACATCGAGCAATTCATAGAACGGTGAACGCTCGACATCGGCACGCGACAAGTTCTGCCCCAATTCGGCTGAACACCACACGGTGACAATCGCGAATGGTTCACCATCGGCCAAGTTCACACGACGCACACGCAACACCTGTGTTGTTCCTAAAGAAGTAGCAACATCCTTTGGTGCTTTCTCAAAAGCGAACTCCAACACACGACGTTCAGGAGCTGCACCAGAATCACGCATCTGCTCTTCGATGGTGGACAACCGTGCCAGTGGTTGACGGACTGTCTCCCCCGCTACAAACCAGCCAAACCCTTGACGGGAGTCAACAAGCCCGTCTTCACGCAACAGTTCGAGGGCCTTGCGCACCGTCACTCGGCTCACATCAAACTCTGCAGAGAGATCGGACTCGCTCGGCATCAAACGCCCGGCGGCATATGCGCCACTGAGAATGCGGCCCCTCAACTCTTCGGCGATTTGGTGATAGCGGATAGTTCTCACTTGTATTAGAGTTGTATACACAGAGAGAAAAAGCAAGCCCCATCTCACTTGCACGACGAAAGGTTGCCCCCATGGCTGTTTCCGCCGGAACCCCCATCGAACTTGTTGAAGGCGTCTACTCCAAGTTGTCAGCGAATGCCGCACTTGGTCGTGAGCGTCTCGGACGCCCGCTGTCCTTAGCTGAGAAGATTCTGATCAACCACCTCGTCGACCCCAAGACACAAGAGATGGAGCGCGGCCGCAGTTACGCCGACTTCAACCCTGACCGTGTCGCCATGCAAGACGCCACCGCACAGATGGCGTTGTTGCAGTTCATGACCGCTGGTCTTCCCACCACTGCTGTTCCCTCAACAGTGCACTGTGACCACCTGATCTTGGCCAAGGTCGGCGCAAAGCTCGACCTCAAAGACGCAAACGATGTCAACCGTGAGGTGTACGACTTCCTTCGCAGCGTGAGCGCAAAGTTTGGTGTTGGCTTCTGGGGCCCCGGCAGCGGAATCATTCACCAAGTTGTGCTCGAGAACTACGCATTCCCTGGCGGCATGATGATCGGTACCGACAGCCACACACCAAACGCTGGTGGACTCGGCATGGTTGCCATCGGTGTTGGTGGCGCAGACGCCGTTGACGTCATGACAGGCTTCCCCTTCAACGTGCGTTGGCCAAAAGTCATCGGCATCAAGCTCACTGGCACATTGTCCGGATGGAGCAGCCCGAAGGACGTCATCTTGGAAGTTGCTCGTCAACTCACCGTGGAAGGTGGCACTGGAGCCATCGCTGAATACTTCGGACCAGGCGCTGACAGCATTTCAGCGACAGGCAAGGCAACCATCTGCAACATGGGTGCAGAAATTGGCGCAACGTGTTCTGTGTTCGGATACGACAGCAACATGAGTGACTACTTGCGTGCAACAGGACGCGAAGCAATTGCTGCAGCCGCCGACAAAGTTGCCGCAGACCTTCGCCCCGACGATGGCGCACAGTACGACCAAGTCATCGAAATTGATTTGTCAAAGCTCACGCCGCTAATCAATGGCCCACACTCTCCGGACCGTGCGCACAAGATTGGTGCAAACGGCGTGGGCGCAGCAGCACGTGAGAACGATTGGCCACTCGAAGTGTCCGCAACACTCATTGGTTCCTGCACCAACTCTTCATACGAAGACATCACACGTGCAGCATCCATTGCTCGTCAAGCAGCCGCAAAGGGCTTGAAGGCAAAGACTGAATTGCTCATCTCACCAGGAAGTGAGCAAATTCGCGCCACGATCGAACGTGACGGCTTGCTTGCAGACCTCGAGGCAATTGGCGCAACAGTTCTTGCGAACGCATGTGGTCCTTGCATCGGTCAATGGGAACGCGCAGCAGACAAAACTGCAAAGCCCAACACCATTGTGAACTCTTTCAACCGCAACTTCCCGAAGCGTGCTGACGGATCCGCGAACACACTGTCGTTCGTCACAAGTCCTGACACCGTGATGGCCGTTGCACTCTCCGGTCGTCTCGACTTCGACCCACGCGTTGACACGATCACAGCACCCGACGGCACCGAAGTCACACTCGATGCACCCAAGGGCGACATTCTTCCTGCCAAGGGTTACGACCCAGGCGTCGACACGTTCACGGCTCCACCAGCAGACGGAAGCAAAGTTGTTGTTGAAGTCAGCCCCACATCAGATCGTCTGCAGTTGCTGCAGCCTTTCAATGCATGGGACGGCAAGGACTATCTCGAACTTCCGATCCTCATGAAGGCTCAGGGCAAGTGCACCACCGACCACATTTCTGCTGCCGGCAAATGGCTCACCTACCGCGGTCACCTCGAGAACATCTCGGGCAACCTCTTCATCGGTGCAGTGAATGCATTCGGCGGCGAGGTAGGAGTTGGTCTCGACACACTCGACGGTTCACGTCGTAGCTATCCAGACATTGCGAAGCACTACGGCGAGTCCGGTGTGAAGTGGTGTGCAATTGGTGACCAGAACTATGGCGAAGGCTCATCACGCGAGCACGCTGCAATGGAGCCTCGCTTCCGTGGCGGCGTCGTGATCTTCGCTCGTTCATTTGCCCGTATTCACGAAACAAACTTGAAGAAGCAAGGCCTCGTGCCACTCACCTTCTCTGACCCAGCAACGTATGACGCCATTGAAGAGACAGACCGCATCAGCGTGTTGAATCTTCCTCCAGTGCCCGACAAGCCAATGCAGTGCCGCATCACCAAGGCCGACGGTTCCACCGTTGACTTCGAAGCAAAGCACACATTCAGCCCCGAGCAAGTGGAATGGTTCAAGGCTGGTTCAGCGCTGAACATCGTTCGCCAGAAAGTTGCGAAAGCACAGTAATTAGTGTGAGCGATTAGTCGCTCACTAACTCAAGACTCAATCGAGACCCGGGCGCCGATCTTCTTCGGAGTCCGGGTCTCCTTTGTAATTGGATGGATAACTGCGACGTAGTTCATCTTCTGTTGGTTCGCGGTACTCGCGACCTTCTGGTGGAAGTAACGCAGAGATGGCATCCATGATGAGACGAGTGTCTGCATCAGGGTCCGTGTATGACAACTGCACGGGCGCACCCACAGTGATGATGACGTGCGGTGGCGATGTGAGATTCGTGATATTCGGCAACTTTGCATTTCGCGGCCACACTTTTTCAGTACCCCAGATACCCACCGGAATCACTGGTGCTTTTGTTTCTGCTGCCAAACGTGCAGCACCCCATCGGCCCTTCAGTACCGGATCAAAGAATGCAGGCCCCCGAGGAATTGTTCCCTGCGGCATGATCGCCACTAAGTCACCGGCCATCAGCGATTCCGTCGCTGCCTGCAACGGTTCATCACTACCGGTGCCACGCTCCACGCGAATACCGCCGAGTGCTGTTGCAAGCGGACCAATCACTGGTGCGTCAAACACTTCCTTCTTGCCGAGGAAGCGTACGGCACGACCTGTCTTTGCAACTGCCAACGAGATCGCGGCAATGTCAAAGTAACTGCGGTGATTGCCACAAATGATTGCGGCAGAATCCTGTGGAATATTTTCGGTTCCCGTGATCGTGAATCGTGCGTACGGGAATACTTCTGGTCGCGCAAACTTCATCAACGCTTGCTGCGCTTCCAGACCAACAACAGGAATCTTCGCCACACCTGCCGGCACATCGAAATGTGTGACGGGCCAACGACGTGCCGCAGCCATTAACCGCAAACGCCAATCAGGGTTTACACACACCGGATTACCCACCGATGTCAATAACGGCTCGTCAAACACACTGTCGCTGTAGGCAAAGGAACCTGCAAGGTCAACACCGTTTGCACTCGCCCATGCCTTCACAGCATCACGCTTTCCACGCGACCACACATACACGCCATCGAGCTCGCCCGTGTAGTTGCCATCAGCATCAACGGCATACGTCGTTGCAATCACATCATCAAAACCAAGAAGTTGCGCAAACGGTTCGATGAGGTCTCGCGGAGTTGTTGTTGCAAGAACAACTTTCAATCCATTTGCTCGGTGCTCTTCAAAGACCTTCGTTGCATAGGGCTGCAACATCGCGACTAAGTCCGGAGCCGCAGTGTGCGCAGCTGCGCGCACAACTTCACGCGAGTGACCCTTCATCGCCAACACTGCTTGTCGACCCAACACCATGGACGGCAAGTTCTCACCAAAGGTTTCGAACACCTGATACAACAACGTCTCACCGGGGATCGAGCGGTTCACCACTCCGGTTTCGCGCAGAACTCGACTCACCACATGGGCTGATGCGCCCGACAAGAGGGTGCGATCGAGGTCGAAAAATGCAGCGTGGGACACGGGCGAAGATTACGCCTGATCGGCGAGGAGCGAAACCAAAAGTTTCGGAGTCGAACGACGCCCATGAATGGGAAAAGCCCCGCATTACTGCGGGGCCTCTCAACCGAAACCCGATGTTGGGGGAACATCTGATGGGTTCTTTCGGCCGGCTATTGGGGGGCAATGCCGGCGCGACTTGTTAATCACAAGTATGCACGCTCCCCACCTAACACTCAAGTCGAACGGCACGATACTTGCTATCGTTTTTAGAGATAGGTGTCACAGGGGTCAAAAATGGAATTAAAGCAACTGCAGGCCTTGGTCGCCATTTCCGAGCATGGATCCTTCTCAGCAGCCGCCAAGGCTCTCGACACAGTGCAATCCAATGTCTCGGCTCACCTCAGCAGGCTGGAAAAAGAACTAGGCAGCTCCCTCATTGATCGGGCCACTGGTGAACTCACCGACGAGGGCGAGATGGTGCTGGCACGTGCCAAACGCATTCTTCATGAAGTGGAAGACATCGACACCGACATTCACTCTCTCGGCGATTCTGCTTCAGGAGACTGTCGCATCGGAACGCTTGGTACAACTGCCCGCTGGTTGATGCCACCGCTGCTGAACTCTCTCACGCGCAATCATCCAGGCGTTCGTCTCACCATCGTGGAAGGTGCGTCAAGTGCGTTGATGCTGCGTCTTCTCACCGGTGAAATTGATGCTGCTTTGGTGCACTTCCCCATCGCCGAAGCAAATGTTGAAACAAAAGAGATGTTCGCTGAAGAACTGCTGCTTCTTGCTCCCAAAAAACACGTTCTTGCATCGCGCGAAACCATCTCACTCGAGGAGCTCGCTGAACATCCGATCATGTTGGCGCCTCGTGGCACAGCTGCACGTCGCATTATTGATCGTGCCGCCGCAAGTAAAGGCGTTGCACTTCGCTCACAGGCAGAGATCGACGGCATGCGCCTGATGGCATCAATGGTGTTCGAGGGATTTGGTGCGGCAATTGTTCCTGCAAGTGCCGTTCCGGGCTGGCTCAAAGGAGATTTTGTACGTATTGGTGTTCCCGATCTTCCGCGACGAGTGGTCGGATGGGTGCAACGAGAACGACCTCGCCCCAACCGTGCAACCCTCGCGGTGCGCGATGTTGCTTTCGAGGTCGCAGCTCGACACGCCTCTCGTCAGCCCGGTATTTCATTAGAAATCACTGCAAAACAGGCCAAAGGAACTCGCGGATAGCCCACGAAGTACTGTGGAGGACGTGAGCGAGGCCAGTACAACACAACCGACAGTTGTGCTTGAACTGCAACACAGTGTTCCCGGCGCGGCCACTGCCGCCGTTGTTCAATTGTCGACTGATCGTCAGGTCGTCTGGCTCGCCGTCGATGGTGGCCATCACAAAGGCGCACTCTCTGCAGCTGCCTCTTACGTGATTGCGACTGCTGCAACAACTGCTCGCACCAAAGGTCTTCCACTTGTTCTGCAGATTGAATCTTCAGGCGCAGACATTCTTGAAGGCATCGCCGCGCTCCACGGTTGGGGTACTGCTGCGAAGGCACTCGCAGAGTGTTCTGGCGTTGTTCCCACGATCAGCATCGTGACTGGCCCTGCTGTATCGGGCCCTGCACTTCTCATCGGACTCTCTGACTTTGTTGTGATGACAGAAGACTCGTATGCATTCGTTAGCGGACCCACAATGGTTGCTGAGTTCACCGGCATCACAATGACGAACGATGAACTTGGTGGCGCGAATACACATGCACGCAACAGTGGTGCAACATCAGCTGTCGTTGCAGATCTTGCAGCAGCAACTGCATGGGTCGAAGAACTTCTTGACTATCTCCCCAACAACGTTGATCAATTGCCATCCGCATTAGAGACAGATGATCCGGATGATCGCCAAACTCCGGAGGCGGGAGACCTCATTCCAGCAACGTCAACAGGAAGCTACGACGTTCGCAAAGTGATTGAGTCCATTGCTGATGACGGCACTTATTTTGAACTCAAGCCACGTTGGGCTGGCAATGTCATCACTGCGTTTGCGCACATGGCCGGATACTCCGTAGGCATCGTGGCAAATCAACCCATCAACTTGGCCGGCACGCTCGACATTCCTGCCTCACAAAAGGCAGCTCGATTCGTGGCGTTCTGCGACGCCTTCAACATCCCCGTGATCACCTTGGTTGATACGCCTGGCTTTTATCCCGGCAAAGACCTCGAGTGGCGCGGAATGATTCGTCATGGTGCGCAATTGGTCTTCGCCTATGCACGCGCCACCGTGCCACGTATTTGCGTCATTTTGCGTAAGTCCTACGGCGGCGCATACATCGTGATGGATTCCAAGAAAATGGGCAATGATTTGTGCCTCGCCTGGCCATGTGCGGAGCTTGCAGTGATGGGTGCTGGCCAAGCCGCCGCCATTTTGCAACGCCGAGCCACCCCGGAGGAACGTGCAGAGTTTGAGGCCGATTACACCGAACGGCTCCTTAACCCATATGTCGCAGCGGAACGTGGCTATGTCGATGCCGTGATTGACCCAGCCGATACTCGTACCGAGATTTGTGCAGCACTTCACATGCTCCGTGACAAGCGAGAGCGCCTCGGATCACGCAAACACGACAACACCCCGCTCTGAGCCAGGCGCCATAGCCCGTAAGTGGGAACCCCTGTGGGCGTTCGTCTAACCTGTCATCGGGGGAAATACGGCCCCTGCTACATATTTCCGTCAGTAGTCAAGGAGACCCCTCATGGCTGACACCATCACAATTACCGATGATCGCACTGGAAAAACGGTGACCGTCCCCATCGAAGGCGGCGTCTTCTCATCTGCCGCGTTACGCGATCTCGACCCCAGCCTTTTCATGTACGACCCTGCATACCTGTCCACCGCATCATGTGCGTCAGCGATTACCTACCTCGACGGTGAGGCCGGCATTCTTCGCTACCGCGGCTATCCCATCGAGCAACTCGCAGAGAGTTCTTCGTACCTCGAAGTGGCATACCTTCTGTTGAACGGCGAACTTCCCACTACCGCTGAGAAGGCCGAGTGGGAATACAACGTCACACGCCACACCATGATTCACGAGAACATGCGTAAGCGTTTTGTTGACGGCTTCCATTACGACGCTCACCCCATGGGCATGTTTATCTCTGCAACTGCAGCGCTCGGAACGTTCTACGAAGAGTCAAAGGAAATCTTTGACAAGGAAGTATTCGACAAGCAGGTTCTTCGTCTCGTTGCGAAGGTTCCCACCATTGCAGCGATGTGTTACCGCTTTAGCCAGGGTCTTCCATTCGTCACACCAAACAATTCGCTGTCATATGGCGAGAACTTCTTGAACATGATGTTCAAGATTGGTGATGACTACAAGGTGAACCCCATCTTGGCTCGCGCCATGGACATCTTGTTCATCTTGCATGCCGACCACGAGCAGAACTGCGGCACCACCGCCATGCGAGTTGTGAGCTCCGCGAACTCAGACCCCTACACATCAACAGCTGCTGCTGCCGCTGCCCTCTACGGCCCACTGCATGGTGGTGCCAACGAGGCAGTTGTTCGCATGCTTGCCGAAATTGGCGATGTGAAGAATGTTCCTGCGTTCATCGAAAGCGTGAAGGCTGGCGAAGGTCGCCTCATGGGATTCGGTCACCGCGTCTACAAGAACTTTGACCCACGTGCCACCATCATCAAGAAGACCGCGTACGACGTCTTCGCAGTCACCGGAATGAACCCACTTCTCGATATTGCACTTGAACTTGAGAAGGCTGCACTGAACGACGAATACTTCATCAAGCGCAAGCTGTATCCAAACGTTGACTTCTATTCCGGTCTGATTTACCAGGCTCTCGGATTCCCCGTTGACATGTTCACTGTTCTCTTCGCTATTCCTCGCACCGTCGGCTGGTTGTCGCACATGCAGGAATTGCTTAATGACAAAGAGCAAAAAATTAGCCGTCCTCGTCAGTGGTACATCGGTGCCGATGAGCGCAATTACATCCCTATCGCCAAGCGATAACCGTCTGCACGTCAGTGCGGAAACAAAAAAGGCGATGCCATCTGGCTTCGCCTTTTTTCATGCATGTGTACTTATGCGATGTCGATCACGATCTTGCCAACGTTGCCATTTGACGCCATGAACTCATGACCTTTTGCAATGTCAGCGATTGGATACGACGAGTCAATGACAGGTTTTAATGCACCAGTGTCGAATAACGGCAACATCTCTGCAACAAAGCGTTGAGTGATTGCGATCTTTTCATCGAGAGGACGTGCACGCAGCACAGTGCCGGTGATGGAAGCACGCTTCCCCAACAAAAGACCCACGTTGAATGGCAATGGTTTGCCCGCCATCACGCCCACTTGAATGATGTGACCTTTCACGGCCAGCGATGCAACATTGCGTTCCACGTATTCACCACCGATGACATCGAGAATCACATCAACGCCCGACCCATTCGTTGCACGTTGTGCTTCTTCCACGAAGTCTTGTGTTGTGTAGTCAACAACAACATCTGCTCCAAGGTCCTTGCATGACTGCACCTTGCCTGAAGAACAGGTCACGATGATGCGAGCGCCAATTGCTTTGCAGATCTGAATCGCAGCAGTACCCACACCAGATGCACCTGCATGCACCATCGCCCATCGACCAGACGTGAGTCCGCCCTGAACAACAAGTGCGTCCCATGCAGTGATGAACACTTCGGGGATTGCCGCCGCATCGTGCAGAGTCATGCCCGCAGGCACGGCCATTGCTTGACGCTCATGGAGAACCAGTTCTTCGGCATACGCACCGCCACTCACGATGCCCATCACTTTGTCGCCAACGTTCCACGCCGTGACGCGCTCGCCCACCGCCTTCACAGTGCCTGCAAACTCAAGACCCGGAATCTCAGGGCCTTGAGGGAAAGGGTTTGGATAGAACCCCATGCGCTGCAAGAGGTCTGCACGATTAAGGGCTGTGGCTGCAACAGAAACGAGGATGTCCTCTGCGCCAAATGTTGGCGAAGGAACATCCTCGATATGAAGAACTTCAGGCCCACCGTGCTCGCGGAGAACGACGGCCCTCATTGCTTATGCCATCTTTGCTTGAAGGCGACGGTCAAGTGCTGCGAGGTAATCCTCGGTGGTCAACCATGGCTGATCTTTTGAAACGAGGAGCGACAAGTCCTTTGTCATTTCTCCGGCTTCGACACTCTCGACACACACTGCTTCAAGATCTTCAGCGAACTTGATGAGTGCTGGATTGTTGTCCAACTTGCCGCGGTGCTTGAGACCACCTGTCCATGCATACACAGATGCAATGGGGTTGGTGGATGTCTTATTGCCCTTTTGGTGCTCGCGGTAGTGACGAGTCACGGTGCCGTGAGCAGCTTCAGCTTCCACGGTGCGACCATCAGGTGTCATCAGAACTGATGTCATCAGGCCAAGCGAACCAAAGCCTTGCGCCACGGTGTCGGACTGCACGTCACCGTCATAGTTCTTACATGCCCAGACGTAGCCGCCCTCCCATTTCATCGCACTTGCGACCATGTCGTCAATGAGGCGGTGTTCGTAGGTGA
>WLGW01000044.1 GCA_009703055.1 Actinomycetota bacterium
AGTGACGCTTCTCTGTCTCATACTCAATGTGTGCGATCGAAATCGTAATACCACGAGCTTTTTCCTCGGGTGCCTTGTCGATCTGATCGAAAGGTGTGTACTCAGCCAACCCACGGTCACCCAGAGTCTTGGAAATAGCAGCCGTCAACGTGGTCTTGCCGTGGTCAATGTGACCCATGGTTCCAATGTTTACGTGAGGCTTATTGCGCTCAAACTTTGCCTTGCTCATTGCTGCTCCTTCGCAGTTATTCGTTTGTATTTGTTTTGTAGCGTCGATCGGGTTCGAACCGATGACCTTCCGATTATGAGCCGGATGCTCTGACCAACTGAGCTACGACGCCCTGGCGTATTGGTCTTCAACCATTCAACAACGCCGAATGGCGGAGCCCTCTGTGGGAATCGAACCCACGACCTTTTCCTTACCATGGAAACGCTCTGCCGACTGAGCTAAGAGGGCGCGCACGCTGAAGCAAAGCCTCAGTGAGCCGGACTGAAAATGCTATCGGTCTGTAAGACACTTACTCCACTAGGTTCTTGGGCGTGGGAGACGTGATTATTCGCCATGCGACCGAGGCCGATGCCGAGGCAATTCGCCAGATCTATAACTATGAGGTCGAGCACGAAACCGCCACCTTTGACCTGGTCCCTCGCAGTCTTGAGGACCAGATTGAGTGGCAAAACGCCCGCCAGGGTGCCTTTTGCGTCTACGTCGCTGAGCTGAACGGCGAAGTCGTGGGCTTCGGGGCTCTTTCCCCTTATAAGGAACGGGCTGCCTACCGAACCTCCGTGGAGGACTCCGTCTACATCCGCCGAGACCTGGGTCGGCAAGGCATTGGCCGGGTCATGCTGAGCCATCTTTTGACTGCCGCTGCCGATGGGGGGTTCCACGCTGTGATGGCCCGAATCACCACTCTTTCGGCGGGCTCGATCGCCCTCCATGAGGCTTTGGGGTTCCAATTAGTCGGAATTGAGCGAGAAATCGGCCGAAAGTTCAATAAATGGCTCGATGTGGCGCTGATGCAGTGCCTTTTGCACGAAATCGAGTGATTTTCGGCTGAATTTGCCCAGAATTGGCTGATTTGGGGCGATTTTTCCCGATTTACCGCGATTTTGGGGTCGGCCCCACTGATTTGGGGCTAAACAGCACTCAACCCCGCTGGCGAACCAGCGAGGTTGAATACGGGTTGGGCTGTTTTGGCTTTCGCCATTTCAGTTTCATGGATTGCTCCATGGTGGGCCGAGCAGGATTTGAACCTACGTAGGCGTTGCCGGCAGATTTACAGTCTGCTCCCTTTGGCCACTCGGGCATCGACCCCTATATGAACTGCCAAGGTTATCGGGTGACTAGCCTTCCACCCCATGCCTTCATTCGACATTATTTCTGAAGTTGACCGTCAAGAGCTCCGTAACGGAGTGGATCAGGCCCAGCGCGAGATGACCCAGCGCTTCGATTTCAAGGGGACGAACTCCTCCATTGAGCAGAATGACCTGGTCATCACTATCAAGACCATCTCTGAAGAAAAGGCTCGTGCTGTGCGAGTTCTTCTCGAAGAGAAGTTTGTGAAGCGCGGTATGTCATTGAAGGGCATCGACTGGGGCAAGTTTGAACAAGCCAGTGGCGACACCGTTCGTCAACTTGTGACCATCAAGGTCGGCATCTCTTCTGACAAAGCAAAAGAGATCAACAAACTCATCAAGGAAAAAGGTCCGAAGGGCACCACGAGTCAAACACAAGGTGAGCAAGTACGCGTGACAAGCAAGAAGCGCGACGACTTGCAAGCAGTGATGGCATTGCTCAAAGGTGAAGACCTCGGCATTCCGTTGCAGTTTGAAAACTTCCGCGACTAACTCAATTGCGATGTTGTGTTAGTCGCGAAGAGTCTTTGAATTTGTCTCAGCCGGCCCACACGTAGCCAGCACCTAATTGCACTGGGTCGCCATTTCCGGCCCACACACTGAGAACACCTTTTTCAGTCACCATTGCTGAGCGCTGGCCATTCATCACATAAGACGCAGTGCCGCGAGGAATCTCAATTGTTGAATGTGATTCAAATGCTTCTGCGTAACGGAAGTCGAGAATGTCTTTCCCTTCAGCACCATCACGCCGGGTCACAAGATTTTCGTTCTCATCTGCACCAACAAGACCAACACGCCACAGATCCTCTGACTCCCAATTCACTGCATCGGTGATGAGTTCGCCGGAACGAAGTGTTCCTTCACTAATTGTTGCAATCCACACAAAAGCGCCCTTTGGAGTGAAGCCACTAATTGCAACTTGATCACCGTTAATCCATGCTGACTTGTACATGGTTGCTTCATTGGCCTTTGGGAGAGCAATCGTTGTCGACGTTTTTTCTGGTGTAGCGACAGAGGAAATCAGCAACTCTTCATACGAAACCAACGCCAACAGCTCTCCGTCGGGGCTGATTGCAGGTAAGTGACCCATGAGTTGCAACCATTCGCCTTTCTTCTTCCCCTCATAAAAGGTGATGCCGCTCACTGGTTCGCAACAGGCTCCCACGAAGACCTTGCAATCCTTCGGAGAAACGGCAACTGACTCCACCACTGTCAAGTCATAGCCAGTGCTTTCTGCAAAAGGGTCGTCACCAATCTGTTCAAGTTCGCGAGGCGTGGTTGATGCGGGATCGTCCCAGACACGTACTCGATACTTTTCTGTAATCGCAGACAGACCCAACGTCGGTTTCTCAAGTGTCGCTGCGCAGGCGCCAACTGTCGCAGTGTCATCATCTGTATTCGAAGGCGCCGTTGTGTTTGAAGAACAGGCCGAAAGTGCAATGACCGCAATAACGAGTAACCGTTTCATTAGTTAGTCCTCACTGGGGGCTTCGGATGCGCGCTTTTGCAGCTCATTCACTACATTCGCATCAGCGAGCGTGGTGGTGTCACCAAGGTTGCGGCCTTCTGCGACATCGCGCAACAAGCGACGCATGATTTTGCCACTGCGAGTCTTTGGTAATTCAGGCGTGAAGTAGATCGTCTTTGGCTTTGCGATGGCCCCGATTTCACCGGCTACATGGTTGCGAAGAACTTGTTCGTCGACTTCCATGCCGCCGACCAAGGTGACATACGCAATGATTGCTTGACCAGTCGTTGCATCATTTGCACCCACCACTGCTGCTTCTGCAACAGATGGGTGCGATACCAACGCTGATTCCACCTCAGTAGTTGAAATGCGGTGACCCGAAACATTCATCACATCGTCAACACGACCGAGCAACCAGAGATAACCATCATCGTCCAACTTGGCGCCGTCACCAGCGAAGTAACGGCCCTCAAAGCGTGACCAATACGCATCTTTGTAACGCTCCGGGTCTTTCCAAATACCGCGCAACATTCCTGGCCACGGATGTGTGAGTGTGAGATAGCCACCGCCGTGTTCCACGAGCTTTCCGTCGTCATCAAGAAGTTCTGCACCGATGCCAGGCAACGGGAACGTTGCAGAGCCGGGCTTTGTGGTTGTTGCACCAGGCAATGGCGAAATCATGATGCCACCTGTTTCTGTTTGCCACCATGTGTCAACAATCGGACAATTACCGCCGCCGATGTTCTCGTGATACCACATCCACGCTTCGGGGTTAATGGGCTCGCCCACACTGCCCAACAATCGCAACGATGAAAGATCGTGCTTTGCGGGTTCTTCCACTCCCCACTTCATGAAGGTGCGAATTGCCGTTGGCGCTGTGTAAAAAATCGTGACCTTGTACTTGTTAATGATCTGCCACATCCGGTCGTTGCCAGGAAAGTTAGGAACACCTTCGTACATCACCTGCGTGGCGCCATTACTTAAAGGGCCGTACACGATGTAGCTGTGTCCGGTGATCCAACCAACATCTGCGGTGCACCAGTAGATGTCCTTTTCAGGATTGAGGTCGAACACGTACTTGTGTGTGTAGGTCACATGGGTGAGGTAACCGCCCGTGGTGTGCATGATGCCTTTGGGCTTGCCAGTCGTTCCTGAGGTGTACAGCAAGAACAGCAACTGTTCAGAATCCATTGGTTCTGCAGGGCACACTGCATCTGCGGTTGCCATCAGTTCGTGGTACCAATGATCACGACCGGGCTTCATTTCAACGGAGTTATTGCCACGCTGCACCACCACAACGCTGGTGATGGTCGTTGTGTTGTCGACTGCTTCATCTGCCTGCGGCTTCAAGGGGAATACTTCACCGCGGCGATAACCACCGTCAGCGGTGATGAGAACTTTTGCTTCAGCATCGTTGATGCGATCAGCGAGTGCTTGTGACGAGAAGCCGCCGAACACCACAGAGTGTGCAGCACCAATGCGTGCACACGCGAGCATGGCAACAGCGGCTTCCACAATCATGGGCAAGTAGATGTTGACGCGGTCACCCTTCTGAACCCCAAGGCCCTTCAACACGTTGGCAAACTTCTGCACTTCGTCAAGTAGCTGCGCATAGGTGACGGTGCGTGAATCGCCCGGTTCGCCTTCGAAATGAATCGCTACTTTGTCGCCCTTGCCCGCGAGAACATGACGATCGAGGCAGTTGTACGAGACATTGAGTTGACCGCCAACGAACCACTTGCTGAAGGGAAGTTCCCACTCACATACGGTGTCCCATGGCTTCTGCCAGGTGACCAACTCTTCTGCTTGCCGAGCCCAGAATGCTTCATAATCCTCATTGGCTTCGTCATAGAGATGAGTGCCAACAACGAGGGAGTTCTTCTTGAATGCATCGGACGGCACAAATGTGCGCTTTTCCCACTGCAGAGCATCAATTGTCTCGTGATTCTCGGTCATACATTGCCCCCTGGTGCCATACCGAACACTAGTGAAAAGAACTCTCTCCTTCGTAGGGCAACCGACAAGACTGGAGCCATGAATTCCCCCATCTTGGGTCGCGACACCGACCAGCACTTTGGCCCGACCGAATGGGGCATGAGCACCATGGTCGCGCTGTCTTGGGGAGCATCTTTTCTCTTCATCGCCATTGCCATCGACCACGTCGCCACCGGTGTCGTGCCCTTTGCTCGACTCGCATTTGGTGCCATCGCATTGGCTTGCTTTCCTGCAGCTCGCAAGCGCATTGACCGCAGCGACATGAAGCGAGTGGCCATGTTGGGTCTTGTTGCAATGACAATCCCCTTTTATCTCTACCCATTGGCAGAGCAATCAGTGTCATCTTCCATCACCGGCATGATCAATGGTTCGATTCCCATCACAACAGTTCTTGCCGCAGCCATTCTCACGCGACGTGCTCCGTCTGGTCGACGCATCCTGGCCGTTCTCATCGGCTTCTCCGGAATTGCACTGATTTCATTTGGGAGCGTCGGCGACGGCAAAGGCGCTTCTGCGCACGGAGTGATCTTTTTGTTGGCAGCGACCTGTTGCTACGCATTCACCAGCATCATGTCGAGAGAGATGCAAGTGAAGTACGGGACTCTCACCGTCTTGTTGTGGCAGGAACTTTTTGCTCTGTTGTTCTCGTTGCCGCTCGCGATTCCAGCCTTGTTGAGCGACGAGACAACTTTTACCTGGTCGGCGTTCTTTGCCTTGTTCGTCTTGGGAACAGTGGGGACAGGTTTTGCTTATGTGGTCTACGGAACTCTGATGGTGCGTGCTGGCGCAGTGAGAGGCGTGATTGGCGTTTTCTTCACACCCATCGTGGCCACAATCCTTGGTCTTGTCTTCCTCGACGAATCCGTCAGCATCATTGCCGTGGTGGGAATGTGCATCGTGATCTGTGGGGCGTACCTCACGAGTCGCCCCGAAAAAGTCACTGCCTAAGCGTCTCGCTTCGTGAAGAGCGAGGCTCCGGCGAAGACAAATACTGCGACAAATCCACAGAGGATCAGTGCAGAGACCGTCCACGAGTTTTGGTCTTCCATGATGTATTCACTGACCAGTTGAAACCCATTCTGAATCGGTGCCCACCGGAAGTAGTTGTCTCCCGTGACAGCGGAGAGCAGCCCGAAGACCATTCCCTCGGCAATCGTTGGCCATAACAACACTGCTGAGATTGCGCCTGGTCCGCTCTTGAAAATCAACCCTAGAGATAGCCCGAAAACTGAGAGCACTGCAGTGAGAAAAAAGAACGAGATAACAACTCGTCCATCATTCCCAATGAGTTCAAACTGGACATCCCGAGCGTTCAAGATCACGACAGAGGACAACATGGTGAATACCAACAACACTGCCGTTGCAACCACCGCGATTGTCAACGTTGTGAGAACTTTCGCAACATACACACGCACACGATGAGGCGTAGCCACCAACGTAATTCGTATCGTGCCTTGTGAGTATTCTTGGGTTGCACACATCACACCCACGACGCCCAAGAGCAAAGCGACAAGTGGTGCCACTGAAGCAATATTGACAACAGCAGGTGACTCCATCACCCCGCCATCAAAGGCAAAAATCAATGTCAACACATAAATGACAATCGGAAGAACTACAGCGAAACCGAGAATCACCTTTGTAGCCCTAGTTGTTGTCATCTTGAAAAGTTCAGAACGCAAGACACTTAACATCACTGGCCTCCGCCATTCTGCGCCGCAGATGATTCTCCACGAAACTCAACAGAGGCATCTGTGGCATCAAGGAATGCTTCTTCAAGAGAACCCGTTTGCGACGAGAGTTCATGCAGAACGATGTTGTTTGCAGCTGCAATCTCACCGACCTGGATTGCCGTGACTGCATGAAAGTCTCCGCCATCTTGTGTGCGCTCTACTCTTCCTCCATGTGCAACAACCAATTCCGCCAATGCATCAAACTGTGGAGAAACAACACGTACCCACGACTTTGCGTGCTGTGTCATGAAGTCGCTAACGGGCCCAGCAGAGATCAGCTTTCCTTGGCCAATCACCACAAGGTCATCGGCAACCAGAGATAGCTCCACCAACTGATGGCTGCTCACCAATACTGAGCGTCCTGAATCAGCAAGGCTTCGCATGACATCACGAGTCCATCGAATTCCTTCTGGGTCAAGTCCGTTGGCAGGCTCGTCGAGAATGATCGTGTGCGGATTACCCAGCAGAGCAACTGCAAGACCAAGACGCTGGCGCATACCAAGAGAGAACTTTCCGACTTTGGTTTTTGCGACTTCGCTCATACCAACTTGGTGCAGTACTTCGTCGACACGGCTTTCAGGAAAACCATGAGTCATCGCAATCCACCGGAGATGGTTTCGAGCACTGCGGCCTTTGTGGGCATCACCAGCATCGAGCAACGAACCAACGTGGGTCAATGGCTGATCAAGGTCGCTGTATCGCTTGCCATCGAACGTGACCGAGCCAGCATCAGCTGCATCAAGGCCCAACATGCACCTCATGGTTGTGCTCTTCCCGGAACCATTTGGCCCGAGGAAACCCGTCACTCGTCCGGGAGCCACCGTGAAAGACAAGTCATCGACCGCCTTCTTTGCCCCGTAGGTCTTCGTCAATCGATCGACAACAATCATGCTGTCAATCTAGTTCGGTTCCGCTCAGCGGTTATCCCATTGCAGGACTGTGAAGTTGCCCAGGCCAGTTGGGTCAAGGAGCGCTTCTGACTCACTGATACGGCTGCGCATTTTCATGGCGGCCAATGTCGGTGCTGCGGCTGATTCTTCCCACACACGTCGACCTTCCGCCACCATCTCGTCTATCCCCCACAACTGCAGGAATTGAGACTGACTACGAACTGCATCGGGCTCACGCACGGCGGCAAGCTGATCAATACACACCTGCGTTGTGATGTCCTGTTCACCAGCGTTACGCAGGTAATGAACACCACGTTCATGGCCTGCATACGCACGCAACCATTCTCTCCATGGCATCGATGCCACTTCTGCGGTCAACGGAGTGCAGTAATCAAATGCGATCAGACTTCCGTTCCTCAAAGACCCGAGTGCAGCGCGAAGCCATTCAGCCGCGACTGTCTGCACAGGTGCACGAGACCCATGAGGAACTCGTGCCGGCAAACAAGATGGCGTTGGTGCATTCTGAAGAACCTCAGCGAATCCATCACCTTGTTCGATGATGTGCGACTGGCGCCAGCCATCATCAAAGACCCACAACTCAAAGGGCAGATTGTCAAAGAGTTCATTGGCGATGATGACGCCGTTCTCAATTGATGTGGGCATCACATCGGTGCTCGAGATTCCCTCTGGATGGGACTCGCGCTGTGACGCACTGACTTCGACCGCGATGTATTCGCCATTAACTAGGCACTTTGGTTGTGCAGCGAGGATGGACCGAGCCAATGTTCCTGGGCCAGCACCTACTTCAACAATCTGAAAACCATCGGGAGAGCCAAGTTTCGTCCACACAGCATCAATCGCATTGGCCACCACATTGCCGAATAACGGACCCACTTCGGGAGATGTAAGGAAATCGCCACGACGCCCGGCGCGACCAGAACCAGAGTAAAATCCACCGTCGCCATACAACGCAAGGTGCATGAACTGTGCGAATGGAATCGAACCACCCGCAGCAGCAATTGCTGCGCGAAGAGAACTACTTGCCGAAGGCACCGGCGAGACCGGCGATATCACCAAAGTGCAATGCGATGCCTGGGAATGTTCCCAACACCAACGTTGCAACACTGGTAATCACAAGAGCAACACTCAACGAGGAGTACACAGTGACCGGTGTTGTGTCACCGTCTGGCACTGGCTTCATCCACATTTCACGAAGGATCTTTCCGTAGTAACCAAAGGCCACTGCAGAGTTAATACCACCGATAATTGCCAATGCATATGCCCAAGTTGTTCCTGCCGAAACAAGAGACTGGAATGCAGCGAACTTGCCGAACCATCCACCGAATGGTGGGATACCAGCAAGTGACGCCATAAACATTGTCATCAACGTCGCGATGCCAGGTGCGTAGGAGAACAAACCGCCGTAGGAAGAGATTTCTCCGCTGCGAGTCTTGCGTGCAACCACCATGACGACTGCGAACACACCAAGGTTTGTCGCTGCGTAGACCAAGAGGTACGTCACGATGGCGCGCAATGCAGAATTAGCAACACCGTCAATGCCTGCAACTGCGAGAGGCATGAGGATGAAGCCACCCTGAGCCACCGATGAGTAGGCCAACATACGAACGATGTTTGTTTGCTTGAGTGCAAGAACGTTGCCCACTGTCATTGTGATAGCAGAAAGAACCCAGAACACTGGCTGCCACACATCGTGCGAGCCGGGGAAGCCAACGAAAATCACGGTGACGAGAGCAACAAAACCAGCAGCCTTTGAAGCCACTGACAGGAAAGCTGTCACTGGTGTTGGTGCACCTTGGTAGGTATCAGGCGCCCACGTATGGAATGGAACTGCAGAAACCTTGAATGCGAAACCGACGACGATGAAGAACACTGCAAGTGCACGGACTGATGTGAGATCGGTTCCCAAGTACTTGGAGATTTCCACCAACTTTGTGGAACCAGAGATGCCGTACAACAACGACATGCCGTACAGCATGAGAGCTGATGCAAAGACACCGAGCAAGTAGTACTTGATGCCTGCTTCGTTGCTGCGAAGATCTCGCTTGCGCCACGCGGCCATCATGTACGCCGGAATCGACAAGAGTTCCAACGACACGAAGATGGAAACCAAGTCACGACTTGATGCCATCATCACCATTCCCAAGAGGCTGGTGAGTAACAAGAACCAATATTCGCCTTGGTAGTAATCGCCCTCACGCAAGTGATCCGCTGTGAGAAGAATGACGACATAGCCAGACAGAAGGAACAGGCCCTTCATCACGAGGCTGAAGTTGTCCACCATGTAACGGTCGTCAAAAAGACTGCGTACGCCACCATCGCTCAAGGCGAGGGTGAGAACGGGAATGAATGCACCCAAGACAATGAATGATGCAAGCGGAGTGAGAATCCACTTCTTTGCATCAGCCACAAACAAGTCGAGGAGAACGAGCAGCACGATGCCTCCCGCGAGAACCATCTCGGGGGCAAGTGCGTGGTAATCGATTGTCGGCGATGTCCACGCCGGGGCTAGTGCGCTCAACACAGGTCAGCCTCCGAATGCTTTGAGGGTCAC
>WLGW01000045.1 GCA_009703055.1 Actinomycetota bacterium
CCACGGCGGCGCTTCTTCTTGTTGCCGTCGCCTTGACCTTGGCTTTGCTTTTGCTCGCCAGATTTTGCCGAAGGAGCAGGGGCTGCAGGACGGGTGTCACCAATCTGTGGCTTGCGAGCCGGAGCAGCAGTTGAGGAGCGAACGGGTGAAGCAGACTCAGCAGACCCTTCACCTTCGCCAGGCTTCTTGCGATTCTTTCCACCACGAGAACCGCGCCGACGCTTCTTTGGGCCGTCTTGTCCTTCGGGACGATTCTGGCGCTCAGCGCTTGCGGGACGATTGTTATCGGCTGCGGATGAACCGCTGGAACCGTTGGTATCCATGAATTTCCTCTCTCACGTCGCGCACGAGGCGCGCCATGTGGGCCTTGCTGCAGCCACAGACTGGCGCAGCCGACCCTTTCGGCCTAGACCGACAGGATACCTGTAGGGGCTACCGGAAACGGCGCATATGGACGCTCTGAACCAGACCAATCATCATCGCGAAAGCCACCGTATGGGACCCTCCGTAGGAGACAAAGGGCAACGGAACCCCCGAAACTGGGGTAATCCCCATCGTCATTCCGATGTTTTGGAAGGTCTGCCAGAGAATCATGGTGAAAACACCTGCACAGATGAGGACGCCGAGGCGATCCTGGGCGATACGAGCGATGCGATAGATACGCCACAGCACAACCCCAAAGAGGCCCAAGACAGTCATGCCGCCCAACATGCCGAACTGTTCACCAATTGCCGAGAACACGAAGTCGGTCGACTGAACAGGAATGAAGGCTCCGTTCGTTAGCGGGCCCTGTAGATATCCCTTGCCGAAGAACCCGCCGGTGGCAACAGCGCGCTTGGCGAATCGCACCTGTGTTGTGAGGTTCTGCAAAGTCTCTGAGTCGGAGTTCTGATTCAGGAAGCCAGTGATGCGTCGGAGCTGATAATCCTTCACGAGCCCGGACACCACACCAGCAAATGCAGAGATGATGGCCAGCGAAGTGATCAATGAGATGTACTTGATTTGGGCTCCCGCCACCAACAGCACACCCATTGCACAAGCAACAAGCACCGAAGCAGAACCGAGGTCCGGCTCAATGGCGATAAGGAAGACCGGCACGCCGACAATAAACAGTGACTTAATGAAGCGCTCATACGCCACGGTCTCTGTGTCGTCATCCGCCAAGAACCCAGCGAGCAACAAAAGAGTCGCCACCTTTGATAGCTCTGACGGCTGAACCGCAATCGGACCAAGGTCGAATGACAGTCTCGCTCCACCCGTCACCGCACCCGTCACCATCACCAAGATCAACAAGACAATGGTGACGGCATAAAAGAGTTCAGCACTGCCCTTCAGTTGCACATAGTCAATCCACATCACCACAGCCATCACGATGATTGCAAAGATCACGAAAATGATTTGACGTTGTACAAATTGGAACGGATCAGCACCACGGTTCAACAGGCGCGGACGAGTAGCCGAATAAATTATGAAACTGCTGATGACAGTGAGCGCCCCTACGGCCGCCATCAAGATCCAATCGATATTGCGCGTCGGATCAGCAAAACCGCGTCGAATGTTTCCGAGGCCCGAGTTTGGCCGACGGCTGAAATTTGGTCGGCGATTCAATACTGACAACCGCATTAGTCACGCACCGATGAACCAGTGCCAACGAGGCACAACGGGTTAGGCAGAGACTGAGGTGTTGCCACTTCAAAACTGTTGATGTCCAGTGGGTCTGCAGGTAGAGCAGGCGCCATCTGAATCTTTCCTGCCAACGCAGTAAATATGCACTTCACAACAGGCGCTGCGGCGCGTGATCCGTACCCACTCTTCTCCAGGTATGCAGAAGCGGTGTACGGAAATTTGTCCGTGAGGCTGAATGCAGCAAAAGCCGACGAGTCATTCCATGGCAAGTTCATTGCGCCCTGAGCAGTTCCTGTTTTTCCTGCAATAGGCAATGAGCGCTTTGGATATGAACGGAAAAGCTTCTCGCCAGTTGTTGCGTGATAAAAGTCCGAGGTCACACCGGGGCCGGTAATCACCCGAGCAAGGCCACGCACAAGCGGATCACGAACCTCAGGACGAAGTCCGACATCGCGCACAACCACAGGTGCACTGAAATCTTTGATAATGACTCCAGCATCGAGGTCTACTCGTCCCGACTTTCCATTAGGAGTGCCCGGGGCCCAAATAGCTCGAATGACACGTGGTTTCATCACTTTGCCGCCATTACCAATTGCCCCGTAGCCAACTGCCAACTGCAACGGTGTTGCGGAAAGAAGTCCCTGACCAATCGAAAACTGAATGTTGTCACCGACGTAGTAGCCCTTTCCTTCTTCCTTGGCAATCGCTCCACTTGCCGCAAGACGTTGCTTTAAAGACCGACTCGGCAGAGTGCCAATGAATTCATAAGGCAAGTCAATTTCAGTGGGTGAACCGAAACCAAAAAGACGAACCTGCTCTTCGAGAACCGGGCGGTTACCGCGTTCGGTAAAAATCTCTTCGCCAATCTTGTAGAAGAAAACGTCAGACGACACAGCAAGTGCGGTCACAACGTTGATGCGTCCGTACTTACATGGGGCACCATTGCCGCACAATGCATTCTTAAACACACACTTCACATTCAATTGACAGCGTTCCTCAGGAATGCTCACCAACTTGTAGGTTCCGCGATCCACCAATGTGTAATCAAGACCGCCTGCTAACTGACCAGTGTTGAGAGCTGCGAAGGCAACAAAAGGCTTGAAGGTGGAGCCCAAGTTATATCGACCAGAAATTGCACGATTCACCAAAATTGATTGGTCGGGATCATCAGTCGTGGGAAAAAGTTGACCAAATTTCTCAGAAGAAATTCCTGCGTTAAACCAACGATTATCAAAGTTCGGGTAGCTCGCCATAGCGACAATTTCGCCCGTTTGATGATTCATCACAACAGTGGATCCGGCCGGTGCTTTGTAATAGTTGATTTCCGGATATGCCGGGTCAGGCTCGCCGAATTGCATCACCTGAGGCGCTTCTGTCCGTCGACGAAGCAACAATTCATTTTGCAATGCCTGTTCGGCAAACTGCTGAAGATCAAGATCAATTGTTAATTGAAGGTCATTGCCGGGAATCGGTTCTCGACGTTCCAACTGGCGAAGGAATCGACCGCGCGAATCAACCTCGTACTTCACGTAACCAGGAGTTCCCCGAAGGACAGCTTCGTAGGTCTGCTCGACTCCGAACTGACCAACACGAGCATCAGGGTCGTATCCAAGATTCTTGTAGTACTCCTCTTCGCTTCCTTTCTTGATGGCACCAAGAAATCCGATGACGTGGCTCGCCATCGGGGCATAGGGATACTCGCGTCTCCACTCTTCCCGCACATCAAGACCTGGGTAGTCCTCGCTCCGTTCACGCAGGTAAATACCAAGGTCTTCTGCAACATCTTCTTTCAAAGGCAATGGCTGGAGTTGGTCATACCGCTTCGATTGATATCTGTCTTCCAACTCTGCCACTGTCATGTTGAGCGCACCAGAAAGTCGCGCCCACATCTGAGAACGAGCGAGTGGCTTGGCAATCACAGCACGCTCAATTGTGATTGTCAGAATTCGCTCGTTACTCGCAACAACGCGACCCTCGAGATCAAAAATGCGGCCACGCTCTGGTGTGAGTTTGATCGTACGCGTACGAACCTCGCGCACTTTCTCTTCGAGACCAGGTGCATCAACTGCTTGCAGAAACCACAAACGGACAGTGAGGAGCCCCAACAGCAAAGACGCCACGGTAACTAAAACACCGATACGCGAAATGGAACGTTCGCCGACCATTAGCGAACCAACGCTTCATCCCGAATGGCCCAGTTACACAACCACTCGGCAGGAAGACTGAGAGCCGCGTTAAACACTGCAACCACAGATGCAACAAGAAACACTTCCGTTGTCAACACACCTTCAGCACCCGTAATTGTGAAAGCGATAGGCAACATGAACATTCCGATGACACTGACACCTAGTGACGCAAGCATGCGTGACCACCAGGTGGACTCATGCACGAAGGTATGAACAAAGCCAGCTAAGTATCCCACCACCGCAAATACTGCTGCACACAAACCCATTGGTGTCGTCAACACCATGTCGTAGAGAAGCCCCACAATGAAACCGGCCACTGCACCCGTTTGTGACCCTTTCGCTAGCCCACATGATCCTGCCAGCAGAAGCATTACTTGCAAGCTCACGCCAAAGGGACGCATCTCATTAAAGATTGTTGTCTGCAATGACAGAAACAACAATCCGACAAGGATCAACCGCGTATATCGAGCCTCAGCTAGGACTACCAAACGTTCGATCATGGTGCTGCTGGTCGCTCCGTGATTGGTTGGTACAACAGCACTCGCACAAAGTTGAGATTGTCAAAGTTTGCAGACAACTTCACTTCAAGAAGAGGACCAAGGGTGCCCGAGCGCTTCACAACGCGGCTCACCGTTCCAATCACAATGTCAGGCGGAGCAAGAGAAGTTGCGCCTCCAGAAGAAATCACTGGTGAACCAACAGCAACAGAACCGAAACGCGGCTGGTTCTCAATGAAACGAATAACCGGATTCTTCGTGAGACCGCGGCCTTCTAAAGCTCCCGTCTCACGTAACGGAAGATCAGCTCCTGCTGGAACAGTGATCGGAGAGCTTGTGTTCTTGCCCGGTTGATTCGGGCCGACAGTCCCTGTCGGAGTTGTCTCCCCAGGAAGTAGCGGTTGAGTCGTCGTAGGTGCTGCAGTTCCACCAGGCGTGAAACCCTTAATCGTGGACGTTGTTGTTCGCGGAATTGTGGTGGTGGTCGTTGTTGTTGTCGTTGAAGTCGTTGATGGCGCCACTTGACCAGGGACAGTGGTGGTCGTCGTAGTGGGCGGCGTATTCACCACTTTCACAGACAATGAATAGCCAGGGTCTGTAATCAACATGACAACAGAACGCTTGCTGTAGACGTCAGTGACTTTGCCAATCATGCCGGCAGCGTTCAGCACAGGCATACCCACTTTGATACCGCATTCGGAACCACGGTTGAGTTCCACAGTTTGCGTGAAATTTGATGGTGACTGCCCCACTACTTGTGCAGTACATGATGAGATACCTGCCAAAGTGGGCAAGCCATTTAATGCCAACAGTTCTTGTGCTTCGCGGACCGATGCGATTGCTGCAACAGTCGCACCTTCGTCGTAGGCGACGAGATCACGAAGACGGCGATTCTCGGCAAGCACATCGTTGTAGTTCGTAATGCCATTCCACGTGTTTTGGATTGGTCGCGTGACAACGCGCGTTGCACTTTCTATTGGACGAAAGATTGAACCAAAAGCTGAACGCGTGAAGTTGACAGCAGAACTACCACGCAAATCAAGCGTGATGAGAAGTACTGACGTCAACGAGAGCAAAATGATCGCTCGACGCCGTGTGAAGGAATAGCCCGCCACGGAGGATGATCTACTGCTGATCGAGTCCTGGAGAGGACATCATTCCGCGCATCGCTTCGATGTTTTCGAGTGCTCGACCCGAACCGATAGCGACCGCATACAACGGGTCTGGAGCGATATAACACGGCATTCCGGTTTCATGGTTGATGCGTGTCGTGATTCCGGCAAGCAATGCACCACCGCCCGACAAATAGATGCCGCGGTCCATGATGTCAGCGGCCAGTTCAGGAGGGGTGCGGTCAAGAGTGGACTTCACAGCATCAATAATTGCAGCAACAGGCTCGGCAATGGCTTCACGAACATTCTCTGTTGTGAGTTCAACAGTGCGAGGCAGACCAGTCACTGTGTCCCGTCCACCGACATCTCCGGTCAGTTCTTGGGCTAACGGCCACGCCGATGCCATTTGAATCTTGATTTCTTCCGCGGTATTGATGCCAATGTCAAGGCCGTATTCGGTACGAACGAACGCAACAATTGCTTCATCAAGTTCATCACCAGCAACACGAACGCTCTGAGCAACAACAATGCCACCCAAAGAAATGACGGCAACTTCAGTCGTACCGCCACCAATATCAACAATCATGTTTCCGCTTGGCTCATGAACTGGCAAATCAGCCCCAATGGCCGCGGCCATTGGTTCTTCAATGATGTGAACAGGTCGACGTGCTCCCGCATATTCAGCAGCATCCTGCACAGCGCGTTGTTCGACTCCAGTAATTCCAGACGGTACGCAAATCACCATTCGTGGCTTACTCCAACGACTTGTTGTGATGCGTTGAATGAAATACCGGAGCATCTTTTCGCACACATCAAAGTCAGCAATCACACCGTCTTTTAACGGACGAATTGCTTCAATATGTTTCGGAGTGCGACCGAGCATTCGCTTGGCTTCCCAACCAACTGCAACGGGACGACCATCGCGCATGTCAATTGCGACAACCGATGGTTCGTTGAGAACAATGCCTTGGCCGCGCACGTACACAAGAGTGTTTGCGGTACCAAGGTCAATCGCGATATCTCGACCAATTGCCAAAGGATTATTTCGGGCCATACATGCTCTCCCCCAGCAAACCGCGAAGATTGCCTACGGGATGATAACTATCCGCGCCTTAGAGGGCGGGGAAGAAGATTCCTAATTCGCGAGCGGCTGATTCTGCAGAGTCGCTGCCATGGACAAGGTTCTCTGTAAACAAGGTGCCGAAATCACCACGGATGGTTCCTGGTGCTGACTTTGCTGGGTTAGTTGCGCCCATCATTGTGCGAACGATCTCCCAAGTGTCTTCCGGGCCTTCAAGAGCCATCGCGACGACTGGTCCACGAGACATGAACTCAACTAGTTCGCCGTAGAAGCCCTTACCGACGTGCTCTTCATAGTGACGCTCAAGGATTGCCTTATCGAGGGTCCGCAGCTCCATGCCCACCAGGCGAAGGCCCTTGTTTTCGAAACGAGAGGTGATGGCGCCGACAAGGCCACGTTCTACGGCATCTGGCTTGAGGAGGACGAGGGTGCGATTTGACATCCCTTCAGGCTAGGGGCTGGCCCATGCCTTACCCCTGCAAACCCGAGCAAACCCTTTACGGAAGCACCTTTCGCAGATGCGTACGCGCAGAACCGACTACATAGAGGGACCCTGCGACCAAGACCGCATCGTCACTCGAGGCATCAGACAGCGCAAGATCACAGGCGCGCTCCACCGTGTCAACCGTCAAGATGTCAGAGCACCCCATCTCTTCTGCCACTGAGGCAATCTCAGAGGCAGGCCGCGCCCGCGGGGACGGTGCGGTGCAACAAATCACTCGCTCAAACTCGTCGACTTTCAACGCGGACAAAGTGTCGGCGATGTCTCGACCACCGAGGACCCCCACGACGAGGATGCGCCGACCATGTGGATCGAAGTCATCAAAGAACACGCTGGCACACACTTCAGCACCGGCTGGATTATGAGCACCATCCAAAATCACCAACGGTTGATGCCCGACAACTTCAAAGCGTCCTGGCATCGCCACGGCTGCAAGACCTTCTTGCACCGTCTCCTGATCAAGTGCGGCTCCAAAGAAAGATTCCACGGCCATGATCGCCACTGCCGTGTTGTCACCTTGGTGCCATCCATGCAGTGGAACAAACAAATCGATGTAGTCGGCACGAGGTGTCCGAACATGAAGCGATCTTCCACCTAGTGCAAGATGATTATCAACAACGTCGAACTGCTCACCGCGGAAAAGAATCTCATCGTGAGGTTCCGCCGCAAAGATGGAATGTAAGTCCTCGTTCAATTCACCGATGACTGCAACACTTCCCTGCTTGATGATTCCAGCTTTCTCTTTCGCGATGTGCGCAAGTGTCGGACCAGCAAACTCCATGTGATCGAGCGCAATGTTGGTGATCACGGAAACATCTGGCTGCACAACATTTGTTGCATCCCAGCGCCCCAACATGCCAACTTCAATCACCGCGACATCAATGGCATCATCCGAGAACCAACGAAATGCCGCAGCCGTCATGATTTCGAAATACGAAGGACGAACGCCTGACATTCCTTCGGCATTAGCGACAGCAGCGACAGCTTCAGCAAAATCAAATTCGGCAACAGCTTCACCGTTCACTTGGATGCGCTCGCGAATGCTCTCAAGATGCGGGCTTGAATACGTACCCACCTTGAGTCCGTGAGCCATCAACAATTTGGTGATGATCTGTGAGGTTGAACCTTTGCCATTGGTCCCTGTCACATGAATGACTCGATAGTCATTGTGTGGATCGCCAAGAACGGCTAAAAGTGCCTCAATGTTTGCCGTTGAGGGCGAATCAACGCGGCCCGTCTTGTCATAGGAGGCGTGCTCGTCTAAATAAACGAGGGCTTCGGAAAAATTCACGAGAACTAAGAAGCAGCACGACGCTGGCGTGGAGCACGCGCAGCAGTCTTTGTAACGATTTCTGGCGACACTTTGTTGTTGACGCTCTCAGCGGTCACAACAACTTTTGCGACATCCGTACGACCAGGAACTTCATACATCACATCAAGCAATGTCTCTTCAAGCAATGCGCGAAGTCCACGTGCTCCTGTTCCTCGAGTTAGTGCAAGATCAGCAATGGCCTCAAGCGCTTCCGGAGTGATGTCGAGTTCAACATCATCAAACTCAAAGATCTTTCCGTACTGCTTCACCAAAGCATTCTTTGGCTCCGTCAGAATCTGCATCAACGCTGGCTTATCAAGAGCGTGCACTGCACCGACCATCGGCAAGCGACCGATGAATTCAGGAATCATGCCGAACTTCAACAAGTCCTCTGGAAGAACTTGCGCGAACAGTTCGCCAGGATTCTTCTCTGACTTCGATGTCACTGTGGCATGGAAGCCCATTCCCTTATGACCCACTCGTTGTTCGATGATTTGTTCCAAGCCGGCGAAAGCTCCGCCACAAATGAACAGCACGTTTGTTGTGTCAATCTGAATGAACTCTTGGTGAGGGTGCTTGCGTCCACCTTGTGGTGGCACGGACGCAACAGTGCCTTCAAGAATCTTCAACAAGGCTTGCTGAACGCCTTCACCAGAAACGTCACGAGTGATGCTCGGGTTTTCGGCTTTACGCGCAACCTTGTCGATCTCGTCGATGTACACAATGCCTTGCTCAGCACGCTTCACATCGAAGTCTGCTGCCTGCAAGAGCTTGAGGAGAATATTCTCTACGTCTTCACCGACGTATCCCGCTTCGGTCAACGCCGTGGCATCTGCAACTGCGAACGGCACGTTCAACATGCGAGCCAATGTTTGAGCGAGGTGAGTCTTGCCACAACCGGTGGGCCCAAGAAGAAGAATGTTCGACTTCTGTAGCTCTACTTCGTCGCGACGAATGCCGACGTTCTGCGCCATGTATTGGAGGCGACGGTAGTGATGGAAGACGGCAACTGAAAGAACCTTTTTGGCTCGCTCTTGACCGACGACATATTCGTCGAGGAACGCACGTGTCTCAACAGGAGTCGGGAGCGACTCGAACTCAACACCAGAGCGCTCGCCTACTTCTTCTTCGATGATTTCGTTGCACAGCTCGATGCACTCATCGCAGATGTACACACCGGGGCCGGCGATCAGTTTCTTGACCTGTTTCTGGGACTTGCCGCAGAACGAGCACTTCAACAGCTCGCCAGTGTCTCCAAATTTGGCCACGAAGGCCCTCCCTCGATGATGTGAATCAGCGAATTGGACCGGTGCGGTCCGTTAGCTGACGTGATGAAATCACATCATCGATA
>WLGW01000046.1 GCA_009703055.1 Actinomycetota bacterium
AGTTGGTGAGCGCACACGTGAAGGCACCGACCTTCGTCTTGAAATGGAAGAGTCGGGCGTATTCGAAAAAGCAGCCTTAGTGTTCGGCCAGATGGACGAACCACCTGGCGTGCGTCTTCGCGTTGCACTGTCAGCTCTCACAATGGCTGAGTACTTCCGTGACGTGCAGAACCAGGACGTGTTGTTGTTCATCGACAACATTTTCCGTTTCGTGCAGGCAGGTTCCGAGGTGTCAACACTTCTTGGCCGTATGCCTTCAGCTGTGGGTTACCAGCCAACACTTGCTGACGAAATGGGTCAGCTCCAGGAGCGCATTACGTCAACACGTGGCCGTTCGATTACCTCTCTTCAGGCCGTGTACGTGCCTGCAGACGACTACACCGACCCAGCTCCGTTCACCACGTTCACCTTCCTCGATGCAACCACCGAACTTTCACGTTCGATCGCATCGTTGGGTATCTACCCAGCTGTGGACCCATTGGCTTCAACGTCAACAATTCTTACGCCAGAGACCGTGGGCGACCGTCACTACGCAGTGGCACGTCGCGTGCAGGAAATTCTCCAGCGCTACAAGGAACTCCAAGACATCATTGCGATTCTTGGTCTCGACGAATTGTCTGAAGAAGACCGCCTCATCGTGTCTCGTGCACGTAAGGTGCAGCGCTTCCTCAGCCAGCCGTTCTATGTGGCCGAAGTCTTCACTGGTGTGAAGGGTGAATACGTTCCTGTTGCAGAGACAGTGGAGTCATTCGAATCGTTGATCAACGGTGAACTTGACGAAGTGCCAGAACAGGCATTCTTGAACGTCGGTTCCGTTGAGCAAGTTCTCGCGAAGGCAAAGGCTCTTCAGGAGAACGCATAATGGCTGATTCCAACGCCACGATGCGCGTCGAGGTGGTGTCACCCGAGCGAGTTCTTTTCTCCGGAGAAGGCACGCAGGTCATCACACGTACGCTCGAAGGGGGAGAGGTTGCTTTCCTTCCTGGTCACGCCGCGTTTCTTGGTGCACTCACCGAGAATCACACGCGCATCTACTTGGCTGATGGCACCATCCAGAATCTTGCAGTGCACCTTGGTTTCGTTGAAGTGGGCGCAGATCATGTGACCATCCTCAGCGATGCTGCTGAACTTGAAGAAGACATCGATGTTGCCGCAGTGCGTGCAGCAAAGGTTCGTCTCGAAGAGCAGTTGCGCACTGAGCACTCCGCAGAAGTGGAAGCAGAATTGCGTCGCACCCACGCACGTATCGCTGCTACCGGTGGACTGGATTCCTCACACTAAGAACTGCTCCTCATTGAGCACATAAAAGAGGCGCCCTGCAAAGGGCGCCTTTTCTATTTTGTTAAATGACTCGATTTTATTTGTCTAAACTTAAAAGATGAAGAAAATTCTTACTAGCTCGATCTTTGTTACTGCATTGCTACTCGTTGCGGGTTGTGGAGGGAGTAGTACTAGCTCGTCGGATTCCACCGCTGCTGTGAACTCTGAAACGATGACATCGGAAGCTCCCGATAGCCCTGGGATTTCGATGGAGGAAGCCGGTCAAAGGTATGTAGAAATAGTGACTCCGACCAACTGTGCTCTTACTCGTTACAGTGAAACAGAGAACTCGTATTCAATTGGCAATGCACAAATTGATTTATCTGGAATAGATGAATTGACCGGACTAGTCGGAGAAGTAGCTTCAGCTCGTCAACAGGCGGTGGAAGATCTTGTGCGCGGAGAATGGCCCGAAACCGTGAAGTCAGACATCGAGCAAATGGCAATCTTCTGGGCTGGAGTGCAGCGAGCCGAAGTAACCGTGAGCCAATCGACTGACACTGGCACATGGAATGATTCAATTGCTCAATGGAAGAGCAAAGTCGCATCTTCCGATTCTGGTCTTTCAAAAATCATCCGCATTAAATTGTCACTTCCAGAATTTTCACCATCCGAATGTTCGTAAGCCGTAGCTGATCTAAATAAAAAAGGCGCCCTACAAAGGGCGCCTTTTTTATTGACTAATTTGCATTGGAAATCAGTTGTAATCGATTTCGCTGAAGGTTGAAATCTTGTCGAGGCGATGTTGTGCATCTATGAGACGAGCTGTGCAGCTAACCGCATTGAAGGATGAATCAGCAAACGTCTTCAACAAGTGCAAGAGTTGTCTCTCGGTGGGATCTGAAACCATTCCGAATATTTTTGATCTCAGGATTAAGATATTGAGAGATGAAGGTAGTTGGATCTTCGGTGATCTCTTTCATTCTCAGTATGGGTTCTGCAAGTTGGCTATTGGGAGCCAGTTTGGATTCCAGAGAATCCAATTGAATATCTAGATTAAGAAATTTGTCTTGGATTTCGCCAAGTTCAAGAAGTAGCGATGTCGAATCTCGAACACCATTAACGTTCTCATTCCATACATCCACAATCCAATTAGTTGTAAAAAGATAATCATTCCAAATGCCGACCATTGTCGAACAATTTTCAACATTGGGGTCTGTTGTGGTTGTAGTGGATGTTGATTCTGGAATTGAGCAAGCACTCAAAGATAGCAAGGCTAAAAGTGTAATTTTTTTAACGAAAATCATTAGGTGCCAATTCTTGAGAAAGCATAAAGACAATTATGTCAATCCCCTGAGAAGATCAGCTGTAATCGATTTCGCTGAACTGAGAAATCTTGTCGAGGCGATGCTGTGCATCAATGAGACGAACGGTGCCACTACGTGAACGCATCACGAGGCTTTGTGTGTGCACAACACCTGGAGTAAATCGAACGCCATCAAGAAGTTCACCATCAGTCACGCCGGTTGCTGCGAAGAAGCAGTTGTCGCCTTGCACCAAATCGTTGGTGGTGAGGATGCGGTCGATGTTGTACCCAGCATCGGTGGCTTGCTTGCGCTCGTCTTCCGTGCGTGGCCACAAGCGGCCTTGGATTTCGCCACCCATGCACTTGAGGGCTGCAGCAGCAACAACACCTTCGGGGGTGCCACCGATACCGAACATGATGTCAACGCCAGCCTTTGGCCAACACGTTGCAATGGCTGCGAAGATGTCTCCATCAGAGATGAGCTTGATACGCGCACCTGATGCACGTACTTCTTCGATGAGGTCATCGTGACGCGGACGGTCAAGGATCATGACGGTGAGGTCGCGAACGCTTTCGCCCTTTGCCTTGGCAACCCATTTGAGGTTCTGGGTGGGCGACGCAGTGATGTCAATCGAGCCAACGCAATCAGGACCAACGGCAATCTTTTCCATGTAGAAACAAGGGCCTGGATCGAACATGCTGCCGCGCTCGGAGACGGCGATCACTGCAATGGCGTTTCCGCGACCGGAAGCGGTGAGTGAGGTGCCATCGATGGGGTCAACAGCGACGTCAGTGAGAGGCTCTGAGCCGTCACCAACTTCTTCGCCGTTAAAGAGCATTGGGGCGTCGTCTTTTTCGCCCTCACCGATGACCACGATTCCTGACATCGGGACGGTGGACAGAACGGTACGCATGGCGTCGACTGCAGCGCCATCGGCTCCGTTTTTGTCACCACGCCCCACCCAGCGTGAGCCAGCCATTGCGGCAGCTTCGGTGGTGCGGACGAGTTCGAGAGCAAGGTTGCGGTCGGGGCGCTGTATCGGCATGACTCCAACCTAGTGCCGTGGCTAGCGTGACTCAGTGCCCCACATCCCTCTTTCCCTCTGTTTGTCTGGTCGAGACGTTACGGATGTCCGTGTGCGTCCCGGTGGACAATGGGTGTCTGGGGTCCTCTCGGAGCCTGGCCTTGAGGGAGCCATCAATCGGCTGCAGATGTGGAATGTGAGCACCCCAGACGTTGTCGTTGACCTCTTGCTGGAACCTGCGCCAGTGAATGGTCGGGGACTCTCCGGAGGAGTGCATGTCTGGGATCACGACGGGAACCGAGTCTTCGTCGTGACGAAGTCGGAGGGTGTTGTGGAAGTCACACTTGAAGACGACGCCCCCGTACGAGTGAAACGCCTTCCGTTTGATGCGTCACGCTCATGGTCGACTCCTGCGTTTGACTATATGAACCGTTCTTTGTTTGTAATCGCCGACTGGCGTGAATTGTGGGGATGCAAGGTCGGTTCTGGCGACCCATGGCTTGTGCATGCATCAGAAGGTTTTGCGATGGACGCAGCGGCGGGCGCCGATGGAATGTGTCTGGAATGGCAACGACCACAAATGCCCTGGACAGAGAGCACGATTTACCCCGAACCATCGACGCCCGATGTGTCAGTGCAGCAACCCCGATTTAGTCCCGATGGAACCAGCTTTGGATACATCGATGACACGCGTGGAATTGCCAATGTGCGAATCCTCGCTGATTCTGTTGTTGATCACGATGTCGTCATTGACGATGACTGCGAACACGGAGGCCCTACATGGGGACCAGGGCAGCGCACATGGTGTTTCAACTCTGATGGAACTCGTGTTGCGTACACACGGAATGAAAATGGCTTTGGATCGTTGTGGGTGTATGACCGTGTGACGACGGAACGTGCTTTTGTGGGTCGTGGCATTCATGGTTGTGTGTCATGGGAAGACAACACATTGAGCGCATTGCGCAGTGGCGCGCGTACTCCGCAACAAGTTGTTGTGTACGACACCACAGACGTGTTCAACATTCAGCGCACGATTCTTGTTCGTCCTGCTGACGAGTTGTGGTTCACGCCTGAGATTGATGCAGAACTTGTTGAACCATCTGTTCATAGTGTTGATAACAACGGTGTCACGGTTCCGTATCGCTTGTATCGATCAGTGCATCCGCCGTTCGGTCTCATTGTGTGGGTGCATGGTGGCCCCACTGATCAATGGCAAGTCACCTTCCGTCCACGACTGACGTACTGGTTGTCGCGTGGATGGTCGATTGCTGTTGTCGATCATCGAGGCACCACAGGGCATAGTCGTGATTTCGCCGCAGCGTTAGAGGGTCAATGGGGTAGTGCGGACTCAATTGACTCGCATGTTGTTCTGCAACATGTCCAGCGTGTCTTTGGGTATCGCCCCGAGCGAACAGTGTTGATGGGTGGCAGTGCTGGTGGTCTCACCGTGTTGAACACGATTGCCATTGACCCTGACTTGTGTGCCGGTGCGGTGCTCAGTTATCCAGTTGTTGATCTTGGGGAACTGATGCGCGGCGATGACCCGTTCGAGACGCACTACATGCCGCGGCTCATCGGTGCGTCTTCGTCTGATGACCCACTTCTCCATTCGAGGTCACCGCTGAAGTGGGCGCATCGCATTGCAAAGGTCCCCGTTCTGATTTTCCATGGTGATCAGGACCATTCGGTGCCACTCATTCATTCCGAACGCTTACGAAACGTCGTGCGTGCAGCTGGGGGCTCCATTCGTCTTGAAGTCATGCCCGGGGAGGGTCATGGTTTCCGAGACCCTCTCAATGTGATTCGCGAATACTCCTTCACCGAAGAGTTCCTGAACGCACTGTTGTAAGGGTGTGGCGCATGTCGTCTGCACGCACGGGGTGCACTAGATAGCGTCACTGTTATGTTGCTGGCCGAGCTTGAGATCTTCCACTCGCGCCCGATTGCCCCGACCCGTCGGTTGTCCTTGGGGTACATGTATTTGCCCGTCGACCCTGCACCGGGGTTTGGTGGTTTGCTTCTTGGAGCAGTTCTTTCTGTACACATCCGCGAGGTGGACGAAGATTTCCATGTCGATGTGCAGCGATTGCTGACTGAGATTGAGCGTGGAGGTCGTGTGGTGCAGCCTCGACTGCGTCATCGTTTCCAAGTCGATCGTCATGGTTTGACACACAGCTCGCATCGCCTCGTTGGTGCTGGAGATTCTGTTGAGTTTGAAATGAACAACAACGGCTCGGCACTGCAGCAGGTGTTGGGGTCCATCTACGCATTAGAACGACTTGATGAAGCAACGCGTGCAGTTTTGATTCCGGTCATGCGGAAGTCGTTGACATGGCGCGGACCCATTGGGCCATCGTTCATTACGTACCTTGCAGGGTCACGAACATCATCTGTTTCGGCATTGGCTGACCCGCGGGCGTGGGCTCTTGATGTGTTGGGTTTTCCTGGCGGCACTGTGAAGCCATCAAAGAGGGAAGTGATGAGTCGATTCCGTGCGTCCATGCGTGACGCTCACCCTGATCACGGTGGTGATGAAAAACGCGCAAGCAAAGTGATGATGGATATTTCGGAGGCCCGTCGAATTTTGTTGGATGCTCTGTGAGTTCAGTGAAAGGTGTTGTCCTGTTCCCTGGGGCGGGTTCTTCATCCACTCATTCGTCACTCCTAGCAATGGAAAACGCTCTCTCGCCGATTCCCGTTGCACGAGTTGATTTCCCGTATCGCAAAGCAGGAAAGTCTTTTCCGGATAAAGCGCCAGTTCTTGTGCAGTGCGTGAAAGATGAAGTGCGTGCCTTTGCAGAGTCGTTAGGTGTTGCAACAACGGAGCTTGCTATTGGTGGCCGTTCGATGGGTGGCCGGATGTGTTCTATGGCAATCACCGATGAGAATGATCCACTGCACGTTGCTGGGCTCGTCCTTGTGTCATATCCATTGCATCCACCAAAGAAGCCTGACAAGTTACGCATTGAACATCTACCAAGACTGACAACTCAGACTGTGTGTATCAGTGGCACACGTGATGAATTCGGAACACCTGATGAGTTGACGTCAGCGTTCGCTGTCGTGCCAGGCGATGTGCAATGGCGCTGGATTGAAAATGCACGCCATGAACTTGCACGTCGTGATGATCTCGTTGCTGAAGTAGCAGCTGAATGGATTACCGCGTTGTAGGTGTGTCGACATCGTCGGGGACGATGTCTTCCAATTCCATGTGGGCAGTTTCCGGGTAGCGAAACCACACGATGAGTGATGCAATGACGGGACCAAGCGCCAGCCACAACATGACAGTGCCGTACTTGATGCCAGTATCAAGCACATAGCCGCCTCCGATAAGACCTATACTGCCGCCAATAAGGGCTGAGGTCATGATGATGCCACCAGCGATGCTGCGCACATGAGTGGGGAAGAGCTCGCCGCGATACACGGCCATTGCGGGATAGGACAGCCCGAATGCAAGACCGCCTGCGATGGCAACGAACCACATGGTGGGACCGCTCACGACAAAGGACAGAGCCATGAGTAGCGCCCCGAGGGGGACCATGGTTGCACCCAAGATTCTCCGGCCACGTTCATCGGCAATGCGCCCACCAGCGAGAAGCCCAAGACCGGCGGGGAGTGATGTTGCAATGGTGAAGAGCGCAACAAGAAGAGCGGAATAGCCACGCGCATCCTTGAGATAACGATTCTGAAAAATAGAGGCGGTGGCGATGTACAAGTTGGTGAGGAAAACAACGGTGCAGATACGACCGAGATTGCGTCGCAATGCCGGAAGTTTTCGTAAGTGACGAGTAGAGAACACGGTGTATTGCTTTTCGAATCGTTGTGATTCGGGAAGCCACTTCGTGAGTGCAACAGCAACTCCAAGCCAGATGAGAGTGATGAGATACACAAGTCGCCACGAACGCTCGCCGAGGTCTGCGAGAGGTAGTGCCATCACGGCAGTGCCTGCACCAAAGCCGCTAAACATCGCGAGGAGGCCAGTGGCAAATGCGCGCGAGTTTTTGGGCATCTCTTCAATTGCGATCACTGCAATGAGAATGTCGAGAGTGAGTCCTAACGGGCGTCCAATGGTTTGAGTCGCGACGAGCGCAGGAAAAGACGGAGCGATGGCACCCAGTGCGCACACAATTGGTGCGACCCATGCCACGACCAGAATCATGGGGCGTCGTCCGCGTCTGTCGGCGAGAACAACGAGGGGAAGACAAATCAGAATTCCCCAACGCACTACGGCAGCTCCGATGCCTTGCCCAGACGTGGCAATTCCAAACTCGTCAGCGGCATAGGCGACAGTTTGTGTGAAGAGGGTGTTGGTGAAGGCAGCCGACATCGACGCCATGGCCATCAGAAGCACGATGCGTCGCTGGCGAAGGGTCAGTGTGTCTGATGGCAAAGCCCATGTGGGCAGGCGCATATGGGGTGTCCTCCCTTTCATGGGTATGGCGGGAGCATACTGATAGCCATGTCTGAAGGGTCAAACACAGTCGGTGACATCATTGTCGCCTCTCATAGTGGGCCCTTGGCGGGTGAAGTCATTGTCCCGGGTGCCAAGAATTCAGTATTGAAACTGATGGCCGCCACGCTGCTTGCCGACGGTCGCTATCTCTTGACGAATGCCCCTGTCATTGTCGATGTGGACATCATGGCCGACCTTCTCACGGCTGTCGGTCTACGCATTACGTTCCATCCAGCGCCTGCTGGCGAGGTGGGTCAGCACATTGAGATTGTGAACAGTGGTGCCATCACTCCCGTCGCACCCTTTGAATTGGCCGATCGCATTCGAGCCTCAGTCAACTTGGTCGGGCCACTGCTGGGTCGATGCGGAGAGATTGATATTGCGTTGCCCGGTGGTGACGACTTTGGTGGACGACCGATTGATATGCATCTGCGTGGACTCGAAGCGATGGGTGCAACGTTTGATGTCACTGCTGACGGAATCATTGGTCGTGCATCTCGTTTGCAGGGTGCCGATATTGATTTTGATTTCCCCAGTGTTGGTGCAACCGAAAACATTGTGATGGCAGCCGTTGTCGCCAGTGGTGTCACAACTATTCGTAATGCAGCCCGCGAGCCCGAGATTGTTGACTTGTGCAACATGCTTCGGAAAATGGGATGCCGCATTGAAGGAATTGGAACTTCAACCCTCATCGTGACTGGCGTTGAGCATGCAACATTGCAGTCCGTGACGCATGAAGTGGTGACCGACCGTGTGCAAGCCGCGACCTATGTTGCCGCTGTTGCAATGTGCGGAGGAACAGTGCACGTTGCTCGTGCCGTTGCTGAACACATGGGCATGATGTTGTCCCGGTTTACAGACATGGGAATCGCTTTTGATATCTCACCTGATGGCATTACAGCAACAGCGCCAGACCGACTCACTGCAATCAATGTTGCGACACTTCCGTATCCCGGTGTGGCAACTGACTACAAGCCGTTGATTGTTGCAATGTTGTCCGTGGCGCAGGGTGTGGGCATCGTGACCGAGAACTTGTATCCGGGCCGCTTCCGCTATGTCGAAGAGCTCAGCAAGCTGGGCGCTGACATCACCATCGATGGCCACCATGCATCTGTGAGAGGTGTTGAGCACCTGGTGGGTGCACCTGTGGTGGCCCCTGATATTCGTGCCGGAGCTGCACTCGTTGTGGCAGGGCTCGCAGCATCAGGAAGCACAGAAATCGGCGATGTTTTCCACATTGACCGTGGGTACGACGACATTGTGGGCAGATTGGCCTCGCTGGGAGCGTCGATTACTCGGAAACGTCTGACGGCGTAGTTTCCGATGCCGAGTCCTCGGGCGGTGGCAGTTTCCTGGCCCGAGTGGTGGCAAGGCGCAACAGGGCAAAAATGATCCC
>WLGW01000047.1 GCA_009703055.1 Actinomycetota bacterium
GACAACGACAACAACCGCGACTGTGAAACAGGCGAAGTCGGTGAAATCTGGATTCGTACTGCACAGAACATGCTCGGATACTGGAAGCGCCCTGACGAAACCGCAAAGGCAATTGACGCCGATGGTTGGTTCAAGTCTGGCGACGCTGGTTATGTCGATGCTGACGGCTACGTGTACATCCACGACCGCGTGAAGGACATGATTGTCTCGGGTGGCGAGAACGTGTACCCCGCAGAAGTTGAGAATGTTCTCATGTCGCACCCCGGCATCGCCGACGTTGCAGTTATCGGTATTCCTCACGAAAAGTGGGGCGAAACAGCTCTTGCAGTTGTTGTGAAGACTCCTGGTGTGGACGTCACCGAAGACGAGATCATCGAATTCTCACGCGAGCGCCTCGCACGTTTCAAGTGCCCGACGCAAGTGCAGTGGATTGATGTCCTTCCTCGTAACCCAAGCGGCAAGGTTCTCAAGAAGGACCTTCGTGAGCCGTACTGGGCGGGTCGCGAGCGTCGCGTCAACTAGTTCACGAGTCATACTTAAGGTGTGACACCAGACGACGATCTCCGCACTCAGCGCGGGATCCGCATTGCCCCCACTGTTATGCAGTGGGGGTTTGCGCGTTCTGGGGGTGCCGGTGGCCAAAACGTCAACAAGACATCAACGAAGGCGTCGCTCACTGTTGCCGTTGCCGACATGGAATGCAGTAATGCTGCACGAGCGCGCATTATTGCTGCACTCGGCGAAACAGTGACTGTCACGAATCAGACAACACGGAGTCAATGGCAAAACAGACGCAACTGTCTGGAACAGTTGGCAGAGATTCTCGACAAGGCCGCCGCCCCACCGCCTGCGAAACGCAAGAAGACAAAACCCACTCGTGGGTCTGTTGAACGACGACTCGAAACCAAGCGACGCGATGGCGAAAAGAAGCGCGACCGCAAGTCGATGGAGTGATTACTTCAGAAGTGAGCCACCGTCACAGGTGATGACTTCACCCACGGTGAATGCACCTGCGCGTGAGCACAAGAACAATGCAAGGCCACCGATGTCTTCAGGTGTGCCGACGCGCTTGCTCGGGTTCAAAGCGCCCACTGAATCCCAGTCGGTTCCTTCGACGTCGCCGCCTGTGCCCACACCCGTGGAGAGCATCCATGTGGGGAATGGTCCGGGAGCAATTGCGTTCACGATGATGTTGCGCGAGCGAAGCTTCACAGCCAACACCTTGGTGAGCGCGTGCACTGCAGCCTTCGATGGACCATACGAGTACGTCTCAAATGATGGAGTTCCGATGCCGTCGATAGAACCAATGTTCACGATGCGTGACGGATCATCGGTGGTCGAGCGAGCTGTCATCAGTGGAAGCAACTTCTGTGTCAGGAAGAACACGCCCTTGACGTTGGTGTCCATGACTTTGTCCCAACCAATTTCTGGGAAGTCATCAATGGGAGCACCCCAGGAAACACCTGCATTGTTGATCAGGATGTCGAGATGCTTCTCGCGCTTGGAGATTTCTGCAACGAGACCTTCAATGCCATCAATCTCTGCAACGTTTGCGGGGATGGAGATGCACTCGCCGCCGTAGTTCGCCATGAGGCGCTGCGCCGCTTCATCGCATGCCTGTGCCTTGCGAGCTGAGATGTACACCTTGGCGCCGTTGGCCAAAAGAGCTGCTGCGATCATCTCGCCAATGCCTCGTGAGCCACCGGTGACGAGGGCAACTTTGCCCTTCACGGAAAACAGGTTTTGCAGTGTCATGTCGTGTGTCATGGCGCCTCCTCGGGCTCATTGAAGTACTGCAGAGAGATTAGGTCATCGACCCTTCATCACCGCAGTCCCGTCGGGGTCAATGGCCCACGACGCGCCTTCGCCCCATGTATCGCCATAGACCAATTGATTCATGGGTACACGACGCACGGGGCCATGTGAACCAGCGGGCTTACCCAGGGTGATGGTGGCGGCGATGAATGCGTTCTCGGGAAACTGCAGAAGTTCATGCAGTTCTTTGGTGACGTATCCGTGGAAGCCCGTGAGGACACCTCCGTACCCCTTGGCGCGTGCAGCCAACAACACGTTCTGACATGCCGGATACACCGATGCGCCTTCCATCGGATTCGGATCGCGATACCGAAGAAGAATTGCGAGAACAAGTACAGGAACTTCTGCAAAGTTCTCTACATAGTTCTCCATCGTGTTGGCCATACGTGTCTTTGGTGAATTCTCTTCAGAGCCCGACCCAGCGTCATAGCCATCATTCGCACGTTTGAAATTCCACAAGGTCTGTGCACCTTGAGCAATCAGGGCTTTCACTTGTTTGGACTTTTCCGTGTCAGTAAACACCATGAAGCGAAATGGTTGGCGGTTGGAGCCGCTTGGTGCACGGGTCGCGCCAAACAAGATGTCACGCAGAACATCTTCGGGAATCGGCTCGGGCAAATACCGACGAATAGAGCGAGTAGTTGCCAAGCCTTCCGAGAGAGTCACCTCATGTGATGCATCACTCATTAGTGCTCATGCACTCCAGCGTCTTTGGCCCACTTCCAATGCATGCGACCATGGTCTGCATTCGCTGCCAACACACCACCGATGGTGCCATCAGCCCATGGTGCACCGGGAAGTTTTTCTTCGAGTTGTTCATCCGACAGTTCACTCAGTAATTGCAATGTGACAGCGCGTGCACTCGCACCCAATGCCACCACTTCTTCGAGCGACTTGCCGTGATGTTCTAACTGCCACTCCTCTGTCATCGCATGCACCGAGGCCATGATCTGATCGCGCGTACGAGGGGTACCCGACTTGTCATGCGTGAGCCCTACAGGGTTCTTCTCTCCGGCGATGTGCTTGCGAATCATGCTGGCGAAGTTGCGCTCAATGAGAGCAAGGTGTGCGAGATGGTCAAGAGCTGACCAGAAGTTCGAAGGGTCATGCTCGCTCGGTGTGAGATCACCAAACAACTGCGTCTCCGAGAGTTGTGTGTAGGTGTTCAACAACCAGGTGCGGTCGTCGTTCAGTTTGGTCTCAATTTCAATGCGATTCATGTGTTCCCCTTTGGATGAGAACCTAGTGGGCGTAGGCACTACTCTCACCACATGAGCGCAACACCGGCCCACCCCGAACTTGGCTTCTACACATTGGCTGGGGCACCGAAATCGCCTCGCGACATGCTGGGTGAACTTGCACATGCAGAAGAGCTCGGTCTTGGCACAGCCTTCATCTCCGAGCGCTTCAACATCAAGGAAGCGGGAGCCCTCACCGGTGCCGCCGTTGCCGCTACCAGCAGCATCAACGTCATCACGGCCGCCACCAACCACACCACGCGTCACCCCCTTGTCACTGCGTCCTGGGCCAGCACGTTGCATTTGTTGTCAGAAGGCCGCTTCAGCCTTGGTTTGGGTCGCGGAATCGAAGCCATGTTCAAGGCCTACGGCATGCCGATGGCCACCACAGATTCGATGGAGCAATTCGCTCACCTCATGCGCCGTCTGTGGAACGGCGAAACCGTGTTGGGCCACACCGACATCACCGGCACGTACCCCGTGTTGCGCCTTGACCCCGACTTCCGTCTCGATATCCCCCTCAGCATCACTGTGTTCGGCGATCAGACACTCAAGATGGCAGGGCGCGCGTATGACAACGTGATTCTGCATACGTTCTTCACCGACGAGACCACACAACACGCTGTGCAAACAGTGAAACGGTCTGCAGAAGAAGCCGGACGTGATCCTGATTCAGTGAAGGTGTGGTCGTGCTTCGCAACAATTGGTGACCACATCGACCCTGCACTGCGATTGAAGAAAACTGTGGGCCGGCTTGCCACGTACTTGCAGGCATACGGCGACCTCATGGTGCGCACCAACAAGTGGGACCCTGCCGTGTTGAAGCGCTTCCGCGAAGATGAGTTTGTTCGCACATTCCCCGGGGCACTGGACGCCAAAGGAACGACCGAAGACTTAGAACGAGTCGCTCCCCTGATTCCCGAAGAATGGCTCGCACCGTCAGCCACTGGAACACCCGATCAATGTGTTGCCGCTATTCGCAATCAGTTCGCATTGGGATGTGATGGCGTGATCATGCACGGCGCAACACCCACCGAACTTGCGCCCATCGTTACTGCGTACAGCAAATAATCTGCTCCAACGAAGCGTCTTACACGGTGTAAGTCAGACGGGCGTATCACCCTTCACCGTGACACGGTGTCCGTATCGGCGGTGCGGCCAGTAGTCCCAAATCGCGCGGTGCTGCGCAGAACGGTTATCCCAGAACGCCACCGAGTTCTCTTCCCACACAAAACGTGTTTGGAAGTTGGGGTGTTCCACGTGATCAAACAAGTAGCCAAGAATGGCGTCGCTCTCATCTTTCGGAATGCCCACGATGTGAGTAGTGAAGGAACGATTCACAAACAAGCTCAAACGACCAGTTTCTGGATGTGTGCGAACAATCGGGTGCTTTGCCATCGGGTAACTGGGCTTGTCGGCCACACCTTGATACAAACCTTTGTACACGTGATTGCCATCGTGCACTGCCACAAGACCGTGCAGGTATTCCTTCATGCGGTCACTTAATGCGTCATACGCGGCATACATGCTGGCGAACAACGTGTCGCCACCCACCGGAGGAATTTCCTTCATATACAGAATGCTGCCGAGTGGTGGCTGTGGCTCGCACGACACATCGCTGTGCCAGGCCTCGCCGTTTGCGCGACTCGAATTCTCATCTGCTGCAATCACGAGAATCTCTTCGTGCCCAGTGCTGTTGGCAGCCGCTGGGTGAATATCAAGATCACCAAAGCGACGACCGAAAGCAATGTGTTGTTCTGGCGTCATGTGCTGATCACGAAAGAAGATTGCGCAGTTCTCATTGAGCGCACGGCGAATCTCTGAGTATGTCTCGTCGTCAATATCAGCCAACTGCACACCACTCACAACGGCACCAATTGCGGGTGACACTTTTGCCACAGAAATGCGCTTGTAGGGCTGGGTCTCCGACCAATCAACACTTGAACGAGGACCACCACGCTTGGGCTTCACAACATCACTCATCTAGCAAGCCTGTCACTTGATCCAGTGACCCGCAAGCCCATGCACTGCAAAGAACAGCGACCCACGACGGAGAACTTTGGCGACTGACTGATACCTTTTGAGCAGCGATCGTGCAGTTTCGCCATCATTCCCATGTTGACTCGCCGCCTCTTCCTTTTTGCCGTAACGGTCTTTTCCGCAGTTGTCTCTCTGTCCTTCTTCACCAGCAATGTGGCACTCGCTCACAACAACCAAATAGACAGCTCGCCCAAGAACGGCGACACCCTTGCAACTGCCCCTACGACATGGTCAGTGAGCTTTGCTAAATCAGTTCCACTCAACTCTGTATCAGGAGAAGTCATCACTAGTGACGGAACACGCACGCCTCTCACGCAATTCATTCATGGAAGTTCCGACTCAGTCATTGTTTTTACTCTTCCAACCGGACTAGCAGGATCCGTGACCACACGCTGGAGATTGGTTGGCGTCGACGGACACATTGTCTCTGGTCGTGTGGGCTTCGTAGTTCAGGCTTCAGTTTCCAACCCCACCGTGCCCGGTTCAATTGACAGCCAGACCCCTACAACACTCATGCCAGCCGAACCAACAATACTGCCTCTCCAAGAAATCAGTGAGAGTGAAGCAACTGCAGTGTCGGAACCAATTCGAGTCTCCCTACGTTCGCTTCAGTACCTCGGAATCATACTTCTTGGCGGCATGTTGGTCTCCGAACTAGCTATCGCAGGTGGAGCAATGACTGTGCCTCTTGGTCGCCGCTTCATGATTGCCGGTGTGGCATTGCTTGCAGGTTCATCATTCATTCAGACCCTTGTCTTCAATAACGACATTAAAGAGCCTTCAGAATCATCATTGAGTTCGCTTTTCAGCATTTTTAGTTCCACGCCAGGCGCCATGTTGGCAACGAAGACCATCGCAAGCGTTCTACTCGCTGCCATTCTCTTTCGGTCAATACAAGAAGGCGTCCTCAACAAATCCACTCAGTTGCATCTCTTTCTCATTGTCCCAATGTTTCTCATCACGCTCGCCTACGGCGGACATTCACGTTCGCAATCGTTGCCATGGCTCGGCATCCCTATTGATGCACTACACGTCACATCTATGGCCGTCTGGGTTGGTGGGCTGATTGCAATGCTGCTGATTGTGATTCCAAACATTCCTCACGACAGAGCGCTTGAGGCATTTCAACGTTTCTCATCTCTTGCAGAAAAAGCAGTAATTGTTTTGGTCGTCACGGGTGCTATTCAATTGCTTCGATTGCACTCGGGTATCACCACCATCTTCACCTCTTCACACGGTTTGCTCCTCCTCGCAAAAGTTTCAATCGTTGTACTCATGCTTCGCTTGGCAGCAAAAAATAGAAATCTTTTGATGAGAAAAACTCGCGATTCACTGCCAAGTCCTTCACGGCTGAGGGCCCAGTTGATGCGCAGCACACTCATTGAATCCGCCATGGGGACATTGGTCATTGTGTTGACTGCCACACTTGTCGCGATCTCCCCGACCTGACCCTCATATTTCTGCCCACTAGTCTGAGATTCATCCAGGCAACCACGAAATGGGATTTACTGTGAAAACACTCCGTATGGCATTGGCAACCGTGTCCTTCATCGCACTTGCAGCATGTGGCTCTTCAACCGCAAGTTCTGACACCACGACAGGCCAAGCATTCAATGACGCTGACGTCATGTTTGCTCAAATGATGATTCCTCATCATGAACAAGCGATCGAAATGTCCGACATTGCGCTTGACCCCACCATCGGAGTTGTCCAAGGAATCCGAGATCTTGCGACTCAGATCAAGGCAGCTCAAGATCCGGAAATCATGCAGATGACGCAGTGGTTGTCCGATTGGAAACAACCACTCACCGCCGATGAAGGCGTGGATCACTCCTCCATGATGAGCGGAATGTTGACAGCCGAGGAACTCTCAGAACTTGGGACATTACGAGGCGCCGCATTTGATGGTCGATGGGCCCAAGCAATGATTGCTCATCATGAAGGCGCAATTCAGATGGCTCAGGATGTGCTGAAGGATGGGAAGAACCCGGCAGTACTCGCTTTAGCCAACGAAATTACAACTTCACAGAACGGTGAGATTGAAGTCCTTCGCGGCTACCTCACACCCGCACAGCCGTAAGTCCTGCTACTTAATCCAGTGACCCGCAAGCATGCGGGCAGCCTCTTCGGGCTTTTCCAGCATCCACCAGTGACCACACCCTTCGAGGTGTCGCACCTTCGCACCAACAGCCGTTGCGATTTCTTCATGAGTCTCATGCGGACCTGCATAGTGGTCGTTCTCGGCGATAATGACAAGACCGCGCTTCGGTGACTGCTCAATAAAGCGACTACCCAACGCGCGCATCGCAGGCTGAGCAGCATCGCGATACAACGCGAGAATGCATCGAGCCATTTCAGCATCAATTCCTTGTTTCATCTCGCGTGCAATGTCTTCAGGGAATCCAAGACCACCGAATGCAGCCACAAACGTGTCGGCATCCATATCGACCATGCCTTGCACCATCTGCTCACCCACCTCAGGTGTTTGCCACCCCTGTGCAGCGTCATGCCACACGTAGTCACGATGCATCAGCCCCACGCAGTCAGTAGCCCAGCTACGAACAATGCCGGGGTATTCGGCCAACACACGGAACACGTGTCCTGCTCCCCAGTCGTGACCCACCAAGTCAATGTCGCCACCAATGGCTTTCAATTCGTCAGCAAGCCACTGCGTGTACTCGCGCACCGTGCCACCCCAGTCCTTCGGGGTCGGCGAGCCAAAGCCCGGTGGAGACAACAACACGATGTCGTTGATGCGACGATCATTCAATAACTCAACAACTGGCTTCCAGATCACCGATGTTTCCGGATTGCCATGCACAAAAACCTTTGTCATCACTTACCCCTTGTTCTTTGACTTCAAGTATCTCGCACTCGCGGCACGACTCTCAGGATCGTGCACCGCAAACGCGAAGATGTCAGCATCGGATGCATAGTCGCGGCTATGCACCATCTCTTCTAACGCTGCATTCACTTGCTGCTTCGTGGTGCGCAATGCATACGCAGGCTTCGAGGCAAGTTGTTCGGCAAGTTCCTGAGCAGCGGTCATCACAGTTCCCTTCGGAACAATGGTGTTGATGAATCCGAATGACTTTGCTTCATCGGCGCCGAACGGACGACATGTGAGAACGAGTTCTTTGGTTGCAGCCGGCCCAATCTCACGCACCAAACGTGGAATGCCACTCCATGTGAGCGGAATACCCAGATCAACTTCAGGAATCACAAAACGTGCATCCTCTTCCGCAAGGCGTAAGTCGCAACTGTTTGCAAGAACGAGTCCTCCACCGATGCAGTTCCCTTGAATCGCTGCAATGGTCAGTGCATTCATTCCAAATATTGCCTCGGCCATCAAGCGGCCAATGTCAGCAATATCGCGCGTGGAATAGTTCGGGTCGGGAATAGCGAACGTATTGAGGTCGAATCCAGCAGAGAACGAGCGCCCCTGCCCCGAGACCACCACGACCTTCACCTGTGACTGCTCATCGAACCATCGAGCAGCCGATGCCAAGTCCTGCAGAGTCTGACGCGACAAGGCGTTCAGTTGTGCTGGTCGATTGAGTTCAATGGCCCCGATTTCTCCTGAAATAGATACCTCAAGGGTCTCAAACTGGCTCATGTGCATCCCCAATGATTTCGGCCCAAATGCCGTGCCATAAGGTTTAGTCCACGTGAAGGCTGGCTGCCGTAGCCACACACAATCGGAGGAAATATGGACCGCGAAGCTTGGATTATTGACGCAGTGCGCTCACCACGAGGCAAGGGCAAAGAATCAGGCGCCCTGCACAACGTGCACCCACAGCGCATCCTTGCCCAGGTCCTCAACGGCCTTCGTGACCGCGTGGGCTTTGACCCCGCAGAGGTCGATGACGTCGTCATGGGTTGTGGCGCTGGCAGTGGCGATCACTCCATGGACATCGCTCGTATGTCCGCACTCGATGCTGGCTGGTCCATTGAGGCCCCGGGCGTGACCCTGAACCGCTTCTGTGGCTCTGGTCAACAAGCAGTCAACTTCGCAGCGATGGGTGTTCTCTCTGGCATGCAAGACATCGTCGTCGCGGGTGGCGTGGAGTCCATGTCGCGCCCATCCCCCATGCACGTCGATGGCTTCACCGCCAACAACGCCCACTTGCGCGATCAGTACAACATGGTTCCTCAGGGCATCTCTGCCGACCTCATCGCAACTGTTGAAGGTTTCAGCCGCGAAGAGTGCGACGCA
>WLGW01000048.1 GCA_009703055.1 Actinomycetota bacterium
GAAACGATTGACTATTCCATTGAGTCAGTGGAGCGAACAGAAGGCTCCACCGGAATTGACCTCACAACGTCAGTGCAGACCATATTGAACGGTTCCATTCGCGCTGATGCACTGTGCTCTTTTGACATGACCCCTGAACAGCGGATATCCGTAATGGGCTCAACAGCTGCGATGCGCACTGGAGATGGTGAAGCATTCACTTTGTGGAAGCAAGATGCCACGTTGATGATTGGCGACACGGTGGAGACATTCGCACCTGATGATGCGTTTGCGCTGATGGTGCAAGATGTGAGCGCTGCTATTCGTGGTGAAAGCGCAGAAGTCTTCCCTACATCGAGTTCTCTCCGGGTTGCAGAGATCTTGGATTCAATCCGCACTACATAGAAATATTTTTTCTCTTTTGACTTCCAGTAGTGGGATGCCTTGCACTCAGAATCAAACTTGAGCCGATTGTTGTGCTGTTGAAGGGGAATGGTCATGCAACTTCATGATGAAAGTAGCCAGCCATGGTTTATGAGTGGTGGTGATGTTCGCCGGTTAGTGCGAGAGAAAGAGATCAGCGTTCGGGAAGTTGTTGAGTCCCAGATACAAAGAATCGAAGATGTCAATGGGAAAATTAATGCCATTGTTGCCTCTAAGCCTGATGATGCTCGTGCCACTGCACAGCTCATCGACGACGGAAAGATTGTCGCTCCGAACAATGGGATGACGATGACCACAAAGATCAATACCGACCACATTGGTTATGCAAACGACAATGGTGTGCGAGGTATGGCCGAGAATCAGTCACTCAAGACTGCTTCCTGTGTTGAAGGTCTACTGGGATCCGGCATGACAATGATGGGAAGAACGAATGCACCCGCGCTTTCGATGCGTCTTCATACAGATAATGAACTGCACGGCGAAACACTGAATCCACATGGTGAGCACATCTCATGTGGAGGCTCAAGTGGCGGTGCTGCCGCGGCAGTCGCAGCCGGTCTATGCCATGTTGCCCAAGGGAGTGATGTGGGTGGTTCTCTTCGGTGGCCGGCGTATTGCAATGGTGTGATTGGTCTGCGACCAACCATGGGCCGAATGGTTGTCGGCGGAACGAATGCAAACCTGCGTGGTTGGATGCCTGCGAATATGGCAACCCACGGCCCCATTGCGCGCACCATGGAAGATCTTGAGGCTGCATTTACGGCAATGAACACCCCGAATTGGGCGGACCCGTTCTGGGTTCCTGCGCCACTCTCATTCCCGCGACCAACGACTCCAACAAAAGTTGCGCTAGTCACCCAAGACTCATTCGGACTCCATCCCGCAGTCGCAGAATCGGTGCGTGAAGCAGGCCGAGTGCTCTCTGATGCCGGCTACATCGTGGAAGAAAGAACTCCGCCAATGTTAGATGAGTTCTTCTTGCTGTGGACCTCCCTTGCTTCGATTGACATCACATTCGGACTTCTCCCTGCAATGACTGCTGCAAACGATGCTGGACTATCAGGTGTTTTTGCAGACTGGGAGAATGCATTCGTCGACCATTCGGCGCAAGGATTTATGAAGGCTCATATGCTGCGTGACCAGGTGATTCGTGCATGGAATGAGTTCTTTGCAGAGTATCCACTTGTAGTGCTGCCAGGATTTGGAGAACCAATGATGCGTCGCGGTCAAGACCGTGAAGGTGCAGGAGCAATGTTTACAGTGGCTGAGCTCGCACGCTACATGTTGAATATCCCAGCGTTAGGAATCCCTGCAATGTCATTTCCAATGGGGAAGCATGAGAGTGCTCCGATGGGTGTTCAGATTGCAGCTCACGCGTGGCGGGAAGATCTGATCATTGACGCAGGATTTGCACTAGAGGCATGTCGAGGGAAAGTGACACCAGTTTCCGTGGAGTGGTAGCACGGCGATTTCAGCGACAATTGCCCAAAAGATGTCACTGATTAGGGAAAAGCTTGTGGCGTACCCAAGCAACATAATCATTCGTTTCGACTGCACTAGAGCCCAATAGTCGAGCGTAATAAGGCATCAGCATCACAAGGTCAATAGTGATAGCTCGTTCATCAAGAACGACATCGCTTGGCAATTTGAAGCGAACTTCTTCAATGATACGTAGCCATCGAACAAACTGCTTTTCAGTAATTTCAGAGAGTTGTTCTTCTAACTCTGGAATCGTCGATGCAACTGCAAGAATTTGTAGTCGAACAGGCATCATCGACATCTGAGCCATCTCTCTTGGTCCGGTGAACATCACAAGGACATCGTCAATGGTCATTGTTTGGAAACCACTCATGTACTTCTCTGCAGAGTCGAGCGCTGCGTCGAGAATCTCTTGATACAGATCGGACAACGCGCGGGCAACAAGGCCATTGCGACTGCCAAAGTAACGATAGATCTGTGTGATTGAACAATTGGCGTCGGTTGCGACACGCGAAACACGAAAACCCAATACCCCAAATTCTTCAATCTCTTTACGTGCAGAAGTGAGCAGCAGGGCACGCGCGTCTGAAGTCATGCTCCGATACTAGTTGCGCAGATAGGTGTTGGATACAACGGCAGATGTGAGTTGTCTCTTGAATGTATGGATTGTTGCTCGGAACGGGGCTAGCAATTAGGAGGGTTTACTGAAGATCTGCAAGGCGAATTGCTTGAACTCAGGGCTCACCTTTGAAGGCGCACCAGAATCAAAAGGCGGCTGCGGGTCGTATTCAATTGCGAGCTGAATCAGTTTTGCCATGTCTTCGCCTTCCATCGATGCGACTAAGACAAGACCCATATCAATTCCAGAAGAGACTCCCGCAGCGGTAATGATTTTTCCTTCGGTCACGACCCGTTGTTCGGTGGGGGTTGCACCGAGAGCTTGCAATCTGTCGTACGAAGCCCAGTGCGTTGTTGCAGTAAGTCCATTGAGGACTCCTGCATGAGCCAAGAAGATGGAGCCGGTACAAACGCTCGTGGTCCACGTCGTTGTCGGATGAATCTTCTTGATGAACTGCACGACATCGTTGGATGCATCGATGTCACGATCAGCCATTCCGCCAGGCACGACGAGAACATCTAACGAATCAATCTCATCAAACGAGTGTGTTGCTTCGAGTGTGAGTTTCCCCGTGTGATCAACGACTGGTCCCTTCTTAGCAGCAACAAAAAACACGTTGAGTCCGGGAACGTCGACCAAGGTCTGGAATGGACCGACAATGTCGAGAGCTGTGAATCGTGGATAGAGGACGAGTCCGACTGTTTTCATAGAACCAAACTTCAGGGTTGCGTTACTTTTGGGAACTGCTAAAACTCAGAAAAATCTCACTGAGAGCATGTTCTGATTCATTGGGGTGACGAAGGCTTTGTGAGTAGTCAATGGCATACGAGTTGCGTCGGCCAATCTTTGTTCGAGTGAGGTAACCGCCGTCAACAAGGTCTTGCACGATGCGAACTGCCGCACGCTCACCAATGCCGACAAGGTCGGCGATCTCAGCAACACGGACGTCTGGGTTTTTCGAGATCACCACGAGAACGTGTCCGTGGTTCGACAGAAAAGTCCAGTTTCTGACCTCATTCTTGGCAGGAATGGGCGCAGGGGATTTGCGAGGCATGGGGTCATGGTACGGGAAATACACAATGCATTTGACATGTCTTGGAAACCATGATAATTAAATCATGTCAATTAGGACATGTGTTGAGAAAGTGAAAAGGCTGTGCTTGATGGTCACCCACTAAGAGGCAAAAGGGCAGTCCTTTCCACAAAACACAAGAAGATCTCCTCGATTGCTCCGGCAATGGAATCTGCTGTTGGGTTACTTGTGCGCGAGGTCGAAGCTGACACCGATGCACTCGGCACGTTTGCAGGCGAGGTTGACCGCACGGGCGGCCCGCTTGAGACCGCAATTCTGAAGGCGCGATTGGGCCTTACTGCCACCGGCGAAAAGCTGGGCCTTGCGTCAGAGGGAAGTATCGGCGGAGATTCGATGCTGCCAGTCATGGTGGATGAGGAGATCGTCGTATTCGTCAATGTCGAAGACGACTACGAAGTGTGGGAATCATTTCGTAGTCATGAGATCATTGCTCGTTCGGCGTGCGTCACGGAGATCGATGACCTGGATGCATTCTTGGTGTCGGCTGACTTTCCCAACCATGGTCTGATTGTTCGCCCAGCAGACGGCTCTCACTCCTTGGTTCATAAAGGAATTCATGACTTCGACACATTGAAATGTCTGGTGTCAGACGTTTCAAGGGCATCGAGTGATTCACGCGTGATCATTGAGACAGATTTGAGGGCGCATCATTGCCCGAGTCGCCGAGAAAACATTGAAGCAGCTGCTTCCAAACTCGCAAACCGATTACGTGCGCTATGTCCGACTTGTTCCACCCCGGGTTGGGGTGTTGTCCGAGTCAACCGAGGGTTGCCGTGTCGCTGGTGCGCGACCGAAACACGACTTGTTCGCGAGCAAGTCTTTGGCTGCGCGGCATGTACAGAAGAGCAAGCACAGTGGGCCGCCATTACTGATTCTGCTGATCCTCAATGGTGTGAGAGGTGTAACCCATGAGAAAAGAAGTTTCATCTGAAGATCAAGCGGCACAGTCCATCCATCTTCTTTCTCGGCACGCACATGTTCTTCTCATTCTCGTGAAAGACCCGATGGTCACGATCCGTGAGATCTCTTTTGTCTTGGATGTGACAGAGAGAACTGTTCTGAGAATTCTGAATCAACTTGAAGAACAAGGTTTTCTTCGTATTGAACGTCGAGGTCGCAACAACAGTTATCGAGTGTTGTTGGACGCAGAGTCGTCATCGCGATTTGAAAAAGGCTGCACCGTTCGAGACGTCGTCGGCTTGGTGAAAAGCCAAGAACACATCAATGAAGAGCCTGTGGAGGGTATATGAATAGCGAAGTCCTTGAGAGTTTGACCGATCCAGCAGTCTTGTTTTTTCTCTTGGGGCTTTTTGTCGGCGTCGTCCGCTCAAATCTTGAGATCCCCCCACAGATTGCAAAGTTCCTCTCTCTTTATCTATTGATGGCTATTGGCTTCAAAGGTGGGCAAGCACTCTCTCAAACAGGGTTAACAGGCGAAGCAGTCAAAGTTTTGGGTGCAGCCGTTTTGTTGGCCTTAATGATTCCTGGAGTCTGGTTTCTCTTCTTGCGCAGTCGGATCAACGCATATGACGCAGCAGCAATTGCAGCCACATATGGATCCGTGAGTGCGGTCACATTCGTCGTTGCGTCTCAATTTCTCGTCAATAGAGGCGATGAAGCAGGTGGGTATCTCACTGTTGCGCTAGTAATAATGGAGTCGCCGGCAATCATCATGGCGGTGTTACTCGCAACATGGGTGCGAACAAATAGACCAGCAGAAGTTTCTGTAGGTCAGCACAGTCCCGCTGAGAGCGGGGTAGAAGAGTCAAGAAAACCTCTCTCGATCAAAGAGGTCTTGCATGAGGCATTTACAGACGGTGCGCATTTGCTGCTGATCGGGTCAATGGTCATCGGTGCAGTCAGTGGCAAAACTGGCGGTGAAGCAATGGCGCCATTTACGCAGGGGATATTTAAGGGCCTGCTTGCGTTCTTTCTCCTCGAGATGGGCTTGCTTGTATCGCGGCAGTTGCGCGAGGTGCGAGATGTCGGCCCATTTCTCATCTGCTTTGGACTCTTCGTCCCATTTGTGAATGCTGCTGCGGCTTTCGCAATCGGTTGGCCGCTGGGACTTGCGGTCGGGGATCTCACGTTGTTGGCGGCACTTGCTTCCAGTGGCAGCTACATCGTGGTGCCAGCGGTTATTCGCTACGCCATTCCTGAAGCGCGACCAAGCCGATACTTCACCCTGGCACTTGGAATCACGTTCCCCGTCAACATCGCGATAGGAATCCCTGTGTATTACGCAGTGGCATCAGCAATCGCAGGCTAGGACTACTTCAAGGACTCAAGATTCAGTTGTTAGATAGGCGTACGCCATCTGTGTGGTGGAGTCAACGATTTCTTTGATACTTGTTTTGCGACCAATGAAATTGCTTGGCTCAACAAAGACCACTCCCAGAATCGTCTGATAGATCAAGCGTGTTGTGTGCTCGCTGGCGCGCTTGAGATCTTTGTGCACGACCTCGCTCCGGTGCGCTTTCAAATTGTTGAGCATGGATTCATACCCAACCCGGCGGACCATCACTGCATCCTCTGAAGGATGCGTGATGAAGTACGCAAACAACTTTCGCTTCTCGTAGGCAAACTCGATGAGGGTTTTGCAACCGAGACGAAGACCACTCTTTAAGTCGGGTTGCTCAATGCTCTGGTTGAGTGCCTCAAAGATCTTCGATTCATACAGAGAGGTGAGATATCGCTGATGGAGTGCTTCAAACAGCCCTTCCACGTTCCCGAAACGTGCGTAGAAAGAACCGACTGTTGCTCCAGAGAGGCGTACCACGCTCTCGACTGTGACCTGTTCGGCGTTGCCGTTGTGCAATAACTCTTCTGCAGCGTCCAGCATGTTCTGCTCGGTCGCTTTACTCCGTTCTTGCTTTGGAGGAGTGGCCACCTCGGTAGTTTATGTCACCTATGGCCAGCCACTCGCGCTTCGAATGGGGCATATTTTGATACGTAACACCCCTAGCTGAATGCCTTCAGTACATTGATTTGATGATGGAACTTGACTTCAGCGCGGTGCTCCCACACGATCCTTCGAGCTATGGAGGATCCCAATTTATTCGTGTTGCGTTAGCTCTGCTCTTGTTCGTGATGGTTGCGCGTAGTTGTGTTCATCTGTTTGCATCGGATGGCGGTGCTCAACGAATCGGTGGTGTTGATACATCAGTGGAAGGCGGCAATAACATCATCGCGATGTTCCATCAATGGGGCGCGATTCAACTCATTCTTGCTGTGATTCTCATTGTGTTGTACGTCCGATATCCAGGGCTCACTCCCTTGATTTTGCTCACGGTCGCACTCGACCCAGTCATGCGTTACGTTGCGAGCCGCAAGAGGAGTGTGATCACCAAGGGAACACCTCCCGGAGCGAAATACAACGGCATTGCGTTCGTCATCGTGATGTTGCTTTTCATTGCCTCTGTATAGGGATATGACTGAGGTGTCACCGTCTGGTTGTGAACATCTTGAATCAAGACAAGAGAAAAAGAAAAACTTTTCTCCAATCTCGGTATCGACTGTGTTTCTACACTTACACCGTGTCGCCTTCTTCACTTCGAATTACTCGTCTTTCCACAGTCCTCTTTGCCTTAGTTGGTTGTCTTGTAGTGATCACGCCATTTGCGCAAAAAGCATCGGCGTTAGTTGTGACAGATGGAGATTGTTCGGTCACTTATGACGATGGAGCTGGTGGTGATGCAAACAGTGGTGTAGTAGTTACGGACATTGGCGCTGATTGTGTTGTTCGGTTCACTCGTGCTGGTGGAACGCGTACAACATGGACGAAGCCATTGGGTGTTACCTCAGTCAGAGTGCTTTTGGTCGGAGGCGGCGGAGATAGTGGACTTTCCGGTTCAGCAGGCAAAGGTGCTGGAGGGGGAGGACAGGTTGTGGAACAACTGTCTTATGCGTTCACTTCGGCTGAACAATCTGTGCACATGCTTCCCTATGAGGGAGGTTCCACTTCCGCTTCTTATTTTGACCCAGCGACCAGTGGACTAGCCACTGTGAGCGCTAAATCCGGAGGAGAGGGAAGCACCAGCGATACAACTGGAGGAGATGACAACGGTGGCAGTGGAGGAGGAGCCTCCGCTAAATCCACTGGTCGACTCAATGCTGGTGGTGTTGGAGTCGGAACTGTCGGTCTTGGCTACGCGGGCGGAAGTTCATCAAATACAGCGAGTGCTGGAGCCGGTGGCGGTGGCGGTGGCGGCGCTTGTTCAATTGGGCAAGCAGGCAACGGTACGACTGGAGGTGACGGTGGTGCTGGTTGTTCGAGTGACATCACGGGATCAACACAGTTCTACGGTGGCGGTGGCGGTGGCGGTGGATCCACCCCGGGAATTGGCCAACACGGTGGGGGAAATGGCTCATCGGGAACCATTGGAAACAATGGTGTCGATAACACCGGCGGAGGTGCAGGTGCACCAACAACAGGAAGCAGCGTGTCTGAAGGAGGTGATGGCGTCGTCATTGTTCGCTACACGCCATCAGTAGTCGACGTAACACCTCCGACATTGACGCTTGCAGCTTCTTCATCAACGTCAAACTCAACAGCGATCTCATTCACGTTGACTGGCAATGAAGCAATTAATTGCGCAACTTTGTCTTCATCGAGCGGAGTGGATTTCACATTCACAAATATCTCCTCCATCACTTCAATTGTCCAGACTTCATCGTCAGTGTGCACAATCAACGCTGTGTCCACAGCAGTAGCTGGGACTCCTCGAACGTCAACCTTGACTAGAAATTCAAGTTTTTCTGTATCAGACACTGCTGGAAATGCTCAAACAGCAGTGAGTGGATCACCGTCTTCGGTCACTGTGACGATTGCGGATACCACGGCACCGAACCTTACACTCGCCGCAATTTCTACTTCATCAACTAGTACTTCGATTGCTTTCTCGATTTCAAGTAATGAGGCAATCGATTGTTCAACATTGTCCTCAAGTCAATTCACGACAACAAACATCGCGAGTATCGACTCAATTGTTCAAACCAACTCCACAACTTGTCGTGTAAATGCCACATCTACTGCTACTGCTGGTGGTGGATCAGTAACTTCATCTTTGACGGCATCAGGGTCCTTCTCCCTCTCGGACTCAGCAGGAAATGCCCAAACAACACTTGGTGGAGGAACAATTTCCATTTCCGTTAATGTTCCACTCTCAGATACCACCCCACCGGCTGCTTCTTGGTCATCAGGTGCAAGTAATGGTTTTTCGTCATCGTTTACATTGACCTTCAGCGAGACAGTTTCTGGTCTGTCCTCATCTGACTTCACCAATAGTGGCACCGCAACGGGCTGTACCTTTTCGCCTTCAGGAAGTTCTGGTACTTCAATCACAGTGTCAGTCACTTGCACTGGTGCCGGAACTCTTATTGCACGTTTAAATGTAAATGCTGTGCAGGACGCGGCAGGAAATCAAGGACCGACGTCAGCTAGTTCAGCCGCATCGACGACATTGACATGCCCCATTGCATCGTCCGTTTCTGTCCGCGGATCACTGCGCTCAATGAAGAGTGTCGGAAGCGCAAGCGTAAGTAAAGTAGGAAACACGACAGGAA
>WLGW01000049.1 GCA_009703055.1 Actinomycetota bacterium
CATGGTGGTGCACATCGGTGTCATTCTCATCGCGGTTGCGCTTGCTGCATCAAATAGCTACACACACAGCCAAGAGTTGTCGCTGAAAAAGGGCGTTGTTGCGAACTATGGCGGACACACCTTTGAACTGATTGGTTTCCGCGAAACCTCCGATGATCGCCGCACCGAGATAGCTGCGCTTGTGAGCATTGATGGTGGTGAGGCGTATGCGCCGGCAGTGAGCAAGTACAAAGCGATGGGCATGAACATCGGAACGCCATCGGTGAAGACATCGTTTGCCTACGACTTGTATCTCACTCTTGAACCACCTGTGAAGGTGACGAGTGACGCCGCCAAGATCAAGGTGTTCATTAAGCCGATGGTGATGTGGTTGTGGATTGGTGGCGGACTCATGGGTCTTGGCACGTTGTTGTCAGCATTCCCTGGTCGACGCCGTCGCCCGACAGACCCGACATCTGCTCGTGTTCCTGAAGCGGTGGATGCATGAGCGACACACCGATGCTTGAAGCCGAAGAAACGGGCGCACCTCAGAAGCGTCCGGTTGTGCGTTTTGTTGCTGGCGCAGTGGGCGTATTGATGGTGGCGTTTTTGGTGTTGCTGGCGTTTGCAAACCCTGGTGGCACAGAGTCGGCAGAGTCGCCGTTGTTGGGCAAGCCTGCACCAGCAGTGAAGAGCACCTTGATTGATGGCGGCACCTTTGACTTGTCGCGTCGCAAAGGAAGTTGGGTGGTGTTCAACTTCTTCAACAGCACGTGTGTGCCATGTAGGCAAGAGCACCCGGTGTTGGTGAAGTATGCGGAAGCACAAAAGGGCAGCGATGACCCTGTTGAGCTGTACACCATCGTGAACGACGACACCGACGAAGCAGTGAAAGCGTTCTTTGCAAGTAATGGTGGTAACTGGGGCAAGGTGCGCGATGATGACGGCGCAATCTCCGTTGCATTCGGCGTGGCGAAAGTTCCTGAGACATGGGTGATGGACCCTGATGGTTATGTGCGCGTGCGCATCTTGGGTGCACTCACCGAGGGCTTCCTCACGACTCGAGTCGATGAACTCAAGCGTCAGTATGCGGGGCAGTCGTGAAGAAGCTGAAGTCGTGGCCGATGTGGATGCTGATGGCTCTGATCACAGTGAGCTTGTTGGCTGTGGGCACCACGCGCGACACAGGCCCATTGACACAGGGTGATCGCATTGATGCGATCACAAAGCGTGTTGCATGCCCCACCTGTGACGGCGAAAGCGTTTTTGTGTCGCGTGCATCAGCCGCAGAAGCAATTCGCAAACAAGTTGCGCGCGAGGTAGCAGCAGGCGAGAAGTCCGATACGGAAATCATCGGCAGCATTGCGCAGTCGTTCAACGCTCAGATTCTGTTGGTGCCACGTGCTACAGGGCTTGATTCCTTGGTGTGGGTATTGCCCATCGCCGTGTTGGTGTGTGCAGTGGCAGGGCTTGCGATGGCATTTCGGAAGTGGCGCAGGCAGAACTCTGCTGGCGCTACCGGCGATGACTTTGCATTGGTGAACAAACTGTTGGCTGATGAAGTGGGCGTTGACCCCACTGACGATGAGAACGTGTGATGTCTGACGAACTGCGCGATGAACAGCGGTTCTTGCTGAACTCGTTGCGAGATCTTGAACGTGAGCGTGAAGCGGGCGACATTGATGACGCTGACTATGAAACATTGCGTGATGGATATGTGTCGCGCACGGCAGCAATTACACGTGAACTAGAAGGCATCGCGAAGCGCCAACCGTTGCGCGCGACTCCGTTACGTAAGCGTGTGGTGTCCATTGTGGCTGTTCTTCTTCTTGCAGTGGGTAGCGGTGTGTCGGTGGCGCAGTTCTCGGGGCAGCGTTTGCCAGGGGAGTCTGCAACGGGCGGCATTGAGCAAAGCACTGCCGTGTTGTTGTCAACTGCTCGACAGTTGAACTTTGTGGACCCTTCGAAGGCCATTGAGTTGTATAGCGACGTGTTGAAACTGGAGCCCGACAATGTTGAGGCGCTCACGTATCGCAGTTGGTTGTTGACGCTGACAGCGCGCAATGCCACGGGTGATGTGAAACAACTCGCGCTAATCACTGCGGTGAGTGACTTGATAAAGGCCCAAGAGGTTGACCCGGAGTATCCCGATGCACATTGCTTCTTGGGCATTGTGTATTTCCGTTTCCTAGAGCAGGCATCACTAGCCAAGAAGCAGCTTGATGTGTGCGTGAAGATGAACCCACCAGCGTCAGTATCGAGCTTTGTGAATGCGATTGTGAAAGAAGTGGACGCCGCCGTGAAACGCGGCGGCTGAAGACTCGCGTTACTGACTAACAGCCAGTGTTCTTCTCAAATTCCTGGTACACGCTTTTTGCCCAGATTTGGCACGCAACGTCCTTCGGTGGGAACTCAGCAATATTCTCTGTGTAATTTGCATCTCGAATCTGACCAGTCATGCCGGTGCAGTAACCCTCTGCTGAGAGAGCCGAGTATTGGTCGCACTTCAATGTGAGATTCCATTTGGCTTGATCCCACTTGTAGATAAATGCGTAGCAATGTTCGCCACATTCCCATGATCGCGGCTGAAGTGCAGCCCAGTTAGAAGAACATCCGATGATGTAGGTTTCTCGTTCTCCTACAGCTGCGTCTAATGCATCTTGAGAGCAATCTGGTAGCGCCATTGTCGTGGTGGTCGGCGCAAGTGTTGTAGTTGTTGTATCTGCACTGGAGGAACTACTGCAGGCGCCAAGGCTAAGAATTGCAACGGCCGAAACAAGCAAGCGAGAAATTTTCATGTTCTCAACATGCCACACACGTAAGACTTTGACTGGGTTTTATAAAGGAACTGATTATTCACTTTCTAAACGGGCTTTACATTAATGAGAGAGAAATTTGCAGGGGGCATTGGTCGATGAAATCTGAATTGGAAAACCGGCAGGTATTTATAGGACTGGGTGGCCTCGGGAAAGAGGCCTTGGACACACTAGGCAACTCAGGGATCTCCTCGGAGAAATTGGTTTACCTAGATGCTCTTTCAGAAGTGTTCGGAGTCACTTTTTTGGGAATGTGTAAAGACGTCTACCCGGACATTCTGGCTTGGTCGCGAATACAAGATGTAGAACCGAATCTTCTCGATTGGTTTGATTCGGATGCTTCTTATTCGCCGTTTTCTGACTTGCCAGATATTTTTCTCCGCTCTGCAAACCGTCAAATGATGCGAGCGGGCCTTCTTATCAGTCGGGAGAAGGTCACAAGATATTTAGAAGAAATGTTGGGAACTCCAGAAAAGGTGTATCTCATTACTCGATCTTGGGGAGCAACAGGATCTGCCTGGGTGCAGGACGTAGCTGAAATCATTTCTGACTTTCTTCCAACGGCGACAGTTGAGATCTGCTTATTACATGATCTATTTGAGAATCAGCCATTCTTCTTGCAATCGCAAGGTCCCAACGCTCGAGCGATCTCTAATGGGTATTGGCTATTGAGAGAATTGGAGAATTCTTCTCCGAGTGACTTTCACTTGTTTCAGTCTCTTTCGAAGTTGCTCAGCTTTGTACTTTCGGAATCTCCAGAACAAGAAAGCTCATTTCAAAAATCAGCATTGCGGTCAACGATGGCGGAACTAACAATGTGGGGTTTTTCTCATCCTCAGTTGAGGAATGAGCAAGCAGAATTTCTAAAAAACCGAATTCGTCCATTTTCAGAAGTGATTGGACAAGAGGATCGGTATCTACTTGCTGGTTATCTTCTTGTACAAATGCTGGACCGAGAGGTGAGAATTTCCGATGAAGATCGGATTATCCGTGTTTCCTTTTGCAGAAGACTTACTGATCAAGTCGAAATGTTTATCGTGCCTCGCATTCATGGCGGCATAAGTCAAATTGTCTTGGGACTGCTTGTTGGGAGTGAATTTCTTGATAATGAAGGACAGCGCTCAGCAATTGAATACCTTCGTGGCGAAGGAGAGTTATTGGTCAATAATGGCTTAGGGGATCTCGTTGCTTCACTTGATGAAGCACTTCGCAGCAATCGAGATTCATTACGAGAACTGATAAAGCACTCGGTAGATTCCTCTCATATTTCCTACGGTGACCGTACTGCAAAGCAAGCTATTGAAGTACTAATTGATGTCTCGAATAGATTGCTGATTGAGGACTAGTAGTGAAAACTCAGCGAACATAAAAAATGATCGCTCACATATTGATGTTCTACTAGCGCATGCTTGCTGTGATTTTGAAGCAACCGTTCTTCCGGCTCCATCGCCAGTACTCTCGAAGTGAGCTTCCACTCGTGCCGTAGTCGGTGCCTTCAAGAATCTTGTATTGATCGTTGAACTCAAGATTCTCAACTACAAATACTCGGATTTCCCCAGGGCGATCCTTGGATGGATTTGTAAGACAAAATGGTTTGAGCTCAATAACTCCATTTCTTGAGTTAGCAAGAGCGCCGTATTTGGAAAATCCAGAACCAAAACGGATGAGAAAATCACTTTCCCGATCTCCGGTGTAATCACGAGTGGTAACGGTCATTGCTTTTTCCACCAGAACGCCATCAATGCTTTGGCCCTTCGAGTCAGAAACGATGCCCTGCACAGTTGATGTGATTGAGGTCCAACCTGTCGACATGTACTGCATGAAATCAAAATTCTTGCCCACCATTACTCCATAGATTCCGTCCTTATCGACAGAGAGGTATGAGTGGTCAATTGCAGCGCGAGCTTCGAAGATTGCATTGAAATCAGTGACAGGTTCGCCAGTAACTTTCGTTGCGATAGTTGTGATGGAATTGGGTTCAATTGTGTCGGAGCTATTGGAAGAAGAGCTACAGGCAGATGCAAACACAACAATCAATCCGGCGCTGAATAGCTGAACTGTCTTGCGTATCGAAGATAGAGAAGTCACATTTCTATTGTGCTATAAAAAGTGAATAGTTATGAAGAAAACAAAAAGATGTATCGGGTTGCTTTTTGCAACGGCACTTCTTGGAGCCTGCACTAGCCAAGGAGGTGCAAACTCGTCGGATACAACAATCCCATCGTCGACAACCCTGGCATCCAAGGCAATCAACCCTCAGATCGAGTTGGAAGCCTTGGCAAAGCGCGTGAAGGCGATTGACTATTCGAGACTTTCCATCAGTCATGATGGGATTTTTGCGGTCATTCTCCGCGATAAAAGGTTTGGCAACGTAACGTCAGTCGGAACCTTTACGTTCTGGCGTTGGGATGGAAAAGTCTGGAACGACGTGTCTGCATCAATCGTGGATCGCCCAGTCAGTATTGATTTCTTTGAACCTCGTTCAAATTTCGGGGCCAACGTCGTGACAAGTTACGACTTCAATGAAGATGGGATTGTGGATTTTCTCGTCGAGTTCAATGAAAAAGATATGGGGCTCAATCATGCTGCAGGGGGAGTTCTCTCCAGTCGAGGAGGAGAATGGCATTGGGAGCGATTTGAATATCTGGATGGAACTGTCGGCCAATCTGGAGAGTCCTTTATGTACGACCCGGAATCCAAAACGCTGTCTTTCCGTGACTATCCGTCGGGCTACTACGGGTACCAAGCGGACAATGTAGATCTTTACTGGGACTCTCAGCGCGAACTATTTGTTGCTGACCGCAACACCTACACATACAGCGGAGAGTGAAATCCTATTTCAGGTAATCCCTGAGTAGAGCCGGTTCTAGGCCTTGTTTTTTCAGTTTCTCAAGAACAATCTTCAGTGCATCTGGAAGCGAAGGAATGTAGTGAAACAGGATGATGTCGCCTTTTCGAAACATGATGTTTTGGGGTACATCCTTCTCGATCACAACGCTCCATAGGACCGCATACTTGAGTCCGCACTTCGCCATTGCGACCCGGTTCTCTTCACTCCAACTGCCACGAGGGGGCCGATACATGATCGGTCGTTCTCCGATGATTTGCTTAATGAGTTTGTTGGCAACACATAGTTCGTTGCGCTGTTGACGAGGGGTGATCGTGGTCATGTACGCATGGCTATTGGTGTGATTTTCAAACGTCATGTTCTGGCGAGCGCGGTACCACTTCCGTTCGCGCCAGATCATTTCTGGCATCGCAAAGGTGGTGACAGGGACTTGTTGTTTGTCCAATAAACGAGCAAGATTCTTCGAAACCGTTGCCCCATCATCAATCGTGATGAAGACCACAGGGTCCTTTGTTTTTATCTTCGAAATCAGGACGATGTCGCTTGCTTTTAGAGGTGAGGGAGGAAGAGTGGTTGTGGACTCAGGTTCGAAAGATGTGGTGGGCGAAGACGAGTCGGAAGGGCTTGAGTTATTTGCACTGGCCACCGAATTGATGCTGAATTGGAAAAAGAGGCAGCTAGCAATTACCAAAATGGGAACCCGACGAATTCTTCTCATTTGTGAAGAGTATTGAAGTACCTCTCACTGACTCAAATTGTTGAGATGAGCTGATGTCGTGAAGCGCAGAGTTGCCTCAGGCTATGCGAGGCCTATGGACACGCTCGTCCGCCGTCGCCGCCTGTATTGCGTGCATAGAGGACAATCGAAACGTCAGTTGACTCAACTTCTCCTTGCACGTTCTGATCAGTCACGGTCCAATTGCTGTCGTTGATCTGAAGACGTGATTCTCCGGGAGCTGGCTGATCATCAAGTTTCCAGAATCCAAGTTCCTGGAGGCAGTCTTGTGCCGACTGCAGATTCATGCCAGTCATATCCGGAACAACCCAAGTTTCTTTTGGTCCACTGAAGTCCGCATCAATAAAACTATTAATGATGTTGATCGAAACGAAAAGCAACACAACAGCGACTCCAAGACTCGCTGACCAGTGTGTCCATCTCCATTGACGCTGGACAGAGTCTGTTGTCTTTAGTTTTTCAGGCCACCAATCAGGCTGTTTCGCAGTGCCAAACCAATTCTGGGCTCGGCCGCAAGCGCTACAGCGTTCTCCGCCGGGGATTCTGTCAAACAGGGTGGTGTTTCCTTGAGCTGTTTGAAAAAATGATTGGCCACACACTTTGCAGATTCTGTTATTCATGAGTCAGCTCCATAGTTCTTGTTGTGACGGAAGAAAGCTTTCCTCTGTCAGAGATCTCACATCTCTCGGAGGCTCTTTTCGAGTTGTTCCATTACTTTCTTCTGAAATCTTGCAACCCCAACATTGAATACATTGCCGCCAATGTTCTCCATGAGATTTCCGCGTGATCCAGCAACTTGGATGACTGCACCACCTTCTGCTGAATGAATGATTTCGCACTCTGCTGCCGCAGCGTTGTCTTTCAGGAAGTGGCCTTTCACCATGAACAGTCTCTCTCCGGACGCAAGATCTTGGTGCCACTGTGACTTCCAAGGCCATGACGATGATGAGCGTTGGAGCATCTGGTACACATCATCAACCGGAGCATTGATATGTATTTGAAAATCATTTCGAGTGACGGTGAACTTTCCCATTTTGCTGTCCTATTCTGAAAGTGCTGTAGCGCATTTAGTCAAAACCTTAGTTCTTTGAGATATGCACAATTGCGCCCATGTCACCGCGAATCAGAAACCTTTGCGGATTCAATTGCATAGGGAAACTCACTGAGAAACAGGAGTTTTATCTATTTACACCGCGATGACTTCACCAACTTGATGCGGTAAGAGCCTGTGCCGCGATAGCAATAGGTTTTGCGACTCAATTTGACGACAACGAACAGCTTTGCATCAGGTGAAATGTTCCAGTCAATTGTCAAACCTTTTGATCTGTACTTATTCTCCAGAAGTGTTTCAGTGGAATTAAGTTGCGTGAAACTATAAGTCGAGAGGAAATGGGTCAGAGCTGGTTCCATTCGTTTGACAACATCAGCAAGAATCGTGTTCGTCGTGGCGGAGGTTTTCTCGACGGCCACTATTTCTTGCCGAAAACTTGAATCGTTGGCATGAGTCTTCGCAGAGGCACCGGAGGCTGTCGTCCCGCTGATGAGCTGAGTCATCAGAATGCTTCCGACGGCGAAACTCATGACAACTCGACGGCTCTTGTTCATTTTCACAAGGGGCACTCTACATTTGGCCCAGTGAAGTATGAGTTACTCCACACACGGCGAGACTCCTAAATTTCTGGATGTGGAGGGACTCTGATACGGGCGATTATTTGGAGCATGAGAAAATGGACTGACTGCATCTCGTAGTGAAACTCGTTGAAAATAAAGGGTTTTGCTCTCTCGGAATGTCCAGAAACCGAAAAAACTAAAGAATGTATACTCCTCAGCCCCGCAGGCCCTGCGGGGCGAAAAACTTCGACAGGAGACCCCGTACATGACCCAATTCTTCAGCGGCAAAAGCCACCCGACCCTTTCTAAAAAACAGCTCAATGCTGGAGTGGGTTGTCTTATCGGACTAGCTGTTGGAGACGCATTAGGTGCTCCATTTGAGTTCCGCCCAGCAGGGCTCTATCGATCAACGTTTCCCAATCCTGTGCTTGAAGGCCGGGGCGAGATGATCGGTGGCGGTGCATTCGATTGGGCGCCGGGCGAATTCACTGACGATACGCAGATGGCATTGGCACTATCCGAGGCAATGCTTGCAGCCGGCCGTGATTATGACGCTGAAGGTACTTGGAACCACTTTGTGGCATGGAGCCATGGTGCGACCGATATTGGAAACGGAACACGCGCAGCGTTGGCACTTCCCAATTTCTTAACAGCAGCTCGCACTGTGCATGAAGAGACAGGAAAGACCGCTGGAAATGGATCGGTGATGCGGGTTGCTCCTGTTGCGCTTGCAGGAATCGGGCGCGATTCCGTTTGGGTGCAAGGGGTGGCGGTCTCACAGTCGCATCTCACTCATTACGACGGTTGGGCTGGCAACAGCGCATTGGTTGCCGCAGACATCATGTACCGACTTATTTCTGGGCTGGACGTCGAAGAAGTCCTCGGACGCGTTCATGCCAATGTCGGACCGTCACGAAGGAATGCATTTGAGAATTTTCTGACAGGTGATTGGACTCCTGAAGATGCTGGTGAGATGTCAAATGGTCTGTCATTGATCTGTCTTGCACAAGCTGTGTGGGCGCTGCGCAACACGTCAAGTTTTGAAGAAGCGGTGACCACTGCAGTGAACCTGGGCGATGATGCCGACACGGTGGGTGCAGTGACGGGTGCACTCGCCGGTGCACTGTACGGATTCGATCAGATTCC
>WLGW01000005.1 GCA_009703055.1 Actinomycetota bacterium
CATACGCATCCATCACCTCTTGATAACGATCAAGACTGAAGATGAGAGTGACGTTGACACTGCGTCCTTCGGCAATCATCTGTCGGATTGCTGGAAGACCTTCCTTCGTTGCGGGAATCTTGATCATGACGTTCGATCGATTGATTCTTTCGTGAAGCTCCCGAGCTGCAGTCAGTGTTCTGTCACCGTCACGGGCCAAACGCGGGTCCACCTCAACACTGACGAAGCCATCAACGCCCTCCGATGATTCATATAGTCCAGAAAAGACATCAAGCGCGTCGTTGATGTCTTTGGTCACGAGAGACCAATAAGCATCTAGCGGAGAAGCGCCCTGGCGAATCTCAGAGGAAAATTGATCGTCGTAATCTGCTGATCCCTGAATGGCCTTCTGAAAGATGGTGGGATTTGATGTCAATCCACGCACTCCGGCTGCAATGAGCTCGGCAAGCTTCCCCGACGTGATGTAACTGCGTTGCAAGTTATCGAGCCACGGACTCTGTCCATGTTCCGAGTACGTGCGAAGCAGAATCTCGCTCACTACGCGATTGCCCTCTTGACGGTGGCAGCAACGTTGCTCGCAGAAATGCCCAACTTCTCCATCACGACATTGCCCGGAGCGCTCGCTCCGAAACGGTCGATGCCAACGCTGTGTGTTGCGATTGCTGTCCAACCGAAAGTCGATCCGGCTTCGACACTGATTCTCGGAAGAGACGTAGGAATGATTGCTTCTCTTTCAGAAGCAGGCAACGAAAGGAATCGTTCCCATGAAGGGAGAGACACAACATTCACAGCAATTCCGTCTGCTTCGAGGAGAACCGACGCCTCTAGTGCTGTGCCGACTTCAGAGCCTGTTCCGATAACTGTTGCAACCGGTGATGATGCCTTCTTGATGATTGCAGCACCTGGCTGCACAGCAGAACCATCGGTAACGGACGGAACGTTCTGACGGCTGAGAATGATGGCCGTCGGACCATCGTGAGTAACAGCAGTGAGCCATGCATGAGCGGTCTCATTCGGGTCAGCTGGTCGAATGACCTGTAAACCAGGAATTGACCGCAAGGAAGACAAATGTTCAATCGGTTGGTGCGTAGGACCGTCTTCTCCGACTCCGACAGAGTCGTGACTGAATACAAACACACAACGTGCGCCTGAGAGAGCCGCAAGGCGAATGGATGGTCGCATGTAATCGGCGAATACAAAGAAAGTTCCACCGACCGGAATGACGCCTCCGTGAAGAGCCATGCCGACCATTGCCGCACCCATTGCGTGCTCACGGATGCCGTAATACACCTGCTTACCTGATGGGTTCGATGACGAATACCCCGTTGCAGCCGACAACTTGGCACCAGTGTTCCCAGTGAGGTCAGCGGCACCGGCAATCACGTGTGGAAGGACATCATCGGTTGCTTCAATAACCTTTTGAAAAGCTTGACGTGTTGCGAGGTTCGTCGAAGCGTCATAAACGGGCAGGGCAGCAGTAAGGGTTTTGACATCAACAGTTGATTGCTGATCGTCGAGCTTCTTCTTTGCAGCAGGAGAAATTGATGACTCCCAAGCAATGCGTGATGCACTGCCGCGAGAGAGAACATGTGAGCGGTAGGAAGCAACGAGATCTTCTGGTGCCCAGAATGGCTCGTCGGGAATTCCCATAACCTTTTTGACAGAGGTGACAAGCTCAGCAGTGAACGGGTTGCCATGGGCTTCGTGCTTATCGGTCATCTCTGGTGACGGGAAGCCGATGTGCGTGCGCAGCACAATCATTGTCGGAGCACCGGAATGATTCTTTGCCGCAAGAAGTACTGACTCCAACGCGTCGCAATCCTCTGCGATTTCACCAGCCTCAATCACATTCCATCCATAGGAACGGAATCGAGCGGGAACATCGTCACTGCATGTCAGATCTGTTGAGCCATCAATCGTGATCTTGTTGTCATCAAAAACACACACGAGGTGATCCAACTTGAGGTGACCTGCCAATGATGCAGCTTCGTGGCTGACACCTTCCATCAAACATCCGTCTCCGACAATGACATATGTGTGGTGATCAACAGCATCGGCACCATGGACAGAACGAAGATGACTTTCTGCGATTGCCATTCCAACAGCATTCGCAAAACCCTGACCTAAGGGACCTGTTGTGACCTCAACACCAGCCGTGTGACCTACCTCAGGGTGACCAGGCGTTGCCGAATCCCACTGACGAAAGTTCTTGAGGTCATCCAAAGAAAGACCCCATCCGCCGAGATACAAAAGTGCGTACTGGAGAATCGACGCGTGACCATTCGACAAGATGAATCGGTCTCTATTGAGCCATTGGGGCTGCGATGGGTCGTGCTGCAGAATTCGGCTGTAGAGAACATGCGCAAGAGGAGCCAGTGACATTGCGGTTCCCTGATGACCACTCTTTGCTTTCAGGGGAGCATCGAGGGCCAGGCCACGAATAAGGGCAATCGCCAGTTGATCTTGTTCTGCAGTCAGTTTGTTAGCCACGTAGAGACACTAATCGGCTCCATGTCCTCGTCACGCAGAGCGAGTCATCGAGCGCCACAAAATCTGCCGGTTGTCCAACCACAAGTCGTCCGACTCCTTTGAGACCGACCGCATCAGCAGGGGAGGACGTTGCGGCACGAAGCGCTTGTTCAAGGGAGACGCCTGCATCCGTCACAATTCTTCGCACGCACTCGGCCAGCGGGGTTGAGCTACCGGCCAGAGTGCCATCTGGCAATCGAGGAGAACCGTCACGAATACTGATGTTTCTCTTTTGTGCCCACTGCGAAGTCCAGCCCACCGAGTCTGAAACAAGACAGATACGACCATCTCCCTTGACCGTGAATGCAAGAAAAATGGCCTGCGGTGAAACATGGACTAGGTCACCAATGAGTCCGGCGAAAACCTCGGAGTCATTAAGAGCCATCAGTGCAAGGCCATCATCGCGATGATGTACTCCACTCATGCCATTAAAAAGGTGTGTGACGAGTTGAGCACCGGATTGTCTACATTCGCTCCATTGCGAAAGGGTGGGTCGAGAGTGGCCAATGGAAACGGCGATGTTTTGGTTACGAAGAAGGGCAACAGCTTCGCCAACATGCTCTTGCTCGGCAGCCAGCGTCACCAATCGAACAGAAGACGAGAGCCCTTGAATCCATTCTTTGTCGAAAGCGATGATCCAATCTGGATTATGGGCTCCTGGCGCTTGACCTAAGAACGGGCCCTCTACGTGTACTCCAGCAAAGCCAGGAATCTCCGAGGATGTTGCAGCACTATCAATAGTTGCAAGTGATTTCGAGAGTGATTCCAACGGCGCAGTCGTGATGGTCCCCAACCAGGTGGTTGTACCCAGTTGTTGCAGACGAACACCTAAATCATGCAAATCGTTTTGAGTACCCCGAGCAACATCCCATTGCTCGAAGCCATTCATCTGAATATCGACAAAGCCTGGAGAGAGAAGGTGGTGATCAGCCGAACCTTGAAAAGGCTCAATTGATGTGACGACGCCGTCGACATACGTCAGTCGACGAGGGCCATGCAATGTGTCTCCATCAAAGAAGTGATCACAGGTAACGACAACCGTCATGGTGTCAGAGTAGTTGTGTTCTATGCAGCGCCAGTGCGTGCTGCGCGTGACAGCCTCACATCGTTGAAACGAAGTGTCGCTAATCGGAATGTCTTAAGAGTGCTGATGACCCACCAGCCGGGATCGATCTGGCCCCGCTTGTGAGACAGACGTGGCGAGGATGGTGCTGCATGGTGATTGTTATGCAGACCTTCACCCATTGTGAGAAATGCAAGCCACTGAAGATTCGTTGCCTGATTTGCATATGGACGACGCCCAAAGTGATGACCCAATGCGTTCACGCCTGCATTGACCGCAAGATAAACGTTGGCGTGAATGAATGCGGCCAGCAGACCAGTCCACGGACCAAGCACAACCATCAAAATGATGATTCCAGTGACAAGACCCGTCTTGTTGTGTCCAAAGAACATGCGATCCCATTTGTCGTCGGGAAGATCCCTTGCGTACTTATCAATGATGCTCTTGTCTGCGAGAGCCTCCCGATACAACATCACATTGCCTTTTTGGACACGTTTCCAACCCAGCAACACAGGGGAGTGTGGGTCACCTTCAGAATCGGTAAATGCATGGTGCTTACGGTGAACCGCAACCCACTCTTTTGGTTTGATTCCTGTTGTCAGCCAGATCAACGCTCGAAACACCCACGCAACCGATGGACGCAGTGTCAGCGCTCGGTGACTCAACCCACGGTGAAGGTACACAGTCGTACACGTGTTGGCGACCGTGGTGACGACGGCAGCCGCGATGACCGCCACGAGGATTGAGGACAGAATCGAATTCATGACTGAACCATAACTCACTACCTACTGGTAGGTAGGCAGTGGAGCCGATATCTTGTCACGGTGTCCAATGCAACAAGTTCTGAGTCTTCCCCGTCAACTCGGGATCAGATTCTTGATGAAGCCCTGAAGTGCTTTGCGGAAAAGGGCTATGAGGGCACATCGTTGAATGACATCGCTGCGGGCGTCGGCATTCGGCGCCCCAGCCTCTTGCACCACTTTGCGAGCAAGGAAACTCTGTACGGAGATGTCTTCGAACGGCTGTTATCTGACTGGATGGAGCGACTCGATGAGGCAATTGCTGTGCCGGCCACCGGGTGGGACAAAGCAGAACTAGTTCTTCGAGCCTGTCTTGATCTGTTTGCTGAAACGCCGGACTATGTGCGAATCATGAGACGAGAAGCTCTTGACGGCGGGATTCACTTGGGAATCGATCTTTCAGGTGTTCTGCGACCTTTCTTTGACAATGCCGTCACATATTTGGAAGGCCAGATGGATGCGGGTGTCTTCACACGACTTGATGCACGTCACCTTCTCATCACCGGATACGGCGCCATTTTGACGTATTTCTCTGATTCTCCATTTGTTGATGGGCTGATTGATGACAATGCGATGAACACAAAGAACATCTCTGATCATCAAGAGCACGTCATTCAATTCTTTCGGTCTGCGCTTCTTCGTTCGTAGGTAATCGCTCCATCGTCTACCGTCGGGGCATGGCAGTTTTCGAACATCACGGTCGCAATATTGGTTACAACGTCAACGGTACTGGACCTGCAATCCTCGCTTTTCACGGAACGACGCAGACAGGGAACGCATGGGACCAAGTGCGCGATGCTTGTGCAGAAGAGCGCACGTGGATTGTCTTTGAATTCCCCGGTTCTGGCGAGTCAAGCATGCCAACTTCTCCATTGGACCTAGATGAAATCATCATTGACGCCCTCGCGCTGATGACCCATCTAGGACACAGCACTTTCCATGTCGTTGGTTATTCGCTCGGAGCAGTGTGTGCTCTTCACATGGCTGCTCAACACCCTTCAAGCGTTCTTTCTGTGACGTCGCTGTGTGGCTGGTCTCAAAGCGATGCGCGCATGCGAGGAACTTTCGATCTATGGCGTCGATTGATTTCAATCGGACCAGATCTCTTCATTCGATATGCATTGGTTGATGGCTACACACCAGAGACAATCGCCGTCATTGAGCCAATGTGGGAAGGCGCTGTGGCAATGGCCGCTGCAACTGTGCAACCAGGGTCAGATGCTCATCTCGAGCTAGACATCCGGATTGACATCGAATCCGACTTGCCCCTCATTTCTTCCCCGTGTTTGGTCATTGGAGGGCAGCAAGATCGGTGGGTGGATATCTCAAAGTCTCGACACATTGCTTCGCAAGTGCGCGAATCCACCCTGGTGGAACTTCCAGCTGGACACTTGGTAATTGGAGAAATGCCTGCCGATATTGCCTCCCTCATTGGGGCGCACACGACTCGATAGTCATTCAGCCGTTCTTTGCACGGGGTATTGACTACGGTATGTAGCCGTGTCAACTCATAGTTCTTCCACCTTGTCCGAAGCAGCCTCAAAGGAATTGCTCGCGGCGTATGGCGTGCCTTTCGCCGCTGAACTTAAAGTCTTTACCGCTGCAGATGCAGTGGAAGCCGCCCATCAGTTGGGGTATCCCGTTGTTGCAAAACTTGGTGGGGACAAGATTGCCCACAAGACAGAGCGCGGCCTCGTTCGTCTTCGTTTGTCGGACGCATCAGCGGTGGAGAAAGCCGCAACAGAGCTTTTTGCAGCAGCCACGGCCGACGACGGTGAAGTTCATGTGCTCGTGGCCCCCATGGTCTCTGGCTCACGCGAGTTGATCGCCGGACTTCTCGTTGACCAGCAGTTCGGCCCGACAGTGATGCTGGGCGTCGGAGGCATCATGGCGGAAGTCATTAAGGACGTTGCTTTCAGACCAGCTCCGCTGACGAAAGAGATTGCACTCGACATGGTGAAGTCACTGCGCATGCAAGGACTCTTGGAAGAGTTCCGCGGTGAGACCGCTGTCAACGTTGATCAGGTCGTTGCATGCCTGATGGGACTCTCAGCCGTTGCTGCTGATCGAACAGACATTGTCTCTGTCGATATCAATCCACTCATCGTGAAAAGTGATGGCTCGATTGTTGCTGTCGATGCTCTAGTCGAATTAGGTCAACGCTCCACAAACGAGGGGACTGTTCGGCCTGCCTACTCGCAGGAGCAGTTCATGGCCCTGTTTGAGCCACGTGGCGTGCTTGTCACCGGGGCATCAACTCACCCAGGCAAGTTCGGTTTTGTATCTCTCCACAACATTCTTGCGAGCGGATACAACGGTGCTGTTTTTGGGACGAATCTTCAGGGCGAAGAAGTACTCGGAATTAAGACTGTTGCTGACATTGCTTCGCTTCCCGATGGACAGATTGACCTCGTATTCGTATGCACTCCTGCTTCAGCGAATCCAGATTTGTTGCGTGCTTGTGCACAGAAAGGTGTGAAGGCAGCCTTTCTCACATCGGCGGGTTACGGAGAAGCCGGCGATGAAGGGCGCAAGTTGGAAGATGAACTCATTGCACTTGCAGACGAGTTGGGAATTCTGCTTGCAGGACCAAACGGTCAGGGCGTGGTGTCAACACCTGCACATCTGTGTGCACAAATTGTTGCTCCTTATCCACCAGCAGGTGCAATCGCAGTTGCAAGTCAGAGTGGCAACTTTGTTTCCAGCTTCCTCAACTATGCACGACAGACCGGTGTGGGAATTAGTCGCGCAGTTTCAGCTGGCAATGCGGCGGCGCTCGGGGTTGCAGATCTCATCGAGTGGTACGGAACAGACGATGCGACACGTGTATCGCTTGCATATGTCGAAGGCATCAGCGACGGAGCGGGCCTGATGAAGAGACTTTCTCAGGCAGCGAAGAAGAAGCCTGTCGTATTAGTCAAGGGCGGTGCAACAGAAAATGGCGCGCGCGCAGCTGCAAGCCACACAGGTGCTTTGGCTGCAAACGATTCCATCTTCGACGGCGCATGTCGAGCAGGTGGCATCTCACGCGCAGCAACAGTGGAAGAAGCGTTTGAAGCTGCTGCGACATTCGCAACACAGCCTCTTCCGAAGGGACCGAAGGTCATCATCTTGACCACAGCTGGTGGGTGGGGAGTCGTGACGAGCGATGCAATCGCGCGAGACGGTTCTCTTGAACTCATGGAACTCCCGGCTGACCTTCAAAAGCAGATTGATACAAAGCTTCCACCACGATGGAGTCGCAATAATCCCGTTGACTGTGCCGGTGGCGAAACGCGTGACACCATTCCTGAAGTTATGGAGATGATTGCATCGCACCCAGAAGTTGATGCAGTGATTTATCTTGGCCTCGGAATTCAAGCCAACCAGGCCCGTCTCATGCGAGAAGGACGATTCCATCCAGACCACGGTCTTGAACGCATTGTTGAGTATCACGAGCGTCAAGATGCGCGATTTGCGCAAGCAGCACATGAGTTGTCACTTCGAACAGGCAAGCCAATTCTCGTCGCAACTGAGTTAGCGGTTGCAGATCCAGAGAACGCAGGAGTTGTCGCTGTTCGTGAATCAGGTCGACTGTGTTACGCAAGCGGTAACAGGGCAGTAGCGGCACTCGGTCATCTCTATCGTTACGCAGTTCACACAGGAGTGGCTCGTTAAGAAGTCATCGTCCTCGGGGAGACGCCGCGCCAAGGACCCTGTCAAGGTTGTTCTGAGCGCCGGAGTCATTGGCGCGTTGGTACTCGCTTCTGGCTATTTCGTCACGTCTTCACTCGCAACACGTGTGACTCCGGTTGAGAGTGGCTCCATTGCACAACAACCGAAGTTTTCAGTGCTGTCAGCACGTCGGACGCCAAACACATTGTCGAACGACACACGACTTGGCGGTTTACGTCGTTCATTAACTGGACTACAAAATCGAGTTCCATCAGCCGGCTGTCTCACTGTCGAATGGTTGGGTCAGTCATTGGCCAATGTGCGAGGCGAGAAGCTATTGATTCCTGCATCTGCTGTGAAAGTACTGACAGCAGCAACAGCGCTTGAAGTTCTCGGGAGCTCATTCACGTACAAGACAGAGATTCTCGCGACAAAGACTGCTCAACCGGGTGTCGTTACTGATTTGTTCTTTGTTGGCGGTGGGGATCCGGTCATTGTTCGTAACGAATACGTTGCAACGGAAAAGTACAAGACCTTCAACGGAACGTCCTTGGAGACACTGGCCGATCAGATTGTCGCAACGGGCATCCGAACGGTCTCAGGTTCGATTGTAGGAATTGATTCTCGTTACGACGATAAGCGCTTCGTGGACATTTGGCCAACAGAATTTCGTTTCACTGAATCGGGCCCGCTAGGTGCTTTGCTCGTTAACGACGGAGTAGTCGTCGGGGAGCCCGTTAAGCCAGACGACCCGGCACTTGCTGCGGCGTCAGAGTTGCGAACAATGCTGATTGCACGGGGAGTGTCTGTCACGGGAACAGTCCGTCATGATGCTTCTCTTCCGAGCGATGCAACTCCCGTCACGACGATTTCTTCATCACCGCTTCCGCTTGTTCTTCGTGAGATGCTCGTCAACAGCGATAACAACACTGCAGAGATGGTCTTGAAAGAAATCGGCTTCAACAAGTTGAAGTCCGGTTCGTCTGCTGCAGGTCTCGAAGTAGTGAAGCAGTATTTCGCTGACAAGAAAATCACTCCACTTCCGTCTCTTGCTGACGGTTCTGGTCTCTCGGGTTCAAACCAAGCGTCGTGTCAGTCATTTATGGCCCTCTTGAACTCGCAAGCGGCTCAGTTGGCTCCTTTGCTGGCTATTGCAGGAACCACAGGGACACTGACATCGGCGTTCGAAGATTCTCCGATGAATGGTCGTCTCCTTGGTAAGACCGGGACTCTGTCGGGAGTCAAGTCTCTCGTGGGATATCTGCCCGTTGAAGGCGGTCAGCCAGTGGTCTTTGCTTTCATCATGAACGCCAGCGGTATTGACAACAAGACTGCGTACCGGCCCTTGTGGGACGCGCTGGGCGATGCTCTGAATAAGGCCAAATCAACGCCCAGAGCGGACCAACTAGCCCCGTAATCAGCCTGTGGATAACTTGCGCACTCTGGCGTAGGATGATTCGTCCATGGTGAAGCCTCCTCCTTTCCGCAAGCGTCTGACGCCGACTGACCAGGTCACAGACCTCGTCGAGTCCGTTAAGTCCTATGCGCGGCAAGAGACCTTGGGGCCACTCAAGGGCGCTGCTCGATGGCTCGGTATGGGCACTGCAGCCGCTAGCTCGCTCGGGCTTTCCATGGTTTTCCTTGCTCTTGCAGTACTGCGATTGAGTCAAGACCTTGGCGGAACCACACTCGACGGTTCTTGGTCATTTCTGCATTACTTCTTCACATTGATCGTTATCTCGCTTCTCGTGTGGCTGTCCTTCAGTCGAATTTCCCAGAGAAGCCTGGCGAAAGGGGAATAACCATGTCTGATACTCCACGTGTGTCCCGCGAGGACCTTGAGACCAAGTTTCGCGCACTGCAAGCCGACATTCAAGGTCGTGCAGCCGACAAAAAGCAGTCCATGGTTGCAATCGGTAGTGCCGCCGGTGCGGTGATCGTTCTGCTGGCGTATTTGTTCGGTCGTCGCGGTGGGCGCAAGAGCGGATCACGCGTTGAATTTCGTAGGTTCTAATTCATGTTCACCCTCTTTTCCTGGGGTGCTCGAAAGATTCTCAGTGGTCAGTCCGCAAAGCGACTGTGGGTTCGCCGTCTTCTCTTCCTTCTCACTGTTCTTCGCTGGATACACCAACGCTTGAATAACAAAGCATCTCGCATTGCCCTCAAACGAGGCGAATCCCTGTACATCAGTATTCAAAAGAACGGAGGCGCTCCGCAATGAGTCCTATTTTTCTCGATGGTGAAAAAGCCCTTTTCATCGACTCAAAGAAGCGCCGATATCTGGTCACATTAAATGTTGAAGGTGAGTTTCACAGCCACTCTGGCTTCGTTCCCCACACGAGCATCATCGGAAAGAAACCAGGCATCGTTGCCGAAACCACAAAGGGTGCGAAATACATCGTTCTTCGGCCGACGTTGGAGGACTTTGTCATCGAGATGCCACGCGGCGCTCAAGTGATCTACCCCAAGGACCTTGCACCGATGTGCATGTTGGGCGACATCTATCCAGGTGCACGCGTATTCGAGACAGGTATCGGATCCGGTGCACTCTCAATGACAATGCTTCGATGGGGAGCCCACATCACCGGACTTGAACTGCGAGAAGACTTCCTGAATCGGGCAGTGAATAACGTGAAATCCTTCCTCGGAGAAGACGCACTCTCTCGTTATGACGTCAGCCTTGGAGATAGCTACGAAGATTGCCCAGAGGGGGAGTTTGATCGCGTCATGCTTGATCTTCCGGAGCCTTGGCGCGTCACACCCACTGCAGAGAAAATTCTCGTACCAGGTGGATTAATGGTCGCGTATACGCCGTCAATTACACAAGCAGTACAGGTTCGTGAGTCGATGGGAAAGGGCTGGGTAGATCAACGAACCCTGGAAGTACTTCATCGCACCTGGCACATTGAGGGCATGGCAGTACGACCTGACCATCGAATGGTCGCTCATACAGCGTTTCTTACGGTTTCGCGCTTCGTCGGCGCGTAAGCATCAGACTTCGATGAAGATGCACTCGCCGGGGCATTCCTCGGCGGATTCGACAACTGCGTCCATGCGGCTGTCTGGAAAGTTTGCGAGGCCATCAGCGCCCTGTGCATTGCCCTTAGCGGTGGCGTACACCGTGTCGCCTTCCTTCACGTAAGCGAGGCCGTCGTCGAGAAGTGTGAAAACGTCGGGAGCGATCTCTTCACAGAGTCCGTCACCGGTGCACAGGTCTTGGTCGATCCATACCTTCATTTGGGAAGTCCCTTCGTCAAGTCGCCGTTGTGGCTTCTATGGCTGGCCCCTCTCGGGGTACCAAAACAATACACGCAAGCCCCCATTTGAACGACTTCACCCCGAGAGGGATGGTTGTATTCCTTGCCACATCAACTTCGCGGACTGCTTGCAACTAGGTTTGATGCCTCATGGAAGAGTCGGACCAAGAATTATCGGACGTATTGTCCGAAGAGTCACAGAGGCAGAGCCCTGGTCGGGTGCTTCGTGACTGGATTCTCGTGGTCGTCATCGCCCTCGGGGCCGCTCTCCTCGTCCGCGTGTATGTCCTCCAGCAGTTCTACATCAGTGGGCCTTCCATGGAGACAACATTGTTGGAGAACAATCGCGTCCTTGTGAACAAGCTTTCGTATCGCCTACACGACGTCCACCGCAAGGATGTCGTTGTCTTTGATCGCATTACGACGAGCGGTGGGGTCATTGCCCATGATGACTTAATCAAACGAGTCATCGGTATTGAAGGCGACACGGTGGAGATCAAAAACTGCAAAGTGTTTGTCAATGCCAAAGAAATTGAAGAGCCGTACCTAGATAAGCAAGTTCTCGCGTTGCCGAATGCTGTGGAACGCTGTCGAGTGATTGACATGAAGCCAATAACGGTTCCGAAAGATCAACTGTTTGTGATGGGCGACAATCGACCCGAGTCTTTTGATAGCCGCAGCTTTGGAACTATTCCAAAACACTTGGTTGTCGGACGTGCCTTTGCCATTGTGTGGCCGTTTAGCCGTATTGCTGCGCTCTAGTTAGAGCCTCGGAACATGACCGATGACTTGGTCGTAGGACTCCACCAGTCGATCAACATGATCGCTGTAAATTCCATCGAGACCCATCAGCAATCCTTTGCTCAGAGCTGTTGGAAATTGTGCATCCCAGCCAAAAGCTTGGACATTGAATCGATGCATCATTGTGACAAGCCCGCCGTTCCAGTCACTGATGTGCATGTTGAGAACATCGATGCCTTTGTTTGCGAGTAACGCAGCACGCATCTCTGGTCCATCTTTGAGACGTTGAAGGCGAGTCGAGTCCACGACTTTGACGTCGTGATGACGATCTCGAATTGCGAAACACTCAGCACTTTTCCAGTGACAGACAAATAAGCGACTGAGATCGAAAGCGCATTCCTTTGCAACTGAGACCAAACCATCTGTCGCTCTCTCGTCTTTGATGTCGACACTGAAGCTGAAGTTCGTACCACATGAGTCAAAAAATTCGCCCACAGTAGGAATGTGACTCGGGAGTCCTTGTCGCGTCACATCAGAGATAAGTCTTTTCCGAGCACGAGATCGAACAACTCCGTCATGGTCAAGGACGACCTCTCCATCAGACGTCATCCACACATCGCTTTCGAGGCCGTTGGCTCCCAGTTTCAGGGCTAACTGGAATGCCTCGATAGTGTTCTCTCGCGCATGAGCGCGAGCACCACGATGGGCAAAAGCCAGGGGTTCATCAACAAGAGAGGGAAGACGCTGCTGCACGCATGAAGACTAGATGGGCGGTTCTACAATGAGAGGGTGTTCAACTTCAGTGGCAGCGAGATTGTTTTCCTGCTCATTGTGGGTCTTGTTGTCCTTGGGCCCGAACGCCTTCCCACTGTGATTCGCCAGATTGGGAAGATCTATGGAGACCTGCGTCGAGCCACCCAGGGGTTAGAGAAAGAGTTGCTCGAAACCTTCGACGAGCCCCTAAAAGACTTCCGCTCCACTGCAGATGAAATTCGTGCCGGATTCGGGCAGGTTGACCTAGAGCCAACACCACCGATGCGCCCTGAACAGGCGCAGTCCTTGACACCAGAAGAACTTGAAGCAATTCCATCTGAAACATCAGAGACGACAGATGAATAATTCCTCGTCACCACCAGAAACAGTGATGCCCCTGATGGAGCACCTACGCGAATTGCGCACACGTATCATTCGAAGCCTGCTTGCTGTCGCTGTCAGCACCATTGTCATTCTTGCTCTGTACGACCCTGTGAAGAATTTTCTCACAAAGCCGTACCGAGATTTGTGCAACCAAAGACCTGAATTCAAATGCGATGGGTCATTGTTTGCATTGGGACCCCTTGATGGATTCTCTGCTCGTATGCGCATATGTGCGTACGGTGGTCTCGTTCTCGCACTGCCGATTGTGTTGTGGCAGATATGGCGCTTCATTGTTCCCGCACTGTCGCGCAAAGAAAAGCAATACGCCGGTCCATTTATCGCGTCGTCCATTGTTTTGTTCATCGTTGGTTGCTCCCTGGCGTACTGGACTCTGAATAAGGCATTGGAATTTCTCATCACGTGGTCAGGCACTGATGTCACACAGAGTTATCAAATTACGAAGTATGTGTCTCTTGTGGTTCTCATGATGCTGGCTTTTGGCATTGGTTTCCTAAGCCCTGTTCTCATCGTCTTTTTGCAACTGGTCGGTGCAGTTCGCCCAAAGACACTGATTAAACAATGGCGATTTGCAATCTTGGGGATCTTTGTCGCGGCGGCAGTCATCACACCTTCTGGTGACCCATTCAGCATGATGGCGCTCGCAGTCCCTCTCACAATCCTTTATTTGATCGCTGTGCTCATTGGTTGGCTTCTGACACGACGTCGAACATCGGCTGTCTCATGACCACAGTGAGGGAGGAGTTTCTCTCCCGTCTGAAATATGAGCCAGATACCTTTCAAGTGAAGGCGATGGAGTCCATTGACGCCGATGCGTCTGTGCTTGTGGCAGCTCCAACTGGATCCGGAAAGACATTGATTGCCGAATACGGAATAGCGAGGGCATGTTCAGCGGGTCTCCGGGCTTTCTACACAACCCCCATCAAGGCGTTGTCGAATCAGAAGTTTCGAGACCTAGGAGAGTTATACGGCGCTCGCAATGTCGGACTGATTACAGGCGACAACGCCATTAATGCGGAAGCACCAGTTGTTGTCATGACAACCGAAGTGTTGCGCAACATGATCTATGCCTCATCGTCGCGTCTCGACAACCTCGGCGTTGTGATTCTGGACGAAGTTCATTATCTACAGGATGCATATCGCGGCCCCGTTTGGGAAGAAGTCATCATTCAGTTGGATCCCGAAGTGCAATTGGTGTGCCTCTCGGCGACAGTCTCAAATGCCGATGAGGTAGGTGAATGGCTTTCGACAGTTCGCGGTCGTACTGATGTTGTTGTGGAGACAACGCGACCAATCGAGTTAACGAATCATTTTGCGTTGCATAATAATTCGTCTGGGCGCACAGAGATGTACCACACGGTCATCAATGGAGAACCAAACGCACACGTTCAACGCTTACTTGCCGGTGGGCGGCCAGGGCCACAACGAGGTGGAGGGCATCAGAAGAAAGTTCGTCGCTTCACACCCCCAACGCGCCCTGAGATCATTGAGCTTCTCGAAGAGAACAACATGTTGCCAGCGATTGTGTTCATCTTCAGTCGCGCCCAATGCGAAGATGCAGTTACTTCATGCATGCGTGCCGGCATGGTCTTGACGACTGCCGAAGAGGAGAACCAAATCCGCGAGATTGTGGAACGTCATTGTGAGTCGCTCACCGAAGATGACAGAACTGCTTTGGAGTATCACTATTTCCTCGACGACATCGGAACGGGAATCTCCTGCCATCACGCAGGAATGATTCCGATGTTCAAAGAAGCAGTTGAGGAATGCTTCGTCAAGGGTCTTGTCAAAGTTGTTTTCGCCACAGAAACACTTGCTGTCGGAATCAATATGCCCGCACGAGCTGTTGTCATTGAAAAGTTAACGAAGTACACCGGAGAACATCATCAACTTTTACGAGCATCTGAGTTCACTCAGTTGACTGGCCGGGCTGGACGGCGTGGCCTCGACGACATCGGACATGCAATCTCCTTGTGGAACCCTTTTGTCAATTTTGATCAGGTTGTCGGTCTGGCACTGAGCCGCAGTTTCCGATTGTCCTCAGCATTCCGACCAACGTTCAACATGGCAGTCAATATGGTGCGCCGACACTCCACTGATGGCGCTCACCACATTCTCAATCTCTCGTTTGCACAGTTTCAGGCAGACAGAGATGTTGTGACATCAGAAGCCACTCTTGAGAAGCGCCGAAAGGAACTGTCTCTCCTTGAAAAAGCACAGAGCGAGTTGAGCAACGAGGATCTCAACGACACTGATCGAGAGCTCTTGGCATCAAACGTTGAAGTAGAGATTTCGCTGCGTGGATTGCGTCCGGGAGACGTCGTCGTCTTTGACGCTTCAAACATTCGCGGGCGAGGACTTGTTTTGTCGACAGCAGCTCGTCGTTCTGGCATTCGACTCACGGTTGTTACTCCCACTCGAAAGATCATTGATGTGATGGCGAAGGACCTCCGATCTCTACCAGTTCGTGCGGGACACGTTGACCTTCCTGTTCCTTTTGAACCTGCGCGAACAGAATTCATCAAGGAGTCAGCGGCTCGGTTGGTGAAAGCCCGAATTGACGAAACAGTCGGACGAGCCATTGAAGAGAACAATGGACCTCGAATTGCCGATTCACCCGTGTCATCGAAGAATATTCGTCGTCTCCGCAAGGAAATTGAACAAATGGAATCAAGCACGCGACATCGTGCCGGTTCGGTGGGTGCACGATTCATGGACGTTGTCGAGCTTCTCGAAGATCTTGGCTACATCGATGATTGGACTCTTACTGACAAGGGCGAAACGCTTGCTGGAATCTTCCATGAATCAGATCTCCTCGTTGTTGAGGTGATGAATCGGGGAGTGCTGGACAATCTGTCAGTCAATGACCTTGTCGCTGTTCTCTCCACTTTGATTTATGAGCCCCGCGGTGGTGACAACGGGGGGCCAACTCGGTGGCCATCCGAATTGGTGCGTCAGCGTTTCAAGAGAATCGAAAAGATCAGTGAAGGCTTGCAAGAAGCGCAACGCCAACGAGGTATGCACTTGCACCGCGCACCGAATGGTGGACTGGCGCATGAGACTGCGGGTTGGGCATCAGGAAAACCTCTGTCTCGAATCCTTGACCCAGAACTCACGCCGGGGGATTTTGTGCGTTCCATGCGTCAGTTGATTGATCTACTCCGACAAATCGCCACGACCACACAGAGTGATTCCTTGCGTTCAACTGCCGAAGACGCAGCTCGCAGTATTAACCGCGGTGTTGTGGCCGCAGCACAGGGCGGTTCGGGCGGATGACCATTCGAAAAGGAGAGCAGTGGGGTAGTCGTATCTCCACACCATCACGTATTCGCCATGTATCAAGCGATGCTGAAATTGCCCAGTGTTCTTCAGAAGATTTCATCGCAGTGGGTGGCGGTGACATCTATGCGACCCTTGGTTCTCCTGCATTTGTTTCTGAGTCAGATCAATGCACTCTGCTACCGATGGATGCATTGCAGGTAGAGATTCTGTTGTCGGACGCATCGGAAAAATCCTGTACAGCAGCGTCGTGTATTGAAGTCGGGTCACTTATCTCGCCGCTGAAGTCCGGTCGATACATCTGCGTCACAAACGGAGGCATTGTGTCGGGCCGAAACTTTGCTCCTCGTGCTCATCCGAACGACGGTCGATTGGACATCATGCAATTAGCGGAAACAATGTCGTTTCGAGATCGTCTGACTGCAAAGAAGAAGGCGCTCACAGGCACCCATGTTCCACATCCGAGCATCTCTCTTCGGCAGGTTGAGACATTCAGCGCAAAACGATCAGGGGAACGAGAGAAACTTCGAATTGACGGCGTCTCTGTTGCCAACTGGATAGAAGTTTCCGTATCAATTGTTCCTGATTACTGGCAGATAGTCGTCTAGTCACCTACGGTTGAACCATGGAAGCATGGATCCTTAACGAATCGCCCGGCAGTTATGTCTGGGGTTCTCTGCCAGACCCCACCCCAGCACCCGACGAAGTGCGAATCAGAGTGGTCACCAGCGCACTGAACCACATGGATTTATGGGTGACGCGTGGGATGCCAAAGCCACCTCTGCCGCATGTGCCGGGGTGTGACACTGCCGGAATCGTTGATGCCGTGGGTTCAGCAGTGACGACTCTTTCTGTGGGTGACGAAGTAGTCGTCAACCCGGGTGTTTCACCAGTGGATGAAATCATCAAGTACGGAAACAATTCACCAATGGGACCTGGTTTCATGATTTGGGGTGAGCATTGCAAAGGCGGTCATGGAACCTACGCAATCGCTCCCGCGCGAAATGTTCGGCTGAGACCACAGAGTCGTTCATGGGAAGATTGCGCGGCGTTTCCACTGGCGTATCTCACTGCTCTGCGAATGCTGAATCGTGCGCGCCTCCGTGCAGGTGAAACCGCTCTCATTGTTGGCGTTGGTTCTGGCGTATCGAGTGCAGCATTGTCGATTGCGAAATGGATGGGAGCAACTGTTATCGCAACAAGTCGTGATGAGGCGAAGCGTGTGCAAGCCAAAGTCATGGGAGCTGATGCGGTGATTGACACATCAGCTGATCGGTGGGATGTCGAAGCAGATGTTGTGATCGAAAGCGTCGGTCCAGCGACATGGGATAAATCGATGCGTTCGCTCGCACCAGGTGGACGCATGGTCGTGTGTGGCGGCACATCGGGTCCGAAAGTAGAGATCAATCTTCCACGTTTGTTCTTCAAGCAGTACGAAATCATTGGTTCAACAATGGGAAGTTACGAAGAGTTCGACCAACTTCTTGCGCTCGTTGAGCAGGGCTTACCGATTGCAGTTGATTCCGTCCATCCATTGTCAGAGTACGAGACAGCACTCGCGCGTCTTGAAAAAGGGGAACAACTCGGAAAGATTGTTCTTCGACACGAGGTCATGTAGTGACTTCCGACATTGAGACACTCAAGGAACGTGCGTGCCGAAAAATTGACTCCATCGCTCAAGACCTGGTGGAGGCAAGCCACACAATTCATGAGAATCCTGAGCTCAACTACGAAGAGTTTCTTGCTTCTGAATTACTTGTCCGTTTAGCAAACCAACATGGTCTCGTGACCGAAAGAGATGTCTTCGGTTGTGAGACTGGTTTTGTCGGAGACAGCGGTTCTGGACCCACTGTCTGCGTCATGAGTGAATATGACGCACTGCCTGTCATCGGACATGGGTGTGGACACAACATCATCGCTACTGCTGGCTTGGGTGCAGCGATTGGCTTGTCTGCCGTTGCAGCAGACGCAGGGGGCCGTCTTCGCTATCTTGGCACTCCCGCAGAAGAGGGTGGCGGCGGAAAACTAGTCATGGCACGCAATGGCGCTCTTCTGGGTGTCGACATCGCGATGATGGTGCATTCCGCAGATGCTGATCTGACAACTATCGATGCAATCGCGCTTCAGCAGTTACTTGTTGAATACGACGGGGAAGCGGCACACGCGGCAGCAGCACCTGAGAAGGGCAAAAACGCACTGGATGCGGCAGTTCTCGGATACATGGCGGTCTCAGCGCTTCGTCAGCACATTCTTCCTACAGAACGAGTTCACGGCATATTTGTGCGTGGAGGTAGCAAGCCGAACATCGTTCCGCATGATGCCGCGACAGAGTGGTACGTCCGTTCCGACACTATGTCATCACTTCAAGAGTTAAAGCCACGAGTTCTCGCCGCTCTTGAATCCGGTGCTCACGCTTGTGGTTGCTCGGTGCGTCATCAGTGGGATCAGAATCCGTATGCCGACATGGTGACGAACAACAACATTTCTGCGTTGTACATCAGCAACGCCGCGCGGATCGGTAGAGAAGTGACTGTGCCAGGAACAAAAGGCCATCGCGTGGTGGGAAGCACAGACATGGGCAACATCAGCCATCTTGTTCCTTCGATTCACCCGATGATTTCTTCCGCGCCGGCAGGAACTGCCATCCACACAACCGCCTTCGAAAAAGCCTCACGGTCACCTCAAGCAGATCAAGCGGTCATTGACGGGGCCAAAGCCATGGCGATGACTGCGATTGATTACTGGACTTCTCCTGAGCAGCAGAAGGCGATTTCTGAAGAGTTTGCCCGTACAAATGCAAGCCGAGATGTGCTCTAGGCGGTATCCCTAGGCAGACCACGCCTAACTCCTAGGCTAAAAAACTGTGACGGTCTACGTTCCTGAGGAATTTACTGATACTGAATCCGACATTCTTCGTCGGTATTTTACGAACCTTGACCAGCCAGTTTTTGCGCTTGTCAACCTTCCTGAGGTTGTGAAGGGAGCCCTGTTCGCGCGTTACAGCCGCAGTCCACGTAGCTTGCGCCGCCTCTTCCTGGATGAGTTCGTTAACGATCTCGAGATCAAGGGCGATCAGGCTGTTGATGCAACTGTGGGCGTTGATCGCGCAGAATCTCTGTACGAGAAAGTTTTCGTTGAATACGGCGATGACTCAGTTGCGCAGTTGGGTGGGGTTCACCTCGCCTGTGAGCAAGCATCGAATATTCTCACCAAGATTCTCGAGTGGGGCCGCTTAATGAGCTACCTCGAGCAATCAACTCGCTACATCGCATATGACGATCGTCTTGGCGGTCGGTACCGCTACTACCGCGACCCAGATCTCCTAGAGGGCAAATTCGGCACCCGCTATGTCGGCGATATGGATCGCATGTTCGATTCGTACAGTTCTCTTGCTGAAATAGTCACTCAACACATCCGGACAACAGTGCCCAAAGGTGAGGGTGATAGCGACTTCGTGTATCGCCAAGCGACACGAGCAAAAGCTCTCGATGCAGTCCGAGGAATGCTCCCAGCATCAGCGTTGTCCAACGTTGGCATCTACGGAAGTGGACAGGCTTTTGAACAACTGTTGCTTCGCATGCGCGCACACCCATTGCCAGAAGCTCGTGTATACGCCGACATGATGTTGACCGAGTTGAGGAAAGTTATTCCTTCCTTCTTGCGTCGCGTCGATGTCGTCGAGCGTGGTGGCAAGTGGTCCGAGTACTTGTCGACAAACACAGCGAACATGAATTCTCTCGTCGACAACTTGTTTGGCGACTCCATTGCAACAGACGTTGAAGAAGTCACTCTCGTTGATTTTGATCCGGATGGCGAGAACAAAATTGTTGCGGCGGCGTGTTATGCATTCTCACATCTTCCCGAATCGCAGATTCTTGCGAAGGTAGAGAAGATGACAACCGAAGAGAAGTCAGAGATTCTTCGCAACTACGTCGGTGATCGTGAGAATCGTCGCCACAGGCCAGGTCGTGCCTTCGAACGCACTGACTATCGTTTCGACGTTCTTTCTGACTACGGCGCATTCCGAGACATGCAACGCCACCGTCTTCTCACGATTGAGTGGCAGCCACTTACTCCGTACCACGGCTTTGCTCGACCAGATCTTGTTGATGCTGCAGGTGCTGCAGAACAGTTCAACGAGGTCATGGATCGTTCAGCGGCACTTTATGACGCGTTGGTAGGGGACCACCCAAGTCAAGCCTCATACGCCGTCTCAATGGCCTATCGCATCAGATATTCGATGCAGTTCAACGCACGCGAAGCAATGCACATGCTCGAATTGCGCTCAAGTCCGCAAGGACATCCGTCGTACCGTCGTGTTGCTCTTGAAATGCACCGTCTCATCGCCGAGAAGGCTGGTCATCGGGCCATTGCAAGTGCAATGACTCACATGACGACTGAAGCACCGGAGCTCGAGAGACTCGATTCTGAGCGCCGTGCTGAAGCTCGCCGCACCGGACGTTCATAGTCTTTTTCTTAGTGACCATCGTCACTTCATCTGAATCTTTTCCAAGGATTCGTGCGTTGACTCATTTTTATGTCTAATATCCCGCCCCGAGCCTTGTGGCAAAACGGAGGAATCCAAAGTGGCAAAAGATGAGATTGATCCAGAAGATATGGACGAACTCGAGATTGAAGGCGAGGACGAACTCGACATTCTCGAAGACGACCTTGATGGAGACGACCCACTTCTTAGTGACGACGACGACGCCATTGACGACGAGGACGATGACGACTCGATGAGCGCACCGGTTGTTCGAAAGAAGACCGACGAAGAAGAAGATGACGACGACATGGTTGCCCCCGACGATGTCGAAGAGGACCTTGCCGAGATCCTGAAAGATCGTCTTGCCTCAGAAGACCTTCCGGCCGAAGAGGACGAAGTTGTTGAAACCGACGAGCGCACGGGTGCCGATGATGCTCTGCAACCAAAGCGAGCAGATGAGACCTTGTGCAATCTGTGCTTCATGTTGGTGCGAAAGAACACAACGATGTGTCCGATGGGCGACGACGACTGCCCAGTGGTCGTAAAGAAAAAGAAGAAGTGACCAATCCACTTCTGTCTCTTCACCGTGCAGTGTGGCGCAGAATCAACCATGTGGTGCAAGATGCGCGCTCACAGGCCCCATCTGCTCGCATGGTGGGGGAGTTTGCCGTGAAGCAAGCCGCCAAAGAGGCGAACAAGAACATACGCAAAGTCACTGAGAAGAAAGATTCTCCAGGCGTTTAATCTCATGGTTGGTTCATCATTTGTTCGCACAGCAATTGACACTGATGCAACCGCAATCGCAGCACATCGTTCTGCTTCGCTCACCGAATCAGACTTGTATCGTGGGCATGTTCGCAACCTCAGCAGTAGTGGCAGCGAGCTATCTCTTGTTGCTGGGTTCGGCACCACTGTCATGGCGAGTCTGACTGCGCGTATTGATAAGACTCACGCTGTGATCCAGCATGTTTTTGTTGTACCCGAATCACGAGAAGTGGGACTCGGCGATTCATTAATTCATACGTTGATCACAGAACTTCGTTCAAGAGGTGTGCAATTTATCGAGGCCCAAGCACTGCCAGGTGACCGCGGAATGAAGAATCTTTTTGAACGTCATGGGCTCATCGCCCAGACAATCATTGTGGGGAAGTCGCTCTAGCGACCTTTCCACTGAGGGGCACGCTTCTCAATGAAAGCAGTGAGGCCCTCTTTCGTGTCTTCTGATTTCAGAATTGGCGCAAACTCTGCGTTGGTCATGTTGATCAGGTTCTCATCACTCTCGTACGCCGATGCAAGAACAACGCGACGACTTGCAGCGACTGCCATTGGTGCTGATGTAGCAATCTTGTTTGCGAGCGCCAGAGCAGCATCCAATGCCTCTCCTGGACCCACAAGATGATTCACAAGCCCGAGCTGGTGTGCACGTTCTGCCGAGAGGGGATCGCCGGTCAGAATTACTTCCATAGCGACCGACTTGCCGATTGCACGAGGAAGACGGAACAGTCCTCCCGCACCGGCGATGAGGTTGCGCTTAACTTCAGCGAGCCCGAACGATGAGCGAGTCGTTGCAATAACCATGTCGGAAGCAAGAACAATCTCGCATCCACCCGCAGTGGCTAGCCCATCAACAGCAGCGATGATCGGCTTGTTGCGCTCGCGGTACACGAAACCAGCGAATCCTCCGCGCTTGGTACCCAGTGTTTGACCACCAGCACTCAATGCCTTGAGGTCCGCTCCTGCGCAGAACACAGGGGACTTGTGGCCTTCCGTATTGGCCGTCAGCACACCAGCCCAGACACCCTCTTCAGCCTCAAGACGGTCGATTGCATCTTCCATCGCCTGTGCAACATCGTCATTGATGGCATTACGCGCATCCGGACGATTGAGAGTGATAATCGCGACCTGGCCGCGGACTTCGTATGTAACTAATTCAGCCATAGGTGTCACCGTAGTGGCGACCACCGTGGCGAGGCCTATTCGGCTGAGTCAGCTTGTGGGGTTTCTGAAGCAGCAGCCTCGACTACTGGAGTCTCTACTGCTGGAGCATCAGATACGGGAGTGTCGACTGCTGGAGTTTCAGCAACAGGTGCCTCTACTGATGGTGTTTCAGTAGCGCCTGCAGCAGGTGCGGCCGGTGCTTTAGGAGCCGATGCAGGCTTCGGTCCACTCGATGCAGGCTTTGGACCACGAGGAGCCTTGGCATCAGCAGACTTGTTCACATCAGCAGCACGCTTCTTAGGGTTTTTGTCCCCACGTGGCTGTTGCAACGGACGCGGTGGACGAGCCTTCGGATCAACCATCACGCCGAACAACGCTGCAAGTTGTGGCATCAACGGCCCGAGACGAGTCACCGTTTTCAAGAGGTCTTCAGACACCACTGTTGGTACAGCGGGCGGAAGAACTTTTCCATGAACAGGGGAGAAGGCCGCTGCTTCGAGCAATGTAATCCAACGCTCCGATGGAGCGTCAGCTGTCATGCCAGCAACGGTGGCATCAATCAGTTCAATTGCAAGTGCAGGCGGGAAGGGAACTCCGGCCTTTGGTGGCTGCGATGACAAACGCAATGCACGAACAACACGTCCCACCTTGGTGGCGGTCGCAATGTCTTCAAGCCAATTGCGAATTTCAGTTTCTTGACGCACGACAAGCGCCTGCTTCATCTTTGCAACGAGACCACGTGTGGCTTCATCAATCGCTACGAGTTGGTCTGCAGAAACGACGATTGAACGCAAATCACGAAGATCAATTTCTTCAATGATGGTCTCTGCCGAAAGGGCGCGGTCACGCCATTCAGCAACTCTGAGGCGTGGGAGCAACTGCTCAGCAATCTGGACGATGCCATCTGCCGGCACCTTCTCGCGACCTTCTGCGACTGCCTGCTTGTTCTGCTCTTCAACAGCAGCACGAACCGCGGGCACGCCACCCATCAGAACCTTCTCTGCGATAGCGCGCTGAGCTTCGGGAAGTTCTGCAAGAACTGCATCAATATTCACACGACGTGGCTTGATGCGCTTTGGCTTTGGCCGCTGAGGCAATTCTGGTGGAGTCTCAAAGAACGGACGACGAGGACGGTCTCCACGGCCTTCAGCACCTTCACGACGCTCACCACGAGGCTTGTCGCCATCACGGCGCTCTCCACGAGGTTTGTCACCATCGCGACGAGGACCACGGCGCTTGTCGCCGTCACGACCACCCTTCTTGCGAAGTTGCTGTGTCACTGCCTCAAAAGGCTTTTCAGAAGGAAGGATCTCAAGAAGCCCAGTGCGGGCCGCCTTCTGCTTCGGTGCACTGATCGAGAGAACTCGAGTTCCGTCAAGGTCTGATTCAACTTCAGCGCGAACGACATCCTTCACTGCGGTGCCTGCTGGCACCACTGAATCGGCAACGACACCCTTGGGCTGAAGCGCGCCTGCTGCGCGCCAAGTCCAAGTGCCATCTTCGCGCTTGCTGGTGAGTTCGATCTCGATACGACGTGACATAGGGGTTATACGGTATCCCCGTTTTACCCTTGACCATCAAGAACGCGCCCATCATCACTAGTCTTCGCCCATGGCTATCTATGCACTTGGTGAGCAAGTTCCCGTTATTCACCCCACGGCCTTCGTATCGCCCGACGCCGTCATTATTGGGTCAGTCACCATTGGTGCCGATAGTTCCATCTGGTCTGGTGCCGTGCTGCGCGGAGATGATGGCGCCATCGTCATCGGCGAGCGAACCAGCATTCAAGACGGCACCGTCATTCACACCACTCCTGCTAACCACACCACAGTGGGGGATGACTGCGTTATCGGCCACATCGTCCACCTTGAGGGTTGCATCATCGAAAACGGCGCTCAGGTCTCGTCAGGGTCTGTTGTATTGCACCGAGCTGTCATCAGCACAGGGGCAATTGTTGCGGCCAATGCAGTGGTCTTGAACGACACGTTTGTTCCACCAGGAGCTCTCGCTGTTGGTGCTCCCGCGAGCATCAAGGAAGGCCGAGCACGGCAAGAAGACATTGCCTTCGCGGCACTTGCGTACGTTCACAAGGGTGCGCGTTTTCGTGAGCAACTTCGACGAATCGATTAGTTCGTGGCCCATGGTCGACTTCTCGGTTCCCGAGAGCGATCAAGAACTCGTCTCCGACCTCTTGTGGTCACTCGGAGTCGTGGCAATTGAAGAGCGAGAACTCTCTTCTGATCGCATCATTCTGCGGACCAGCATGGGGGATGACCCGGAGAACGCAGTCGCGACAGTTGTCAGTGCATTTCCCGACATTGCAGTCGAACGAATCAACATTGCTCGCTCAGTAGCCGACACGTGGAGGGAACATGCTGTTCCCACATGGGTGAATGATGATGTTGCACTCGTCCCTGCGTGGATCGATGCTCCAAAGAACTCGACGCCAATTTACGTTGAACCTCTCGACACTTTTGGGCTCGGCAATCACCCCACAACAGTTCTCACCTTGCGACTTGCTCTGCAACATGTGCGCACTGGATCAACTGTCTTCGACCTCGGGTGCGGATCAGGAGTTCTGGCAATAGGGCTCGCTGTTCTGAAGCAATGCCGGTGCAACGTGTATGACATTGCCGACAGTGCGAAGAAAGCCGTGGAGGAAAATGCACGCATTAACAATGCCGACCACGTGTCGTGGGTTAATGGTTATCCATCGAAACCATCGGATGCTGTTTTGGCAAACATCCTTGCGCCTGTCCTTATCGAGGAATCCGAAAGAATTACCAACTCAGTCAGAAGCAGGGGATTGCTGTTCCTGAGTGGCATGCGCACTGAGCAGGTAACGCGGGTACTGGGTGAATACTCAGAGTTTTCTCTTCTCGACAGTGACGAGATGGACGGCTGGACTGCCGTTGCACTTCAAAAGAAATAGCTACGAGATGTTGCGTGCACGTACACCGATTGGTGCGATGAGGCGATAGCCAGCTGCGTGGCGCTCTTCTTCTGATTCGCCACCCCAGAATCCGTATTCACGATTGCGGCGCGCAAAATCACGACAGTCGACCATCACTTCACATGAATGGCACACTTCACGAGCTTGTGCTTCACGACGTTCACGAGCCTGCGGACGTTCTGCAGCAGGTGGGAAGAAAATTGCAGCAAGGCCTTTACATTCGGCAGAGACAGACCACGTCGTATCATCCCATTCCCTAAATGCGAAAAGATCTCCGATGGCCATTGTTGTCCCCCAACTTCAGTGCCTTGGGACACATTAGCGGAATTGACTCCTCAGTCAATTCTTGACATTTCGTCAAAGAATCGGGTCAAGAAAAAGCGGCGATGACACCGGCTGCGAATGCGTCAACATCGGCTTCCGTGGAGTCCCAAGAAGTCATCCAGCGCACCTGAGATCGGCTGATATCCCAGTCCCAGAAGAAATTCCAGTCTTGAAGTTTCTTCTTGATATCTGGAGGGAGAACTGGGTACATGCTGTTGACGGCAGGGGAGCCAATCTCCAGACCTGGGATATCGGAGACCGCGTGAAACAAACGCTGCGCCATCGCGTTTGCCTGCGCCGCTGTCTCCAGCCACAGACCATCAGACAAAGCCTCAACGAACTGTGCAGCCGCATACCGTTGCTTCGAAGGCAATTGAGTTGCTTGTTTCCGAATGTATGCACTTCGATCCGATGCAACACCACGACGCAACAGAACTGCTTCTGCGCCCAACATCGCATTCTTTGTTCCACCAAATGAGACAGCATCAACACCGGCTTCAAATGTCATCGCGCGGAATGTGGCGGCGTCACCACCAAGCGCTGCAACAGCATTTGAGATACGCGCACCATCGAGATGGACGCGCATTCCAAATGAGTGTGCTGTTTCGCAAATGGCACGAATTTCTTCGATGGAATACAACCCACCAAGTTCAGTGGCCTGAGTAATGGAAACAACTCCTGGTTGCACATGATGAACATTTCCGATGGCCCCCGCAAGCGATGTGATGTGCTCGGGAGTTAACTTCCCGTCGGCGGCATCAACGTCATGCAACTTGACACCAAGAAACTTCTCCGGCGCACCTGTCTCATCAACATTGATATGAGCCCAGTTCGTGCAGATCACAGAATCTGCAGGCTTCAACAAACTTGCCAGTGCAACGACATTTGAACCCGTTCCGTTGAACGTGAAGAGAACATCAACTTCTACGCCACACAACTCCTCGAAGAGGGAAGTGGCTTGCTTTGTGAGTGCGTCACCGCCGTACGCCATCACATGACCCTCATTGGCACGAGCAATTGCATCGATGTACCGAGGATGGGCGCCAGAGAAATTGTCACTTGCGAAAAAACTGTTGGGCGCTGGGGGAAGTTCCACATCTGCAATCTACTCCGCGTTATCATTTCGTCATGACGAAATCAGCAGATGATGGAGTAGTGCGGGGAACAGAGCGCCGTTGTCGATGGTGTCGACATGCCCTGGCCGCTCAAGACGGACCCGGCCGTCGCAAGGAGTTCTGCAGCCAGAAATGCCGTCAATGGGATTGGGTCTCTAGACAGCGAGCAACCGAGTTAGAGCTGTCTGAGAACGAACTGGTGATGACTCGCGAGGAACTTGATGCACTCAAGGATCAGATCTACGTATTGCATTGCGCATTGACGGATGCACGCAATGACTTATCGAAACCTCGTCATACAAAGGATTCAATTCGAGAGATCCTGGAATGGGTCATGGACGCCGCAGAGCCAGTCGCCAATGCATCTCTGCACCCCTCTTCGCCATCCGCGTTACGCCCATAATGTCCGTTATGTAATTTATGTATTGACCAATAACCCCAATGGTTTGCAACGGTTCTCCCCGCCTGACTGGCACCTAAGGTGCTCACATGGCAATCAGGAAACTCCAGAACGGCATCGGCGCTCAAGACGTCTTCAGTGAACTTGAATCGTTCCGTGCGAACGACGTTCAGTGGCGAGATGGTCGCTGCTTCACGCTCGCCTATTCAGCCGGCCCCGAAGCGCTTGCAGTTGCCGAGGAGGCATACCGGAGGTTCTCTGGCGAGAATGCTCTGAACACAGCCGCATTCCCGTCTCTGAAGCTCATGCAACAAGATGTGGTCGACACAGTGGCTGGTTGGTGCCACGGAGACGACGATGTAGCGGGGTTTATGACCTCTGGTGGCACAGAGAGCCTCGTACTCGTTGTGCGCTCTGCTGTGATGCGAGCCAAGCGTGAGGGTCGTCTCACTGGGACACCCAACATGGTTCTTCCCACCTCGGCCCATGCCGCCCTCGAGAAAGGCGCGGACTACTTCTCTGTTGAGAGCCGTCGCGTAGGAGTCGGTCCAGATTGGCGGGCCAACATCAGTGCCATGCGTGCTGCCGTAGACGAAAACACAATCCTCATCGTTGGTTCAGCACCGCAGTACCCCCAAGGCGTTGTCGACCCGATCGTGCATATCGCTGCCATCGCAGCCGAACACGACATCAACTGCCATGTGGACGCATGCATGGGCGGCGTCACGCTTCCCTACCTTGAGGCTCTTGGTGAAGAGATTGCTCCGTGGGATTTCCGTGTCGACGGAGTCACATCAATTTCGGTCGACTTGCACAAGTACGGATACACATCAAAAGGTGCTGGTGTTCTGTTGCACAAAAACAAGAAGTTGCGTAGTGATCAAACATTCATGACGGATAACTGGCTCGGCGGCATGTACGGCTCATCAGGAATTCTCGGAACAAAATCTGGTGGCCCTATTGCGTCCGCTTGGGCTGTGTTGCGCTTTCTTGGCGATGACGGCTATCGCAAAGTTGCTCGCAGCGCACGGGACAGTGCGCTGAAGATTGCATCCCACATCGATGCACACCCCTTACTTACCTTGCGAGCTCAGCCCGACTCCACACTCCTCTGCTTCGGCACCGCAGATCCAAAGCGTCATGACGTATTTGCCTTAGCAGAACTTCTCATCGAGCGCGGCTGGTTTATGGACCGCCAAACTCCACCCGCGAGCATCCACCTCACCGTCCATGCCGGCCATGAGGCCCGCATCGATGAATTCCTCACAGACCTCGACGAATGTATTCAGGAGATTGAAGGCCGAACAGGATCCGCTGGGTCCTATGCCACAACAGACTGATTCCTCACCGAGTCATCGCGCCACTCCTCCACCGACTACGGTGTGAGAAAACGTCTACTTGGGAGAGAACGCTTCAATGCGTCGCCGAAGGAGCAACCGCCCCGGAATCTCTCAGGCAAAGGGACCAGGTAGATACAGAACGCTGGAAAGAGAGGGTTCGCCCTCCGCCGACGGGGAAAGCCACTCACGTGGTGAAGCTCTCAGGCACAAAAGACAGCGGGGGTCGAAACTCCATCGGAGAACATATGAGCCCGAGCCCCCGGTCTTTGACAACCCCAGGTTTTACTCCTGATGACTTTGCATTTCGTCATCTTGGATTGTCTGACGATGATCGCGCCGAGATGCTCCGTGTCATCGGCATTGAATCCGCCGAGGCACTGTTGAATGCAACGATTCCATCAGCGATTCGTTTGCGAGATCGACTCCCACTTGCTGATGCAGTGTCAGAGCATTCAGTTCTTGAAGAGCTTCGTGCAAAATTCTCAACGGACGTGAAGCGCACTTCGTTCATTGGTCAGGGCTACTACGGCACGATTACGCCACCCGTGGTAAAGCGCAATGTTCTCGAAAATCCAGCGTGGTACACGGCTTACACGCCGTACCAGCCTGAAATTAGTCAAGGACGCTTGGAAGCACTTCTGAACTTTCAAACAATGATCTCAGAGATCACTGGACTTCCTTTAGCGAATGCATCACTTCTTGATGAGGCAACTGCGGTAGCAGAAGCCGTCACTATGGCTCACCGCATTAGCAAGTCCGGCTCTGACTCTGTACTTGTCGATGCGAACACTCACCCGCAAACACTTTCTGTTTTGCGCACGAGAATGGAACCAATCGGCATCACTGTTGTCGAATCTTCCATCAACGACATGAGTCCCGACGGGCACTTTGCTGTTGTTGTTTCATGGCCCGGCAGCAACGGAGCGCTCCCCTCACCCAACCTTGTGCGCTCCATCACCTCGGCAGCTCAAACCGCAAAGGCAGTATCAATTGCCACCACCGATCTCATGGCTTGCACTGTCGTGATTCCGCCAGGCCAATTGGGCTTCGACATCGCAGTTGGCTCCTCTCAACGATTTGGAGTGCCAATGGGCTTTGGTGGACCACATGCAGCCTTCATGTCGACGCGTGAGTCTCATGCACGCTCATTGCCAGGACGCCTCGTTGGCGTCAGTACCGACACTGCCGGACGACCAGCATTACGCCTCACATTGCAAACGCGTGAGCAACACATTCGTCGCGAGAAAGCAACGTCCAACATCTGTACTGCTCAGGTATTGCTAGCCAACATCGCAGGAATGTACGGAGTGTGGCATGGCCCGCATGGTCTGCGTCGAATCGCACAAAGAATCAACAATCTCGCGGTACGTGCTGCAACTTCATTGCAAGGTTCAGGCTTCACACTCGTATCAGAGACTTTCTTTGACACCGTTGCGATCAATGTGGCCGACGCATCTTCAACAGTTCAGAGCGCACGCAAAGCTGGCTTCAATATTCGTCAAGTGAGTCCCACCTCTGTGTCTTTCAGTGTGGACGAAACAACATCGGAAGAGTCTTTGTCGCAATTGCTTGCGTCGCTTGGTTCCTCTCTCGCGACGTCATCGTCTGCATCTCTCAGCGATCTCGAGCGAACTGATTCCTTCATGACGCAGTCTGTTTTCCATCGCTACCACACAGAGCATGAGATGCTTCGTTATCTTCGTTTCCTTGCTGACAGAGACCTTGCACTCGACCGCACAATGATTCCTCTCGGGTCATGCACCATGAAGTTGAATTCGACGACAGAGATGGAGCCAGTGACGTGGCCTGAGTTCTCGTCACTTCATCCGTTGGTTCCCGACGATGAATCAGTCGGCATCCGGAGAGTTGTCACCGAGCTTGAAGACATGCTCGTAGCAATTACTGGTTATGACGCAGTGAGCTTGCAGCCGAACGCAGGTAGTCAGGGCGAGTTTGCGGGCTTAATGGCTATCCGCGCATATCACCACTCACGTGGAGACCATCAGCGCGACATCTGCCTGATTCCATCCAGCGCTCACGGCACCAATGCCGCCAGTGCAGTCATGGCTGGTATGAGGGTTGTTGTTGTCGCATGTGATGACAACGGAAACATCGATGTCAACGATCTGCGTGCGCAAGCCGAGAAGGCAGGCTCTGCGCTCGCGGCGACCATGGTGACGTACCCGTCAACACACGGTGTGTTTGAGGAAGCAATTGGCGAGATCTGTGCGATCATCCACGACAACGGTGGACAGGTTTATGTTGACGGAGCAAACATGAATGCTCTTGTCGGCACTGCACAGCCAGGAAAATTTGGCGCTGACGTCAGCCATCTCAATCTCCACAAGACATTTTGTATTCCACACGGCGGTGGCGGTCCTGGTGTTGGCCCCGTAGCGGTTCGTTCACACCTTGCGCCGTTCCTTCCAGGAGACCCACTGAAGACCGACTCCCCTGTTGGTCCCATCTCTGCAGCGATGTATGGCTCGGCAAGCATTCTGTGTATCCCGTGGGTGTACATCACAATGATGGGCTCAGACGGTCTCGTGCAAGCAACCTCAGATGCAATCTTGTCGGCTAACTACATTGCCGCACGCCTCGACAAGGCGTTTCCGGTTTTGTACCGAGGTACAAACGACAGCGTCGCACATGAATGCATTCTGAATGTGGGTGAAGTTCTCAAAGGCTCAGAGCTCACGATTGATGACATCGCAAAGCGTCTGATGGATTACGGCTTACACGCTCCAACAATGAGTTTCCCTGTTGCAAACACACTCATGGTTGAACCCACTGAGAGCGAGTCGCTATCTGAGGTCAATCGATTCTGCGAGGCAATGTTGAGCATCCGTCGTGAGATTGATCATGTTCTTTCCGGTGCAGTGAGAGCAGAGGAATCAGTACTTCGTCATGCACCTCACACGATTGAGGACATCGCAGGAGAATGGACACATCCATACTCACGCGAAGAGGCCCTCTTTCCCGTTCCCCAATTGCGCTCCCGCGGCTACCACACTCCCGTATCGCGAATTGATGCCGCATATGGCGACCGCAATCTTGTGTGCACATGTGCCCCCATTGAGGCCTATGCCATGTCTCTCGATGCGAGTACCGTAGGCTCGTGACCGAAGAGACACATCAAGAATCAGCCAGCAACTCAGAACCCGGTTCGACGACGAACCCCATTGAGCAACTTTTGCAACTTCTTGCTTTAGTCGACCCGATCGAACTTGCAGGCAAAGCAATTGACACAACGCGACGAACAACAGAGACCCTTGTTCTCGTGCTAGAGAACTTTGCTTCCACCATTGACAACCTGAACCGAACGACAACACGAGTAAACGCACTTCTTGACGAAGTGGAAGAGCCACTGAAGCGTGTGATGCCTCAACTAGGAAACGCTATGAATGCCATGGCGACAATGGGCGAAGCAGCAACTCAACTTGCTGATCTCTCAAAACGACTCGGGCCGCTCACGACGCTTGCCGAGAATGCTGGAGGACTCTTTGGCTTCCGACCTGGCAAGCCAAGTGGGAACCAAACTTCCTCGCCTACTTCTTCCTCGCCTACTTCTTCCTCGCCTACTTCTTCTTCGCCACAAACGGAGTCGTAACAACCACTCCGGGAATCTGTGTCCCGCGAACATCAAGAAGTACGTGATCACCAACAGTTGTCGTTGGCTTCACAAATGCAAGGGCCACACAATGCCCCAGTGTTGGCGAGAAGTTGCCACTACTGACGAAACCAATCTCGGTGCCCGTTGAGTCCAGCACTACCGTTCCGTCGCGAGCGGGACGACGTCCGTCGATGGAGATTCCAATCAAGCGACGTGAAACGCCAGTTTCCTTCTCCTTCGCCAGAGCATCTCGACCAAGGAAAGAATCCTTCTTCCAAGCAACGACCCACTCAAGGCCCGCTTGCAAAGAAGTAATCCCCTCGCCCAGTTCATGGCCATGAAGCGGCAGCGCTGCCTCAAGGCGCAACGTGTCACGTGCACCAAGCCCCGCTGGCACTACGCCCGCGTCAAGGAGCGCATTCCATACGTCTGCACAGCCGCTCACTGGGACAGCAATTTCAATTCCGTCCTCACCCGTGTAGCCCGTACCAGCAACAACACAAGGGTGACCTGCAACAGTGACTTCACGAACGTTGAATCGGGGAACATCTGCAGCCTCTGGACAAAATATTGAAACCAAGCGACGCGCCTCAGGACCCTGAACAGCGATCACTGCACGAGTTGCAGTGGTGTCTGTTCCGCCTATCGCTGCAACAACACGATCCGTGTTCGAGGCGTTCGGCATGACGTCAAAAACATTCTCAGAAACCCACCACACAATGATGTCGTCAAGCACTGAAGCATCGACATCGTTCAACAAATGTGTGTATTGAGCGCGACCAGGTGCAATCTTCGAAAGATCATTTGTCAGAACAGCTTGCAGGCGATCAAATGCATCGGGCCCTTCTACGCGAACTGTCCCAAGGTGTGACACGTCAAACATCGCAGCCGAGTTTCGACATGCTGCATGCTCAGAAAGAGTTCCTTCGGAATATGCCAAAGGCATCTCCCATCCGCCAAAGGGAACAAGTTTTGCGTTGAGGGAACGATGCTGAGCATCAAGCGGAGAAAACTTCATTCTTAGACAGCAACAACTGACGCAGTGCCGCCTTCTTCGTCTCTTCCTGGCTCGAAGGAAAGAGGTTCAGGACGGAGCGAGATGATTTGGCGGTCGACTTCATCGCGTACACCAGACATGGGAAGTACGTTCAAGACACCTTGACCATGACGAAGAACGTCAATGAGATCATCACCGTTGCAAAGGACAACACTGCCACCATCAATGACGAGATGCGCCGCAGAGATGTCCGTGTCAACATGCTCACGCATGTAAGAGAACACGTCGCGGATTGATTCCAAACGAATACCAGCGTCGAGAAGTTTCTTAATCACTTTCAACTCGAGAAGATCTCGGTATGTGTACAAACGGCGGCTACCGCTACCTGTTGCATCTGCGAAGGTAGGGCGAACAAGATCAGTTCGAGCCCAATAATCAAGACGGCGATATGTGATTCCGACAATCTCAGCTGCCTGAGTTCCGCTAAATGTCTGCATGACTTCGTCCAATTCCTATAGCGCGCGACCAACAACAATCTGGTAACTACGCGGATGTAAGACGCTAGGGGTATGAAAGCGGAATCGTCAAGGGGTGATTATTGGAAATCATCGGGAGAGATGTTTTCAATGAAATCCCTGAATTCATCGAGAATCTCATCATTTGGAGCAGATTCCTCTTCCTCGAGCACCTCGCCCACCATCTCGAGTAACTCTTCAGAAGCAAAGACTGGGCATGAAGCCCTCAGAGCTATGGCAATGGCATCTGAGGGGCGAGACGAGACGATGGATTCTTCTCCGGTCTCCCCTACGAGAACCAAGTCAGCAAAGTATGTTCCCGCTGTCACTCGTGTGAGAACGACACGAACAATTGCATACGACAACTGCTCCAAGGTGTTCACAAACAACTCGTGGGTCAATGGACGTGGAGTCTGATCTCCATCGAGAGCGGTTTTGATTGCGGCTGCTTCTGGAGCTCCGATATAAATCTCGAATGCCCGACGAGGCGCTTCGTCTTCACGAAGCATGACAACAGGTGTACCAGCCATACGGTCGATGCGTACACCTCGGATTGACAAAGACTTCATCTCTAGCGCTGCTCAGTGAGACGCAGGATGTCGCGCTGGATGAGTGCAGAGCGAAGCTCACCGCCGAGTTCCATGAACTCGGCAAGCATCTGCAGTGCTTCCTCTCGCGCGGCTGGGTTTCGTTGGCGCAGGTACGGAAGGATTCGTTGTTCAAACAAACTCACTTCACGATCAGCTGAAGTTTTCCAGGCACGAAGATGGCGAACATCAATGCCCAACTCTTGAAAACGAGCAGCCGACTTCGCCACAGCAATGGATGACGCATCAAAAAACGTTGTGTCGCCTACTTCGTGACCATTAATCAGTCCAGCAGATTCAAGTTCTCTCAAGAACACAGCATCAATCTCAAACTGCTGCAACAACTGATCACGCGGAATCGATTCAGTTTTGTCGGCATGGAGGACCGCATCCTGTCGTTGCAGGCGTCTCACTGACTCAGGAACAATGGGATCTTGCTCTACCGCGGACAACGGAGCAGATTGCCCGTGAGAAGCCCCGTCGCGTGGACGAGGAACGGATGTGCGTGTTGCCGGGTGCCCACTTGTTGCAACGTATTCACTTGGCATCATGATGTCCCTGCTGATATCTCGACTGATGTCTGCAGTGTCGTCGTCCAATTTGTCTTTGATGATTCTCAAGGGCAAGTAATTTGTCCGTTGTTCTCGCAAGATAAATCGCAATCGTTCAACTTCAGATGTTGTGAACTTGCGATATCCAGACGGAGTGCGTTCAGGTTCAATGAGACCTTGACTTTCTAAGAATCGAATCTTAGAAATCGTGACATCGGGGAACTCTTCAAGAAGTTGAGCCAATACCTCACCGATACTGAGGAAATCACGATCGCTCACGAGACTTCCTCAGCTCTTTCCAAAAACACAAGACGGAATTTTCCTACTTGGAGTTCATCGCCTTGTCGCAACTCGATGACATCGATCCTTTGCTGATTCACATATGTTCCATTCAATGAACCCGCATCTCGCACGATGTAATCCCCACCGGAGAAATGAATCTCACTATGCCTGCGAGACACAGTGATGTCATCAAGTGCGATATCAGAATCCGCATGACGACCAATTGTGGTAACGGATGAGGCAAGCACGAAATGCTGACCCTCTTCTTCGCCTCCGCGTATCACCAGAATGGCTGTCCCTCTCTCAATCTCGTTGAGATTCACAGTGGTGTCGTCTTGTGGACCCGGGGCATCCATTAATGGATCAACCTTCGCCAAAGTAATCGTTCGATCGTCAACCAGGTCAAGCACAGCACCGCACGCTGAACAAAACGACGAGGTTGGCGGATTGCGATGACCGCAGCGATTACAGAATACGTACGACATGGATATCAAGCACCAATCAGTGCTGAATACTCCTCTGCCGTTAAGAGATCCTTCTCATTCAAGGAAGATGTTTCAATCTCACAGATCCAACCATTGCCGTATGGGTCACTATTCAGAAGTTCTGGGCTCGAGACCAATGCATCATTGACTGTGACAACGGTGCCAGCAACGGGCGCGTACACATCATTGACGCTTTTCGTACTTTCAATCTCACCAATACCCTGGTGAGCATCAATCTGAGAACCAGCGTCCGGGAGCTGGATAAACACAATGTCTCCGAGAGCGTCCTGCGCATAGTCGGTGATGCCAACGCGCACTGTTGACCCAGTGACCAAGACCCATTCGTGGTCTTTTGTATAACGAAGATTTGAGGGAACGTTCACTCCCCCAACGGTACTCGCTAGGCGACACGCCTCGAGGACATGTTGGCCTTTACAACAGGCAAATACCGAACAAAAGACACGTAGGAAAAGAACACTCCAGGCACAGCCGCAACCCACCCAGCAATGGTGAACGGACTCCACCAACCTCCGGCAGTACCGATGGTGATCCATGGGACCGCACACATCAAACCAAAGGCGGCCTGCTTGCCCATTTTTGTGACAGGGAATCGCTCCATGCCAAGAGCGGTCGCCCCGACCATCAAGACTGCAATTGCTACTTCCCTCGCCAGAATCACAATGCCGAGCCACGCGGGAAAGTAGTTGTAGTACATGACCGTGCCGATACCAACGAAAAAAATCAAGCGATCAGCAACGGGGTCAAGCACCTTCCCAAACTCACTGACTTGATTAAATCGTCGAGCGATGTAGCCATCAATCCAGTCAGTGAATGCCAACAGGCCAAAGAACCACGAGCCCGCAACAACTCGACCATCTGCCATCAGCAATACGAAGTACGGAAGCAGTGCAATGCGAATTAGTGTGATGATGTTCGGGATTGTAAATACTGAGCGAAGAGGCACGTTCCGATGGTACTCCGAGTGCCCACAGACCTCATGGGACGGCATAGGGTTCGTACATGACCTTGCCATTACAAGACCAAGTCGCATTCATTACAGGTGCCGGATCTGGCCTCGGAGCCGAGACGGCCCGTCGCCTCGCTAAAGACGGAGCGATCATCGCTGTGAATGACCTCAATGAAACAGCAGCGCAATCAATAGCTAACGAGGTCGGAGGAATCGCACTCCCCTTTGACGTTGTTGACTCTCACGCTTTTGACCTGGCGGTTGATTCCTGTGTTTCCCAATTGGGACGAATTGACATCCTGGTCAACAACGCCGGTATCGCACCATCTGACGCTGCGACAAAGACAGACAGAATGATGGCCAATTCCATGCGCCGCATGGAAGGAAAGATCAATGAGTTAGAGCCTCTTGACTTCATGCTGGACCTCAGCGACGAAGCGTGGGATCGCATGATCAAGATTCATCTCTACGGAAGTTTCTACGGCTGCCGCGCAGCGCTCCGTCACATGCAACCGCAACGATCAGGCCGCATCATCAATATGTCTTCTGTGCTTGGGTTGTATCCGTCTTCAGGAGCACCGCACTATTCCGTTGCGAAAGCTGCAATCATCACTCTCACCAAGACGGTGGCAGAGGAAGTCGCCGGACTCGGCATCAATGTCAACGCAATCTGTCCTGGCTATATCGACACTCCTCTTCTCACTCCGTTCAGTGAAGTGATGAAGGCAGGTATCACGATGCGCATCGGAAAGGGCCACATGGGCGAGGCATCCGATATCGCGGAGATGGTTCGATTCCTCGTTGGCCCAGAATCGCGATACTGCACTGGCGATGTATTTGCAGTATCGGGTGGCTACCGATAATGCCGACTCTCTTTACGCACATTCTTAACGGGGATATTCCAGGCACATTTGTCTACCGCGATGAACTGTGTGCAGCGTTCATGACGATCAACCCACTCGCTGATGGTCATGTTCTTGTTGTTCCCGTGGAAGAAGTCGATCACTGGGTCGACCTCCCTGGACCACTGTCTCAACACTTGTTCGCCGTGTCACACCGCATCAGCCAAGCACTAAACAAGGCCTTTCCGTGCGAGCGCGTTGGCATGATCATCGCAGGGTACGAAGTGAACCACTGTCACATCCATCTCATCCCTACGAACACTCTTGGTCAGTTCAATTTCGCGAATGCCGCAACTTCTATCGAGCGAACAACGCTTGAACAGCATGCACAACGCATTGTTGATGCATTAGAGAATCACTAGAAGAGTGTGGGAGCCCCAGAGTCATCTTCTGGTGGAAAATCTTCTCTCAGTAATTCTGAATCATTGTTGCGAACCGAATTGACTCGTGTCGACACCCGCACAGTACTGAACCGAGGTTGTTGATCGGGTGCAAATAGTTCGAGTGGAGCCTGAGTGGCTGACATCCATTCAACGGCATCGTGTGCCGAGAGCTCCACGGGGCTTCGATCATGAATAGCGGAAAGATCTGACACGCTGTCGCGAGTAATCAAAGAAAACGTTCTTGCCTCGTCAACAATTGGCGAGTCACTCCAAATTCCGGCCGACAGCATCAAATGCCCATCAGCACGATTCACGTAGTACGGAATCTTTGACTTCGGATTCTCACGGTTCCATTCATAAAAGCCACTCATCGGGATGATGCAGCGATGGCCGGGAACAAGCCCCTTGAACGATGGTTTCTCTGTGATGGTCTCCGAACGTGCATTAATCATCTTCGATCCGATGTTTGGGTCCTTCGACCAAATCGGAATGAGACCCCACCGCATGACATCGACCACAACTTCTCTGCCAACAACTCGAAGAATCGGAACAGTGTGCGTAGGTGCAACATTGAAGTTCTGAAGCAATGGCCCATCAAACTCTGGAACACGTAATGTCAAACCAAAGGCATCGACAGCTTCGCCAATCTCAGCAATCAAATCCTCTGAATTGAAATTTCCGACGAATCGACCACACATAGAAACTCCCCTCGCGTAGTCAAAGGTTTGATCTACGGTCGCGGACCAGCGACTTTGGGATAGAAGGTCTCGATGTGCTTCGGAAGACTGTTCTTTACGAATGCAGAAGTGTCATCGGCCAACACTTCAGGCAGCCCAGCAGCAACGCCGTCAAGAGTGCGCCCCACGACTTGGTGCGGCGATGTCTTCGGCACGTCAACTCCAGCGGCCATATCGGTATCAATAAAGGCCGGGTGAACAGCAACAACAAGAGTTCCCTGACGAGCAAGTTCAAGTCGAAGAGCATTCGTTAACGACCACGCGGCCGACTTCGACATTGCATATGTTGCGACTTCTTTGATGGACATCCAGGACACTGCAGACAGAACGTTGACGATTGCACCACCACCATTTGCCGATAACACAGGGGCAAACGCTTTCGCGAGATTGAAGGGCCCCCAAACGTTCGTTTCAAACTCAGCTTTGGCATTCTCTAATGAGTTCTCTGCAAGAACTCGGGAACCAATGACAACACCTGCGTTGTTAATCAGCATCGTGAGATCTGAACATTGCTGAACAGCAGCTTGAATATCTGCAGCACTTGTAACGTCCAGTTTGAGTGGAATCGCCCCTGCGTTCGTTACAGACTCAGGAGAACGCGCTCCGGCATACACCTTTGCCGCACCACGGTCGAGCAACTGGCGCACATACTCAGCGCCCAGTCCGCGATTTGCACCGGTGACCAGAACAACTGCACCTTCAATATTCATTGACCGACCACCCAATTCATCTGTTCTATTGGTCGGGCTGGCGGGATTTGAACCCACGACCTCTTGTCCCCCAGACAAGCGCGCTAACCAAGCTGCGCTACAGCCCGAATGAGTGACAACTCTATCGGCAGGACACTTCAGTCCCTAGACAAAGATGACGACGACTCTCCAGCCGAGGTACAAGCACAACAAAGACACCAAAAGTTTGAAATGCCACGGAATCTTCTCGCCATCTAGGCCAGCAAGTTTCTTGAGATCTAACTCTTCAGGCGCCAGTCGGCCGGATACCGAGGGCGTCTCAAGATGCTCACCACAATCAGGGCATGCACCTCGGTCTGTCATTGCCGAAGGAGCTAAATAACGGGCACACGGTTCACACCATGGCATCGCTAATCACCCTTTCGACGAACTCGCAACTTCAACGGTGTTGACCCAAAATCACATGCTTCACGAATGGATCGTTCGAGATAACGGAGATACGGCTGTGGTAAATCACGATTTACAAACAACGTGAACGTCGGTGGGTTTGCAGCACCTTGCACAGCAAACATGACTTTGGCTCCGCCAGCAGCAGGCTGCTTTTGCTGTGCCTCGGCAATGATGCGATTCACATCACGCGTTGGGATCTTTCGGTGGTACTGATCAATCGCATCTTGCAGAACTGGGCGCAACTTGTGCACTCCCTTTCCGGTCAATGCTGAGATCTTGAGTACCGGAGCATCATCAATGAAGTACAACATTCGCGCGAGATCGGCTTCTACCTTGCGGCGATCTTCCGAATCAAGCAGCTCCCATTTATTCAACACGATGAGAATCGGACAGCCAGCAACGTCAACTCGCTCAGCAAGTCGTTGGTCTTGGCTCGTCACACCAACAGTGGCATCGATGACCAGCATCGCGACATCTGCTTCATCAATTGCGCGCAGTGCACGGACAAGTGAGTAGTACTCCGCAGAGTCATCAACTTTGCTTCGCTTACGCATACCTGCCGTGTCAACAAAAATCAGCGGACCATCTTCAGTTTCCACCAGGGTGTCGATCGCATCGCGAGTTGTGCCGGGCAGGTCATGAACGATTGAGCGCTCTTCGCCTACCAGACGGTTGAACAGCGTGCTCTTTCCAACATTCGGACGTCCAACAAGCGCGACTCGCGGAACACCATCTGCGCCAACTGGCTCAACTTTTTCTTCTGGACGAAGAACTCGAGGAATACGCGCAACAACTTCGTCAAGAAAATCACCTGAGCGGCGACCGTGAAGCGCCGAGACGGTAAATGGTTCACCCAGACCCAACGACATAAACTCCCAGCGCTCCGCTTCGCGACGCTCGTTGTCTGCCTTGTTGGCGACAAGTAAAACTTCTACCTTGCTGCGACGAAGCCACGCCGCAATCAATTCGTCTTCGTCTGTCACACCCACCGAAGCATCGACCATGTAAATGACCAAGTTGGCTTCTCTGACGGCTTCTTCCACTTGACGACTCACTTTGTCGTCCAATTCGGTTCCGTGAGGCATCCACCCACCGGTATCAACAATCCAAAACTCAATACCAAGCCACGAGGCCATACGGCGATGACGATCACGCGTGACACCTGGCTGATCTTCAACAATCGCTGCACGCTCGCCGATCACACGATTGAACCAGGTGCTCTTTCCGACGTTGGGGCGCCCGACAATCACCACTGTGGGGAAATCAATTGTCTCGTCAATGTCAGTCACGACTGTTCTCTTTTCTTGCGGCTTCAAGCCGTTGGCGCAAAGCAACACCACTTGTGGCAATCACTTCAATGTCGAATTCCTCCGACAGATCACCCACTGTGGCCCCATCCAAAAAAACACCGTCATTTAGACACACATCAGGCAATAGATACACATTCTCGCGCCCATGAGCCCGAAGCGCACCCTGAATGTCAGCAAATGTCATAAGACCTGCCACTGCGGTATTGCCACCGAAATGCAGATTTGGCACTTCTACAACGGGGATATGGGCCAAATCAGTTCCCGCCAAGAGTTTTCTGAACATCGAGGACCCGTAGGGGCCGGAAACAATCGCAGGCACCTTGGCCGAACGAGTCCGTGGATTCAGTGACACCGAGACTGGTTTTGCCACTCGGAGCGATGTTTCCACCGCAGGATTGACGGGTCGGACGTAATCAGTGGGAGAACCATGATCAACAGAAGCGAAGAAGCCATCGTGGCGACCATTGACATCTGGACCATTGCCACTGAAGGATTCAATAAAAGAGCGGACTAACCCAACGCCGTCCTCCAACATTGGATATTCACCGTAATGGTCTGCCGATGGCACGTCTCGGTTCGCAACTAAATAGAACTCGTCTGCCAGATGAATGGGCTGTCGACCTAGGACGCTACGAAAACGTCGCTGCCACTCTTCAACTAAATCAATAACGGCATTTGCTTCATCAGAAGTTTGAAACCGCATTCGACTCTCAGTATTGAATTGGGACAGCCCCAAAGGCACGACTGCAATCGATTCAAGCTCAGGAAACTGTTCAAGAAGACCACTCAGTGTCGATTCCAGAACGTCGCCATCATTAACGCCTGGACACAGAACAATCTGCGCCCGAATATCAATCTGGTTGTCCAGCATCAGACGAACCCAGCGAAGACTGAACCCACCACGATTGTTCCGCAACATCTCTGAACGAACATGCGGTTCAACGGCATGAATGCTGACGTAGAGAGGAGACAGTTTTTCTTCAATGACTCTTTCGAGGTCGGCTTCTGTAAACCGAGTGAGCGTCGTGAAATTTCCAAAAAGGAAACTCAGGCGGTAATCGTCGTCTTTGAGATACAGACTTCGACGCATGCCTTTTGGCAGCTGATAGATGAAGCAAAACTCGCAATGGTTATCGCACGTGTGAATTCGATCAAAGACAGCACTGTTGATGGATATACCTAAGGGCTCTCCTGGCTGTCGTTCGAGGACAATGTCAAGAGATTCACGACCGCGTGCAATCTGAAGGTCAACGACATCAGATTCAACCAACCGATGCCACTCCAAAATGTCACGGGGAACGACACCATTCACAAGGACGATCTGGTCCCCCACCTGGATGCCCACCCGCGAAGCGGCCGAAGGTGTCTGCACCGCTGAAACCTCAGGGAGAGTATCGATGGCAGTGCTCACTCGTCACAGGATACTGCCACCCCACTTCGGTAGTCTGTGAAGGTCTTATGTCGGTCGAAAAAGTGCTCCTGGCGTCACCGCGTGGTTTTTGTGCGGGCGTCGAAATGGCCATCAAGGCATTGGCATGGATGGTCCGATCGTTTGATGAGCCCGTGTACTGCTACCACGAGATCGTGCATAACAAGATTGTCGTTGACCGCTTCATCGACAAGGGCGTAGTATTTGTGGACTCCATTGATGAAGTTCCCCTTGGCTCCCCCATCATGCTCTCCGCACATGGCTCAGCTCCCGAAGTAGTCGCTGCAGCGCGCGAACGAGGCAGCTACGTGGTCGATGCTGTGTGTCCACTCGTCACAAAGGTTCACCACGAAGTGAAGACGCGCGCCGGCAAGGGCTTTCACATTGTGTATGTCGGTCATGAAGGTCACGAAGAGGCAGTCGGAACGATGGCTGTTGCACCAGATGCAATTACGCGTGTTGAATCCGTTGAAGAAGTCGATGCACTTCCCGTCTTTGACAAACCGATCGCCATGCTTGCTCAAACAACTCTGTCTCATCGCGAGTGGAGCGAAGTCGCGGTTCATGTCAAGACACGTTTTCCCGATGTGTGGACACCCGGTCGAAGCGATTTATGTTTCGCAACAACAAATCGTCAAAGCGCACTGATGAGCATCGCGCCACAAGTCGACGCATTCATCGTCATCGGCTCGTCGAACAGTTCCAACACGCGCGCTCTAGAACGCTTGGCTGTCGAAGCAGGCTGCACTCACGTATACAGAGTCAACTCTGCAGACGAGCTTCCAGCAGATCTCACCGGCATTGTCGGTGTCACCGCAGGAGCCTCAGCACCTGAGGAACTAGTCGAAGGTGTTCTAGCGAGATTGAATCCTCGCCTCGGAGTGGAAGAAATCTTCGTCACCGACGAAGACGAGTACTTTCCCCCACCTCGCAATATTCGAGAACTCCAAAGCTCGATTGATATGGCAATCACAGCAATGTCCGGAGCCTCAATCCTTGGAACACCAGGCCTCGATGATCGATCACTTGCAGCGAGTGTGGTTCTTGAGGCACTCTCTCACTCATGATTTCTCCCACACTCGAATCCTTTCGCATCTTTCTCCACGTCGTCGCTGTTGCAGTGTGGGTTGGCGGACAGATAGTTCTCGCAGGACTCGTTCCCGCAATCCGTATCTCAGCACCTGAAGTGTTGCCCAAAGTTGCACAAGCATTTGCTCGTGTTGCGTGGCCCGCCATGATCGTCATCGTCTTCACCGGCATGTGGGGACTGACCTCATCGTCAGCATCAGATTCAGACACCGAATACATGGCGACTTTCGCCGTCAAGATGGTGATGGTCTTCATCGCTATCGCTGCAACAGTTGTTCATTCCCAAGGAAGCAGCAAAGCCGCGAAGGCAATCGGTGGAGCACTTGGTCTCCTCGGATCACTCCTCGCGGCTTATGCAGGAATTCTTCTGGCCCACGCGGGCTAGTTATTTGACGAATTAGTTGCGTGGAACTTTGCTCCATGCGACATCCCGGTCGACGCGAACATCGCCTGGAAGTCCGAGAATTCGCTCGCCAAGGATGTTCTTCATCACTTCGGTGGTTCCACCTTCGATGGAGTTAGCGCGCGAACGAAGGAAGGCCTTTTGAATTCCTTCAAAGTTCATCGCCATCTCTGGGCGGACCATTTCATATGAGCCATACAGCATTCCTTCAGCACCCATCAGGCCAATCGTGAATTCATAGATGGCCTTATTGAGGTTTGCGCTCTCCATCTTTCCAATGGAGCCTTCGGGTCCAGGCGCACCCATACGACGCTGTGCGTTGGCACGAATGTTGGTGAGGCGGTGCACTTCAGCACGGCTCCACAACTTCATCAATTCCTCAAGTGCGGCAGGGTCACGCTGATCTTCAGGCAGAGCTTTCCAAGCCTTGATTGCATGAGCGATGGCTCCGGAACCCTTCTGAGGAATAGAACCACCGATAGAGACTCGCTCGTTCATCAACGTCGTGAGGCTCACACGCCAGCCATCTCCAGGATTACCCAGCATTTCGGCTGCAGGAATGCGAGTGTCTGTGAAGTACACCTCATTGAATTCGGCTTCACCAGTCATCTGACGAAGTGGACGAACTTCAACTGTCGGCGCATGCATGTCAACGACAAAAGCGGTGAGGCCCGCGTGCTTCACTGCATCAGGATCAGTACGAACAACAAGGAGACCCCAGCGAGACAAGTGAGCAAGAGTTGTCCAGACTTTTTGGCCATTGCAGATCCATTCATCGCCGTCTTTCACACCTTTCGCGGAAAGCCCAGCAAAGTCAGAGCCTGAACCAGGCTCGGAGAACAACTGGCACCACACTTCTTCACCTGTAAAGAGAGGACGCAGGTAACGCTTCTTCTGTTCTTCACTACCCCACTCCACAACTGTGGGACCACACATTCCGTGTCCAATTGGGTTACGCATCATCGCGTAAGGAGCACCTGCGGCATAGATGCATTCGTTCACAACCTTCTGGAACTTTGGAGAGATACCAAGTCCACCGTGACCGACTGGGAAATGAACCCAGGCCAGGCCTTTGTCGAACTGTGCACCGAGAAACTCGACGACCGACACTTTTGATGGCGGAAACTCAGCGAGTAATTCCTGGGCTAGTTGAAGGACGCGTGCGTCATCAATTTGGGTCTCTACAACACTCATGTTTCCCCCTGAGGTAAGCGTGACCCTGATATTAGAAGTAACCAGAGGGGCTGTACGAACCGTCAGCACCCTGAGGCAAATGTGACCCTCGTCATTCACTAGTTTGGTAGCCATGTACCCAGGCGTCTACGCAGATCAGCATCCCGACCGTCCCGCAGTGATTCAGGCTGAAACCGGAGAAATCACCACATACAAACAGCTCCACGAGGGGGCCGTGAGACTGTCGAACGTCTTGCGCTCCGCCGGCTTTGAGCCTGGTGACCACATCGCCATCTGCATGGAGAACCACCCTCGCTATCTCGAAGTCATCTGGGGATGCCATTACGCAGGTCTCGTGTACACGGCATGTTCCAGTCGACTAACAAAAGCCGAACTCATCTACATCATCAATGACTGTGCTGCGAAGGGCTTCATCACATCGAAGTACAAAGCTGATCAAGCACAGGAGGTTGCGGGCGACATCCCCAACGCAACCCTTCGTCTCATGCTCGGTGGAACTATTCCCGGATATGACTCCTATGAGGACACTGTTGCTCAGGCATCAACGACCCCACTAGAGAACATGATCGATGGCACCGACATGCTCTACTCAAGTGGAACTACTGGAATGCCAAAGGGAATCACACGCGCCTTCCCCGGCACACCACTGGGAACAGCTGCTGGTCTCGCATCGGCAATTACCGACGGACTCTTCAAGTTCAGAGACGGAATGGTGTATCTCTCGCCTGCCCCGCTCTATCACGCAGCTCCATTGCGATTCAATATGTCCGTTATCGGACGCGGTGGCACCACAGTGATCATGGAGCACTTCGACGCAGAGGACTACATCAAGTACGTCGAAAAGTACAAGGCGACACACACGCAACTTGTTCCAACAATGTTTATTCGAATGTTGAAACTCGATCCAGCTGTGCGTTCACAGTACGACGTGTCGTCTCTCGAGATTGCAATTCACGCAGCAGCACCTTGCCCGGCTGAAACTAAGCGAGCAATGATCGAATGGTGGGGACCCGTCATCCACGAGTACTACGCCGGGACCGAAGGTAATGGCTTCGTATATTGCAACAGCGAAATGTGGCTCGCCCACCCCGGCTCCGTTGGTGTTGCTATTCAAGGCGTCGTACACATCTGTGATGAGAATGGAGACGAGGTTCCTCAAGGAGAATCAGGCACTGTCTACTTTGAAGGAACAGCTGCGTTCGAATATCACAACGACCCCGAGAAAACGAAGTCATCGCGTGACCCCAAAGGTCGTGGCTGGTCCACACTCGGCGATGTTGGTTACCTCGACGCTGACAATTTCTTATATCTCACCGATCGCAAGGCGTTCATGATTATCTCGGGTGGCGTCAACATCTATCCGCAAGAGTCAGAGAACATTCTGGTGAATCACGACAAGGTCGTCGACGTTGCAGTCTTCGGTATCCCGAATGATGATTTCGGCGAAGAAGTCAAAGGAGTTGTGCAACCCAAAACGATGCCCGCAACGCCTGAAGAAGCAGCGGCATTAGAAAAAGAACTCATTGCGTACTGCAGGTCGCACTTAGCCGACATCAAGTGTCCACGCAGTATCGACTTCCGTGAAGAGCTCCCCCGTCATCCAACGGGCAAGTTGTACAAGAGAATTCTGAAAGACGAGTATTGGAAGGCCGCTGGTCGGTCTATCTAATGCCACGTCATTCATATCTTGACCACTCAGGCCCCATCGCATTTGCGCACCGTGGCGGAACATCTGCTGCACCTGAGAATTCGTTGCGGGCTTTTGCCGACGCCGTATCTCTCGGGTACCAGTATTTAGAAACTGATGTACACGCCACCTCCGATGGTGTTTTAGTGGCCTTCCACGACAACGACCTCGAAAGAACGTGCGGCGAGAAACGTGCAATTGCGACGAGCACATGGGAAGAACTGACATCTGCCCGCATTGATGGCACTGACCCCATTCCTTTGCTGGACGACCTATTGGATGAATTTCCCGAAGCGAAGTTCAATATTGATTGCAAGGCAGATTCAGCCCTAGAACCACTCATCAAGAAACTGCGTCAGCGAGATTGTCTTTCAAGAGTCTGCATTGG
>WLGW01000050.1 GCA_009703055.1 Actinomycetota bacterium
GAGATCCATGCATTGGATGAGGCCGGCGTCGACATCATCCAATTCGATGTGATGGACGGCCAATTCGTCCCCAACCTCACCTTCGGACCCGATGTGATCGCCGCTGTGCGTCCGTACACCACCAAGCCATTTGAAGCACACCTAATGGTCTACACACCTGACGTGATGGCCCAGCGCTACATCGAAGCTGGCTGCCAACGTCTCATCGTGCACGCCGAGGCATGCACACACTTGCATCGCACTCTTGAAAACATTCGCACCATGGGTGCCACTGCTGCTGTTGCACTCAACCCCCACACGCCGGCGAGCACCGTTGAAAACATTCTTGATCTTGTCGACATGGTGTTAGTGATGACTGTCAACCCAGGTTTTGGTGGACAGAGTTACATCAAAACAATGGAACCAAAGATTCGTCAAGTGCGCGACATGATTGCAGCACGCGGCTTGAATGACACAGTGCACCTCGAAGTTGATGGCGGCATTTCGCCGACGACAATTGCTGGTGCTGCAAAAGCGGGAGCAAATGTTCTCATCGCTGGCAGCGCGCTCTACAAGGACCCACAGGGTCTTGGTCACGCAGTGACAGAGCTACGCGCTCTTGCCACCGCAGCATTTGCTGACTAAGTCGCTACTTCTTTCGAGCAGGACGTCTCGCGGGCTTTGTGCCTCGACGTAACCACACAAGTCCGAAGAGTCCCATCAGAACCAACACGGGCGGCAGCAGTACTGCCACAGCGATGCGCCATGGTTGCTCGAATAACTTGCCAAGAATGCTGGTGCTAATTGCAGTGCCATCGGTGTGCAATGTGCGCGCTGCGGCTTCAAACTCCGGACATTTCTTGTTCGACCCAACAACTTGAGCACCACCAAACAGCTCGGCGGTGTCGCGAATCGTTGACGATAACTTCAGCGATACTGCATCGGGGTTTGCGCCAACGATGTAGGACTTGTTGGTCTTGAGATACTTCACATCTGCGCCGTACCGCACTTCTACTTTGTTGTTCGCGATGTATCCCTCGAGAGAACCAGCACGCATCTGTTGCACGTCAAACACCGCATTCACCGGGTCAATAGAAATCACCTTGCCAACAAAAACTGCAATGGCGGTGGGAGGCAAAGCACAACCTTCAGGAACCGTGGTGACAGCTGAGGGCAACGTTGTCGTAGTCGTTGATGTCGTCGTTGTCGTCAAGGGAACCACACACCCGACTACTGGAATCGTTGTGACCGATGGATCTGACGATGGTGGGCACAACACAGGCACAGACGTGGTCGTGGTGGTGGCACCGGATGCAACAATCGGCGACACCGTGACGAATGCGGCAGCCAACAACGGCACAACAAACAGAGAACGACGCATCTTTCACACGCTACTCATGCAGAACACACATGAACGGGCGCTTGAACGGCGATACTAGAGACATGGGATTTAACCCGACCCGCAAACAAGTTGCCCGCAAGACCGATATCTGGTTTGTGGTTGCCGCTGTCACCGTGGCATTCGCACTCGTTGCGTGGGCCTTTCTCGGGTAATCGTGGCGCAAGACATCTGGGACGGCGAACTCCACGGCGAAATTGATGTTCGACGTGTGCAGCCGTACGAAGCACTGAAGCAATACATCTGCCCCGGATGCAATCGTGATATTCCTGCCGGCATGGGCCATGTGGTGACCGTGCCGCGTAATGCGCCAGACCTACGTCGCCATTGGCACAAAACCTGTTGGGAACGACGCGCCCAGCGCTCGCAACGCTAAAAAACGTTTTCGTGTATCTCGAGATGTGTACCAAGCACCGCTGCAACATCAAAACGAATCTGTAACCCACGCTCATTCAATGTGCGCACAAAAGCGAACCCTGCGCGTTGCACTCTCTCCACTTTCAACGGAGTCATCGCTTCAAGCGGTGATCCGAATGCAGCAGTGGCACGAGCCTTCACTTCGCACACAACAATGAGATTGCCACGACGTGCCACAACATCGAGTTCGCCACCACGCATTGTCCAGTTTTGTGCAATGACTGTGAACCCGTGATCGGTGTACCACTGGGCTGCGCGATTCTCTGCCCATCGAGCACGCGCGAGTCGTTGTTGCGCTAGAGGACTTCGGGGCCGATGATGTCGTCCGACGGGAGCTCTTCCACGTTGACGTCCTTGAAGCTCAGCACCTTCACCGATGGAATGAATCGGGTCTTGCGGTACATGTCCCATACCCATGCGTCTGTCATCTCCACTGTGATGAGTGGACGTGCGCTGTCACCAACAACATTGACGGTGACGGCGTTCGCCAAATAAAACCGGCGTTCGGTTTCGACGGCGTATCGGAACATGCCGACGACGTCTTGATACTCCTGAGCGAGTTTGTACTCGCGGTCAGCCTCGAAATCTTCGAGATCGTCTGAGTTCACCAGTGCAACCAGTGCCCAGAAAAGAGTGGCTTACGCTTCGCGCTTTTCGCGAATCTTTGCAGCCTTACCAACGCGATCGCGGAGGTAGTACAACTTCGCACGACGAACGTCGCCACGACGGATGACCTCGATCTTTGCAACAGATGGGCTGTGCTTAGGGAAGGTGCGCTCAACGCCTACGCCGTAGGAGAGCTTGCGAACTGTGTAGGTCTCAGCAATGCCGGAACCCTGGATGGCCATGATGTTGCCCTGGAAAATCTGGATGCGCTCTTTGCCTGATTCAACAACGCGCACGTGCACCTTGACTTCGTCACCGGGGAAGAAGGATGGGATGTCATCGCGCATGTTCTGATTGTCAACGATGTCTGTGCTCTTCATGATGATTCCTTGGCGACTGAGATGTGGACGGCACTAGGCCTGTTCGGGCTGACCCGAAGCGAAGATAGAAGGATACGAGGCGAAGGGCACCCCTTCCAACAGTGCTTTCTCAGCTTCTGTTAATCCGCCACGGGCTTCGATGATGTCGGGGCGCTGCTGAAGGGTGCGCCAGAGGGCCTGAGCATGGCGCCAGCGGGCCACTTTGGCATGGTCTCCCCCTCGGAGCACTTCGGGCACTTCCCAGCCTCGGAACTCCGCAGGGCGGGTGTACTGGGGCTCTTCCAGGAGCCCCGAGGCCCCAAAACTCTCAGTCACCGGAGATTCTGAGTTCCCCATCACCCCTGGGATGAGCCGAGTCACGGCTTCGATCATGAGACACGCAGCCACTTCTCCACCGGCCAAAACAACATCGCCCACCGAGACCTCATGGTCGACCAAGTGCTCACGCACGCGCTGGTCAACGCCTTCGTAGCGGCCGCACAACAAACTGAAGCCCGAGCTGGCAGCCAATGCATGTGCCATGTCCTGATCAAACTTTTGCCCACCAGGGCCCAACAAGATGAGAGGCCGCGCTGGCTGGGTCGCTTCAACAGCGGCGAAGATCGGTTCGGGGCGCATCAACATTCCTGCACCACCGCCGAAGGGAGTGTCGTCCACGCTGCGATGCACATCGGTGGAATAGTCACGAATGTTGTGATGACGCAGATCAATGGCACCCGACGAGCGGGCCCGACCCAACAGACTGTGCGAGCAGAAGCCGTCCACCATTTCGGGGAACAGTGTGAAGACATCGATGCGCACGATGAAACGCTACCTATTCGCCCGAGAGTGCTTCGCGCAACCCCGCAGGAGGGTTGATAACTGTGGTCTCACCATCTGTGGAGACGATGAAAGGTGCAGGCACAAGAAGGCCGCCCTCGATTTCCAAAATGTCGTGAGCGGGGTTCTGCAACACACCAGTGCAGGTGCCCCATGCTTCTCCCGCAGTGTCCACCACATTCGAACCAATCAGCTGATGCACCCATAGACCATCTTCGCTCTCGACAGGCTCGGCATAGAGAAACTTGTTTGTCAGCTTCTCTGCATCATTGCGATCGTCAATGCCTTCAAAGTGGACAACGAAACGATCTTGTTGAGGGCGAACAGTTGCAATCGTGAGTATGCGGTGTCCGGCCGATTCAACAATGGTGAATGTTGCACCGACGGCGTGACGTGATTCCACATCAGAAGTGAGAGAAACAAACAGGTCGCCACGAACGCCGTGAGGCTTTCCGATGCGACCGACCTCGAGGAGGCCTTCAGGAGGAGTGAGTGCGCTCAAGAATGATTACGCGTCAACAAAGTCGACGTCGACGTCGACATCGTCATTTGTTGCAGCAGCACGCACAACTGTGCGGATGCTTTGTGCAGTGCGACCACGACGGCCGATGACACGACCAAGATCGCCAGGACCGACACGAACCTCGAGGAGGATTTTGTCGCCTTTGCCAGGACCAGAAGTGACATTGACAGCATCTGCATCGTCAACAATGCTGCGCACGATGTGCGTCAACACCGCTGTTGCGATGGGTGCTTCAAGTGTGTTCGCGTCGAACTCTGACACGGGACTACTTGGACTTGGCTGCGGTGAACTGTGCCCAGGCGCCGCTGATTTCGAGAAGCTTGCGAACGCGCTCAGTGGGCTGTGCGCCCTGCATGAGCCACTTCACGGCCTTGTCGTTGTCGATTGTGATTGTCGATGGCTCGGTGCGTGGGTTGTACTGACCGAGGATCTCGATGAAGCGACCGTCGCGTGCACGACGTGAGTCAGCTGCGATAACGCGGTACTGAGGTTGCTTGGTCTTGCCGACGCGTGTGAGGCGGATTTTGACTGCCATGTTGCGAATTCTCCTGAAAGGGCCCCTTTCGGGGACTAGGTAAGGCTAGCGGTGGAAAACCCGAGACCCCAACGGGCGGGGCAGGGTTTCGGCCAACGAATTATTTGAAAAATGGGGGCAAGCCGGGGCTGCCATCAGCTCCGGGGAGCCCCGGGATGCCGCCTTGGCCCCCAAACATGTCCCCCAGTTGCTGCATCGCTTGACGCTTGTTGATCTTGCCGGGCTTGCCTTTTCCGCCCTTGCCCTGAGGCTTGGCGAGGCCGCCCATCTTCTTCATCATCTTTTGCATCTCGGTGAATTGCTTGACCAAACGGTTGATGTCGGCCACCTCGGTGCCGCTGCCCTTGGCAATACGGCTGCGGCGACTGCCGTTGATGATGCTCGGATCACGACGCTCTTCGAGAGTCATCGACCGAATGATTGCCTCGGTGACTTTGACCTGGTCATCACCAATCTGAGCGTTCTTCATCTCCTTGGGCATTCCCGGGAGCATTCCCATGATGCCCGACAAAGGACCCATCTTCTTGAGTTGCTGTAGTTGCTCGAGGAAGTCTTCAAGGGTGAACTGACCCTCGAGCATTCGCTGCGCTGCTTCTTCTGCTTTGTCCTGTTCGAAAACTTTTTCGGCCTGCTCGATGAGTGTGAGCATGTCGCCCATGCCAAGGATGCGTCCTGCCATGCGATCAGGGTGGAACTGTTCGAAGGCGTCAATCTTTTCGCCGGTCGCTGCGAACGCAATCGGACGACCAATGACTGTCTTGACAGAGAGTGCAGCACCACCGCGCGCATCGCCATCAAGCTTCGAAAGAATCACACCATCAATCGAGAGACGCTGATGGAATGCATCGGCAACACTGACGGCGTCTTGACCTGTCATTGCATCAACAACGAGGAATGTGTAATTCGGCTTTACCGTTGTCGAGATATCTGCAACCTGGCGCATCATCTCTTCATCAATGGCGAGGCGACCTGCAGTGTCAACAATGACAACGTCTTTGCCGAGTCGCTTTGCTTCTTCAAGGCCACGACGCGCGGTGGCGACAGGATCACCTGGTTCTGAGAAAACAGGGACGCTGATCTGATTACCAAGTGTCCGCAACTGCTCAACAGCAGCAGGGCGCTGTAGGTCGGCACCAATCAGGATTGGCTGACGGCCTTGCGACTTAAACCATCGTGCAAGCTTCGCGGCACTTGTGGTTTTACCTGAGCCCTGAAGACCAGCCATCAACACAACTGTGGGTGGCTGACTTGCATACGTGATCTTGAGTGTCTCGCCACCCAACATCGCAACGAGTTCGGCATTAACAATCTTGATGATTTGCTGGCTTGGGTCGAGAGCCTCAGAGACTGTTGCACCGATGGCCTGCTCGCGAATTCGCGCAACGACATCTCGAACGACACCAATATTGACGTCAGCTTCCAGGAGAGCGGTGCGAATTTCGCTCATCACCTCATCGACATCGGCCTCAGTGAGACGGCCTTTGCCCTTCAGTCGCTTGACTATTCCTTGTAAGCGGTCGCCGAGTGAATCAAACATCGTTGTTCAGGTTACCGACTAAGAGTTCAGCCTGATTAGCCCACTGTGATGGCGATGACGATGCCTTTTTTCACGCTGAGATTCACTCGATTTTCCAAGTAATCCTGGGTCAACATGAAAGATTCGCCGTCACGGGCAGCAACCCGAACCAGCCAACCATTCGCCATCGCCACCTTGGTTGCCTCTTCCTCGGGAAGACCAAGGAGTTGCTGTGCGCTGTTTTCATCCAGAGGTTGCATCTGTGCAGGCTCGGGCTCTCCCCCACTCACTGGCACTGTGTCTGTGCTCACCACAGCATTTTTACGAAATGCAAGATGCTTATCGGTAATCGCCATCACTGTTCCGACATCACCATCAATATTGAAAAAGGTATACGCGGGTAACAACATGTGAGTGAGGTTTGCAAGCTTGGTTTCCATCAATGTGAAACGAACACCAGTGATGGGCACGACAGTTTGCGAAGACGTTCCAGGAGAAGAAGGAGTTGAAGAAACAGATGTCGCTGCGAGACGTGTAACAGCGCCGATGGTTGCATACGCAGGATTGTTCAATCGCTTCACAGCTTCAGCCGGAGTGAGAATAGGAAAACGTCCTGCCATCGCAATTGCAATCATCGGACCCGAGGCAGAGACCACGTCACCGTTCGCGTCAAAAATAAATTGTGTTGCAAGATTTGTCTCAACCCCGCCCAATGTCAGAAAGCCAGTCACAGTTGTGGAACCGTTCGCTTGCACAGCTGAGAGCGGATAGTTGGTCGGCACCATGTCTGCACGAGCAAGAATTTGGTTCGTCCGACGAATTGCTTCACCAGTGGACAACAAAGATGTCTGCGCTGGCGATGTTGTGTCGCAACCTTTGCTCGGATCTGCACACCCAGGTGCAGACTGCTGTGCACCATTGCTGTATGTCCACCAGCCGCCTGCTTCATCAACAAAAAGATTCGCGTAGCGTTCTGGATTCACAGTGTCTTTGATGACAAATGAATTGTCATCCACTCTCTCAAGGACTCCATTGATGTTCAAAGCAATAGCAATCTTGGCCAACTCCCCTGCTGGTTTCCTGCGACGTCCGATCGACCACGCAAGAAGACGATCTCCCAAATCAGGAAGCGGTCCGCGCACATCGAACGTGACCGTGTTGGGAACTGAGTCAACAGGGCTTACTTCCTGCTCAAGAGCCATGCGCACTTGTCCTGATTGACTCTGCGATGTGGCAAGCAACAACTGCACGGGCCCTTCGTTTGCACACGACGTCACACCAACGGTGCAAGCCATCACAAGAGAAAGAAAATGTGCGCGCTTCATGTGATGAGAAGCGTAGAACTATTCGAAGAGGGCGGAGACGTATTCCGCTGGGTCAAAGACCACGAGATCATGGGCGCCTTCACCCAGACCCACCAATTTCACGGGAATTCCAAGATCTGTCTCGATAGCGAAAACAATTCCACCTTTTGCCGAGCCATCCAATTTGGTCAGCACTACACCAGTGACATCAGTTGCCGCTGCAAACTCACGAGCCTGTGACAGTCCGTTTTGGCCAGTGGTTGCATCAATGACCAAGAGAACTTCATTGACTGTTCCCTCTGCTTTATCTGCAACACGGCGCACTTTCTTGAGTTCTTCCATGAGGTTTGACTTGTTCTGCAGACGACCAGCGGTGTCACCCAACACCAAATCAATTCCCTTTGCAGACGCGCTTTGAATACCGTCAAAGATGACAGAGGCTGGGTCACCGCCTTCTGCACCGCGCACATACGCAGCACCACAACGTTCCGCCCACACAAGCAATTGTTCAGCAGCCGCAGCACGGAAGGTGTCACCGGCAGCCATCAGGACAGTTGTCCCAAGTGCAGCCTGTGCAGTGCCGATCTTTCCGATGGTTGTGGTCTTACCCACGCCATTGACTCCGACAAACAACCACACATTGGGCTTCTTGTCAGCATCAAGATGCAAGCCGCGATCTGTTGTCGTCAACTGGGCCGTCATCGCTTCGCGCAAAGCATTGATTGCATCATCAGGAGTGCCAATGGTTCCTGCTTTTGCAGCGGCACGCAATGGGTCAAGCAAACGCATTGTGAGTCCGATGCCGATATCAGCACGCAGAAGTGTTTCTTCGAGTTCTTCCCAAGTGCCGGCATCAATAGAACCGCGGCCACGAATGGATTGGAATGCAGACGCGAACAAACTGCGTGTGCGCCCCGCCCGCTCCTTCACCGTCGCCGGCTCAACCGTTTCTTCGACGACCTGTTCGGCTTCGTCGCCGACTACCGAATCGTCACTTTTCGCAGGCTCTAACGTTTCCGATTCGGCAGCGGCGCCCGCCGAACCTGTTGCAGCGGACGACGACCCTTCGTCGTCGACATAGCGATCAGGTGCAGTCGACGATGGAGTGGTCGTCGTCAGAGGAGCAACAGGTGATGTGGAAGCCGCTTTAGATCTGCGACTACGTACAAGAACGATGCCGCCCGAAGCCAGAACGAGAACGGAAATGAGAAGGACGATGTTGATCGTCGATGACTCGAACACGACTAGTTCCCTGCAGTGTTACTTGCGCGCTCAGACACAACTTTGGACGAACCGCCCGGCTGCATCGAGACTCCCAGCAAGCAGTCGGCTGCTTCCATGGTGCGCTTTTGGTGACTCACGATGATGAGCTGTGCATCACGACGGAACTCTTGCACGAGTCCGAGGAATCGATGCAGGTTCACATCGTCGAGAGCAGCTTCAACTTCGTCCATGACATAGAACGGAGAGGGTCGACTGCGGAACACAGCAAACAAGTACGCCAGTGCAGTCAGCGAACGCTCACCACCAGAGAGAAGAGACAACTTCTTGAATGTCTTTCCGGGAGGAGTTGCTTCCACTTCGATACCGGTGTTCAGCATGTCTCCCGGAGTGGTGAGAGCAAGCTTGCCCTTA
>WLGW01000051.1 GCA_009703055.1 Actinomycetota bacterium
AAATGCGACTCTCGGTGACTCCCAACGCTTCTCCAATTTCAGACAACGTCAATCCGTCTTCGTAATACAGAATCAGAATTGCTTGTTCACGCTCAGGCAGTTTGGAAATTTCTGCGCGCATCGCAGCACGCAGTTCTCCTTCTTCCATTGCCCGACCCGGTTGAATCTGCGCATCAGCTTCCGCTGCAGTGTTATCCATTGCCACGTGATCGAGTGGACCCACTGAGCCAGCAGCAATATCAGACAGCCACTTCTCAAGTTCTTCCACACTGATTTTCAATTCAGCAGAGATCTCTTCGTCGGTTGGCGTACGACCCAGTTGATGTTCCAGTGCAGCAATCGCATCTTGCACGGAGCGAGAACGCGAACGCACTGAACGCGGCACCCAGTCGAGCGCACGGAGTCCGTCCAAGATGGCACCGCGAATACGAGGGATTGCGTAAGTCTCAAACTTGGCGCCATTCGCTGGATCAAACTTGTCAATTGCGTTCATGAGACCAAACACGCCAGCGCTGACCAGATCACCTGTATCAACAGACTTTGGCAATCCGGCTGCAAGACGACCCGCAACGAACTTCACAAGCGATGCATAGTGAACAACGAGCCAGTCACGTGCGGTTGCTTCTTGCGAAACGTGCCAAGCATCCCATGCAGTTTCAATTGTGTAGCGAAGCGGACGTGCGTTCATGCCCGAGGGTGCGATTCTGTGTACGCAAGACGTAGACGTTCTTTGCTGACATGCGTATAACGCTGTGTTGTCGCCGCATCGCTGTGACCAAGCAGTTCCTGAATGGAACGAGTATCAGCACCGTTATCCATCAGATGCGTGGCAAATGAATGTCGCAATGCATGGGGATGTGATCCGCCGACAATGCCTGCACGTTCACATGCTTCATCAAGAAGTCTTGCGACATCGCGACGACCCACTGGCTTTCCACGGGCAGAAAGAAGCAATGAATTTCCCGATGTTTCATTGGCAACTTCGTGACGCAGTGTGAGCCAATGAGCAATTGCGGTCGTTGCTGGCGCGCTCAGCGGAACAACTCGCTCTTTCGATCCTTTACCCATCACCCGCAATGTTGTCTTATCTGACGACATACTTTGTAATTCGAGAGAACAGACTTCAGAAACACGAAGCCCGCTGCCATAGAGAATCTCAAGCGCAGCTCGATCTCTGGCCTGACGCCATGCAGGCGCCTCTGGATCTGGTGTTGTCACCAAAGTGAGAACCGTTTGCTCATCCAAAGGGCGCGGCAAACGGCCTTTTGTCTTCGGCGTGTGCATTGCTTCTGTCGGATCAATAGTCGCCAGGTCCTGACGCATTGCCCAACCGAAGTAACGGCGCAATGATGCAATTCGTCTCGCAATCGTGCGTGATGTTGCTCCCCGCTCGTGAAGAAACGCGAGATACGCACGTACATCTTCCTTGGACACTCGATGTGGGGCTGCGTCATCCCCCGAGCCCAAAAGCCATTCAGCAAATAACTCAACATCGCGTCGGTACGCAGCACGAGTGTTTGCCGATGATGCGGTTAATGACAATTCAAAATCCGACGGCCTCCATGCGGGAAGGCGTGCATCTCGCACCGAGCACAGACCCTTCAGAGTCGTGCCGTTTGTGTGAGATGTACATGCCGCACACGAAGCCGCGTGAGCAACTCGGACATCACGAACCGGATTGACAAGCGATTCTTCGCCACGCGCAGGCTTATGAGTACGAATAAACCACGTGAAGTATGTCGAGACTGTGGCGACGCGTTGCTCCACTGTCTCTACGGTGAGACCCGCCTGTTCGAGGTGCCAGACGTACTCTTCGAGAACACCCGCATCAACTAATCGAGGCTCTGTCGCTCCCCCTTCGATGAAGTGCGTGATGGCGTGATCAAGATCAGTTCGACGAGCAGCTCGCGTGATGTCACTGCATCGCAGGGAACGGACATGCCGCTCGGCATCAAAGCGAGAAGCGTCGTGCTGTCGTGACTGCGACGTCGCCTTTCCGCTCATGCACTAACGGTACCTCTCCGTGACTATGCCACGAGTGCCTCCCACCAGCCATCGGTATTGGCTACCCATCCTTTGGCCTCTAAACGTCCAAGCAGCACCGCAGTTGTCACAACTTTGTTAGTTGTCAGCATTGCAATCTCTTCCACGCTGCGAGGACCTCGCCCCATTGCATGAAGAAAGACCATCTCATCGGGTGCGAGTCCCTCCCGAGGGTCACACCATTGATGCGTATTTCGATGATCAAGGTCGAGTGCCAGCAAGACATCATCAACTGATGTCACTGGTGCACACCCATCACGTAACAAGTCATTCGTTCCTTCACTTTGACGTAATCCCGGCGAACCAGGCACAGCCATCACACCAATGTCTCTTTTCATTGCTTCGCGGACTGTTGACATAGATCCACCGGTACTTCGTGACTCCACCACAACGAGCACTTCACTCAATGCCGCAATGATGCGATTGCGCATGGGAAACCGAAACGGCTCAGGCTGCACGCCGGGGGGAGATTCCGAGAGAAGGACTCCACGCATTGCAACGTCTTCCCAGATGCGGCCATGTTCCCTCGGATACACCACATCAAGTCCTGAGGCGACAACGGCAATCGGTGGAACAGATGTCTCGGTGTGTGCGGACAACACCCCAGTGTGCGACTCAACGTCAATGCCTCGTGCGAGGCCAGACACCACCGCAACTCCCGCCGTTGACAACTGCGCTCCCAATGTTCGTGCGAAATGTTTCCCACGAGCTGTTGCTGATCGCGTCCCGATAATGCCCACACGACGGTGACGAAATGTCTCGGTGTTCCCTCGAACAAAAAGCACAGCGGGCGCTTCAGGATCTCCAACCAGCGCTGTGGGATACGAAGAGTTACTCATGGTGAGAACTTCGATTCCTTTATCAATGCATTGTTCGGCCACTGAGACAAGCAAAGAATCACTTGTGGAAGACCATGCACGCCACACAACATCATCGATGCCATTAAGAAAGCGATCCCCTCCATGAATTCGCTGCCACACATCTGATGGCTCTCCTGCCTGCATCAACCAACGCAAGCGGCGATGAGTGAGAAGCGGAAGTGCCGCAAGAGCTGCCGCATACGACCACTGCGGATATCGCGCAGTCATCGCATCTCACCATGACCCGTGTGCAACTTCGCACGCATCGACAACGCCAAGTGCACCCATTCAGAACTGATGGGGCCGTCGCATTGATTGAGGTCTGCCAGTGTTCGTGCCACACGCCGAACACGGTGATACCCGCGACCTGTCAATCTGCCTTCATCTAGTCGCGCACGCAGAATGTTGAGCGCGTCCTCTTGCAAAGGTGCAACCTCCTCCAATGCATCTGCGCTCAGCGAAGAGTTCACACATCCCTGACGTGCCAAACACATCTCGTGCACTCTCTTCACTCGTTCCGCAATGGCCTCACTGCATTCGCCTTTTGATCTGCTCGTCAATTCAGTTGTCGAAGGGCGCTGTAGTTCAACACGCAGATCAAAACGATCGAGTAACGGCCCACTAAAGCGTCGGAGGTATCGCTGCTTCGCAATCGGTGTGCACGTGCAAGCCAACGGTGAGGAGACTCCACACGGACACGGATTCGTGGCGGCGATGAGTAAACACTTTGCAGGCATCGTGACCGAACCGTTTGCCCGAGAAAGACGAACGACTCCTTCTTCGAGCGGCTGGCGCAGTGCATCAAGAACAGTCGGTGCGAACTCGCCCATCTCGTCGAGGAACAACACACCATCACTGGCCAATGTCAGTTCACCGGGACGAAGTTGGGATGAGCCTCCACCCACCATTCCAATCATCGAAACAGTGTGATGGGGTGCTCGATACGGAGCCGATGATGCAATCACTGCTGACATCGGCATTCCTGCTGCACTGCGAGCCATCGCGACGCGAAAAGCCTGGTCATCAGTGAGTCGTGGGAGTAAGCCCGGCAGACGACGCGCCAACATTGACTTCCCTGCACCGGGGGGACCCATCAACAGCACATGATGAAAACCGGCCGCTGCAACTTCTAAAGCAAGTCGTGCCATCTCTTGGCCACGCACATCTGCCATGTCGGCGATTTCGTCGATCACGACCTGCGGTTCTGGCACTGCCACATGCGGCCAGGCCTCTTCTGCCTTCAACACTTCGACAAGTTGCTTCAGTGTGTGCACGGGGCGTAATCGAGGAGCGCGGGCTAACGATGCTTCAGCCACTGCTGTTGCTGCGACCACAACTTCGTGATCACCCACTGCTGATGCCAATGGCGCCATTCCCGCCGTGGGACGAAGCGATCCGTCAAGACCTAATTCGGCAACAAATGCCTTTCCTTCCACTGCCTCTTGCGAAAGCACTCCTGTTGCAACGAGCAACCCCACTGCAATCGCAAGATCTAAGCCAGCGCCGCCACGACGCTCACCAGCCCCCGCCAGATTGATGGTGACGCGCTTCGTCGGCCACGCAAGATCTGACGACAACATTGCGGCACGAACTCGGTCTCGAGACTCGCGGCACCCTTCGTCGGGAAGACCGACAACAGTGAAAGCGGGAATCCCCTGCCCAACATGGGCCTCGACGACAATGGGGCTTCCCATTGTGGCCAGCAATGTCGACGATGTAACGGCTGCGAACATGTGCAGTCCCCCTTGGGTGCTCGAGTGAGATAATCGAGGGGATGTGTACGCGACGACTCACTACTTGGGCAATGGTTGTCGCACTGACTCTCGGAATCTCCGCTTGTGGCGGCGCATCACGAACAGGCACCAGTTTTTGTCGTCAGTTGTCTCAAGAACTTCCCGCCATTGCCCAACGAATGCAGACCAGCAAAGAAGTCAGTGCGATGGTCGACAGATACGAACGTCTTCTTGAACGTGCACCGCTCACAATTGAAAAAGACATGGCCGTCATCACTGATCTTTTGCAGCAAGCGGCCAAATTGAACGCCAACAACCCCGAGGAAATTCAAGCCCTGGCCGATGCGTCATACGCAGCAAATCAATCAGCATTACAAGTTCGCGACTGGGTCAAGAGCACATGTGCGGTTGACATCAGTTCCGGTCTCAACATTGAGCCACCACGTGTTGCAACGACAACAATTCCGACGACAGCAGCTCCCGCCACAACAATTCCGGCGCCAACAGTTCCTGCGCCAGTTCCCGTGGCAACAACTGTTGCCCCGTAAATCGAGTTAGCGAATTTCTCCGCGCTTGACGATGACCTTGTCAACCAGGCCGTAGTCCTTTGCCTCTTCGGCTGTGAACCAACGGTCACGCTCACTATCGGCCTGAATGTCGGCGACGTCACGTCCAGAGTGGAAGGCGATGAGTTCTGCCATCTTGCGCTTTGTCAGGCGCAGTTGCTCTGCCTGAATCGCGATGTCGGAAGCTTGACCACGCAGACCAGCAAGAGGCTGATGCATCATGATGCGAGCATTCGGGAGCGTGTAACGCTTCCCCTCTGCACCTGCAGTGAGAAGGAACTGGCCCATCGAAGCGGCAAGACCCATGCACACTGTTGCCACGTCGCAGCTCACGAACTGCATGGTGTCGTAGATCGCCATGCCTGCTGTAACTGAACCACCAGGGCTGTTGATATACAACCAAATGTCAGCGTTCGGATCTTCCCCTTCGAGGAACAACAACTGCGCACAAAGGCTGTTTGCAATGTCGTCGTTCACGTCGGTGCCCAACATGATCACGCGGTTCTTGAGAAGGCGGTTGAAGATGTTTGCGCCGGAATCGCCAGCGCCCTCAAGCGCGACGGGGCTGACAGGAAAAGCTGGTGTGCTCATATACGAAGAAGGCTACCTGCTCAGGCAGAATGTAGCCGTGCCACTCTCCGATGACTTTTCCCCAAGCGCCACCGAACTTCTCCTGAATAATGCGACTTTTGTCTCTGAGTTCGGCGATGTAGGGCTAGCCCTTGCCCCACTGCTTCACCTCGCAATCGTGGCCTGCATGGACAGCCGTATGGACATCTTCCAGATGCTCGGCCTCCGCCACGGCGATGCACACATCATTCGTAATGCTGGTGGTGTTGTGACGGACGACGTTGTGCGTTCACTCGTTGTGTCGCAACGTCTCCTGAACACTCAGGAGATAATTCTGATTCACCACACCGATTGTGGGCTACAGAAAATTTCCGAAGAAGGATTTAAGGACGAGATTGAACAGGATTGCGGCACGAGACCGCATTGGATTGTCGAAGCATTCAATGACCCTTTTGATGCAGTGCGTGAATCAATGAAGCGCCTACGAAACAATTCGTTCGTGAAGTACAAAAAGAACATCCGCGGATTTGTGTATGACGTCGAAACTGGGAAACTTCTGGAAGTTTGATGCTAGAAGTCGTTCACGACTGGCTAACGAAGAACTCCGCTGAACACCACGACGATTCGTTCATCGTCAGCTATCTCGTTGCGTATCTGTAACACCCCAGCAAGACCTGCTGATCCGGTTGGGCTCACGCTGATGTCGGTGAAACGAGATGCCAATTCATGAGCACGAATCACTGCATCTTCGGCAGCAACAACAGGCGAACCACCAGTATCTGACATTCCATTGAGAATGCCAATCCAGTCGTAAGTCTCATCGTCAAGAATGCCGTCCGCCAAAGAGTACGGCTCCTCTTCCCATGCCCACATGCACTCAGACCAGCGGCTACCCGCGTCACGAGTACCGCCGTTGTTCTTCGCGTGCTCCCATGCGCGAGACAACGGAGCACAACCTTCCGCTTGCACGGCATGCATCTTGGGGTGAGTGCCCACATTGCGCATGCTGGATGCAATCGATGACGCAAATGCGCCGCCACCAACCTGAATGAAGATGCGATCGACGCGATGTCCGATTTCTTTCAGCATCTCCCACCCGATGGTGCGCCCACCATCGAGACACCATGCATTCTCTGTTCCCTGCACACCAAATGGAATCGCACCAGCAGCAACTTCTTCACGGAACCGCAGGACACATGGATCGCCTGGTGGGTCCGTCTCGAGTCGTGGGCACACGCGAATATCAGCATGAAGAGATTCCAGTTTCTCGATGACCGATGTAGCAGAAGCCACAGGGACATGCACGGCAATCGGCCATTGCACAGCAGCAGCCAATGTGCTTGCGGCAATTGCCGCATTTCCACACGAAGCGATCGCCAACATCGGACGTTCGCTAGGTGTTTTCCACGGCGCAACACCTGCACGCTCTGTCATCACCAGGTACACCAACTCTGTGAAGAGGTGGCGTGCCTTATGAGAGCCCGCAACGTTGTGCGTCTCATCTTTGATCCAGATTCCGCCGTCGGGAGTGAAGCCCAACTCATCCGATAACGCATCAGCGCGCTTCATCGGCGTCCGAATGAAACCTGTCCCATCAACCGCCCGCACTGCATCATCAAGTTCTTGAATGATTGAAATGCGTATGGCTGTGTCTAGCCCCAGGGCTGCGCCATACGCATCAACTGCGAGATACTCCCGGTACGCCAGAAATGGATTCTCATCATCTGTGGGACGAAAGACATCAATCTCACTGTCGAAATCCAAAACGTGATGGCGGTCGGCATCCGTTGCATTCGGGCACTTCCACGACAACGGTGCAGCGATATCGAGATGAGACCCGCACACTGAACATGTCAGTCCTGTGACGGTCCCGCTCATGAAGACCTACTGAGAGATTTTTGCGACGCGAGCATTGAACTCAGTGATGAGTTCGTCCCACACCGGCGTGTACGCACGCACAGAGCGCCAGAACGATTGCGAACGGCGTGCTTCAAACACTTCAAATGGGGTGCCCTGCTGCTCCACCCAGGTGTAGTAACCCAAGTTAAAGATGCGGTTCTTATCGAGCGCTGTGCAATCCATGGTTCCGTCAGTGCCGACATGACCAAGGTGTTCGCTGAACACTTCAGCTGCATCAATCTCAGTGAAGTTGTTCTTAAAGCGCTGAGCAAGAGTCTTGACTCGCTCACTGGGGTACAAGGCACTTCCGTCTGTTGCGATCGTGACAATTGCGTCGTTAGCCCCGTATCCCAACAACTTGGCGGTCTTGATTGCGGCAATGACATTGCAGATAGCGGAGAAACCAAAATGTGTCAGTGCCTCAAGAAGATCAGCACTGATGCCATGACGCTGTGACAAGTACTGCTGGCCAACGGGAGTGTTGAACAACACATCGAGTTCGTCAGTTGCGCGATCTGTTACACCGACAACGACATCTGTATTCATCACGTTGTGAATGAGTGGAATGTGCTTGTCGCCGATTCCTTGAATGTTGTGCTCGCCGAAACCGTTCTCCAACATCGTGGGGCACTCGAGAGCTTCAACAGCAACAATCTTTGTGCCGTAGATGTCCTTCAAGCGGTCACCTGCTGCGATTGTTCCGGCAGAACCAGTCGCCGATGTGAACGCCGCAAGGCGGATATCGGAATACCCGTTTGCCTTCACGTGCTCAAATGCATGCGCAAGGGCGCGACCCGTAACTTCATAGTGACCTGCGTGGTTACCAAACTCACAGAACTGATTCAGAATGAAGTTGCCTGGATCTTTTGCCATCTCGTTGCAAGCGTCGTAGATCTCTTTGACATTGCTCTCGGTACCGGCGGTACGCACGATGTCGGACGGATCGCTTACCCACTTGTCGAGCCAGTCGAAGCGTTCTTGTGACATACCCGCTGGGAGAACAGCAACGCCGCGAGAGCCCATGAGTGTGCTGATGGCAATGCCGCCACGTGCGTAGTTGCCCGTTGATGGCCACACTGCGCGATGACGAGTGGGGTCAAACTGACCAGTGATCACGCGAGGCACGAAACATGAGTACGCAGCAAGAACCTTGTGCGCAGTGATCATCGGAAAGCGATCACCAAAGACCACGATGATGGGTGACTCAATACCCGTGATCGACGAAGGCAAGACCACATGGTCTG
>WLGW01000052.1 GCA_009703055.1 Actinomycetota bacterium
ACGGTACTGCTCCATCGACCCGCGGTACATAGTCTGTGTCCATGAGCACAGTGGGTTCCGACATCGTTCTTCTCGTCAGCGACAATGTGTGGCAGCGAGAAGGGACAAACATCACTTCGTTTGCCCCAGGCATTACGCCCATCATCTACGAAGGCGATGACCCCCTGCCCGATGACATTCTCGCAACGGTCAATGTTGCCTTCTTCTCTAGTGATGTCTGGCCAGAACGCTCCCGGGGCATGGTGCTTTCCATCATGAAGTCCACCAATGTGAAATGGCTTCACACTTTTTCTGCAGGTGTTGATAGCCCGTTCTTCATCCAGCTCATGGAAAATGGTGTGCGACTGACTAACTCTTCGGGCGCTACTGCTTCACCAATTGCACAAACCGCAATCTTGTACATGCTCGCTCTCAGCCGCAATACACGTGCGTGGTTCCGACACCAGGACAAGCGCGAATGGGAGCGCCATTCTTTCGTTGAACTAGATGGTGCTCGTCTTGCCGTTATTGGTCTCGGTCCCATTGGTTTGGAAATCGCACGTCTCGGTGTTGCTCTCAACATGGAAGTGGAAGGCATTCGTCGCACACCGCAAGGCAATGAGCCGTGCCCGACATACGGTTTTGAATCCCTGAATGAAGTACTCGGCCGAGCAGATTGGGTGGCGTGTGCACTCCCCCTCACCCCTGATACGCGTGACCTCTTTGATGATGCACGTTTTGCTGCGTTCAAAGAAGGTGCACGATTCATCAATGTGGGTCGTGGTGAATTGGTCTCTGAACCAGCGCTCATTGCCGCATTGCAATCAGGGCACCTCTCGGGGGCAGGACTCGACGTCTTCGCCACTGAGCCACTGCCAGAGGATTCACCACTGTGGGACTTCGACAATGTCATCATCACCCCGCATAGTTCCGGATCTTCGTCCACCTCGGGCCTTCGTGCAGAGAAGATCTTTGTTGAAAACCTTCGTCGGTACATCGAAAACAAACCCATGCGCAATGAAGTGAAGTTGTAACTCCACTTTCGGCACTCGCCGTACACATCACCTCCACCTAACAAGGAGGTTGTGTGTCCACACTTTTCATGTCGCCCAAAGGCGGCAACTGCACCACGGTGACTGCATCGGCGTTTTCACTCATGTCCGCAATCCGCGGCACCAATACATTGCTCATCGATTTATGTGGTGATGTTCCCGCAGCCATCGGTATGGCCGAACCACATGGCCCAGGTATCAACGACTGGTTGAACGAAGAAAACATTGGTGACCCGCAGCAGATGGTTCTTCTCGGTACTCCCGTGATCCCTGGGCTGGTTGTTGTTCATCGTGGTGCTCGTTTTGTTGACGGTGAACCGCGGTGGAAGGCATTAGCTCAGGCAATCTCCGAATTGCCACACGATGTCATTATCGATGCGGGGACAACATATGTTCCCGAAGAACTGACATCTGCTGTCACCAATGTTTCCATGGTGGTGAAGCCTTGCTACCTCTCGCTTCGTCGAGCATCGCGTTTACCTCGCCCTTCCAATGTGTTTGTCGTGAAAGAAGACAACAGAGCGTTAACGGTGAAGGATGTGGGAAATGTTCTCGGCGTTCCCATTGCTGCAGAGATCCCATATGAAGCTGCCATCTCTCGAGCAGTTGATGCAGGGCTTCTCCCTGCACGTGTTGAACAACTGTTCGGCAATTGCTTTTTCCCACGCAAGTGATGATGTCCACCATTGGTGTGTTGCAAGAACATCTCGATAACCCCGATGTCAACGAAGTCATGGTGGTGGAAGGTGGCAATGTTTGGTTGGAAGATGCGCACGGACTACACCCCGCTGGTCAACTCAACCCCGACCAGATTTCTCAGTGCATTGAGCACATCTGTCGGGCATCCGGCAGGCGAGTTGACCTCTTGTCGCCCATTCTTGATGCTCGCCTGCATGATGGTTCTCGAGCCTGTGTTGTCCTACCGCCCATTTCTCTCGGTGGGTGCACCATCAACATTCGAAAGTTCTCAAGGCGAATTCTTCCCCTTGCAGCATTTGGACCATCAGCCTGCACCGACATTCTGAAACATGTGATTCACGAACGTATGAACGTTGTGGTGTCCGGTGCAACCTCAAGTGGGAAGACCTCACTGTTGTCTGCTGCAGCTTCACACTTTTGTTCCAGCGAACGACTGGTGGTTGTGGAAGACACTGCGGAATTGCGCTTCAACAATTCCCACGTCGTTCGTCTACAAACACGACCTGCAAATTCAGAAAACCTTGGCGAACTCACTCTGCAACAGTTGGTTCGCACATCTCTTCGATTGCGCCCCGACAGATTGATTGTCGGAGAGGTGCGTGGCGCAGAAGCGATTGACATGTTGATGGCGTTAACCACTGGGCACCGAGGAAGTTGGGCAACGGTGCACGCCACCTCTGCCCGGGACACTGTGTCCCGATTAGCAGCAATGATCACACGAGATTCTCCTCAGTGGTCACACGAACAATCGCAAGAACTAGCAACCAGCGCTCTTGATGCGATTGTGTACATCGAACGACTACCCAACGGTCGTCGACATATCTCTGAGATTCTGCACATCACGAAGGATTCCATGCAGTCTCTCTACGAGGCAACATGAGACACGTCATCTTTCAGGTCATCGCATTCAGCATTGTCATGTGGTTTCTGAGCCCTCGGTTTTTTCTATTTATGGATCAACGGGTAGCGAATCAACACCTCGCACACTTGGCATCTCCAGTGACGCCAGAGAATCTCCACGCAATCTCCCCTGAAACACCTCGAATCATCAGTCGTACCCTGAAACGTGGGAAACAAACCACACCACAGGTTCTTCCCGAATACGCACAGTGTCTCGAATCATTGGCCAGAGCAACACGGTCTCACCAACCCACACGTGATGCGCTCCTTACGTCGATATCACTTCTCCCCACATCCTCAACACTCACGCAAGTGGTTGACGATCTTCGCAATGGAGAGGCGATACATGATTCCCTCTCGCCACAGGATTGCAATCAGTATGAGCAGCAGTTCTTTGAGTTTCTTCGAGTCTCACTCGTTCAGCAGGTATTCATTCCACAAGCACTCGAACAAGCAGCAGATCTCATCAGAGAAGAAGTTCGCTTTCACCAAGACCTCACAACAGCAACAGCTCAAGCGCGGTCATCTGCATCGCTGCTCACCTCTCTACCGTTTATCGTGCTGGCACTATTGCTCGTCTCATCATCGACCGCACGACAAGGAGTGTTTTCCCTTCTCTTTGTTCTCACAATCGGAATCGGCATCACCGTGAATCGCCTTGGATGGTGGTGGATTCAACACCTTGTCCACAACTCGTCCGTGCACACAACAGATCTCGCCTCATCACTTGCACAACGCCTATGCGTTTCACTTCGCGCAGGCGTGTCATTACGCGCTGCGGTGGAGGCATGGGCGCAAGAGTCTGATCAAGCCCTGCACCAAACCCTTCTTCGTGGAGAGCCGCTCTCGACTGCACTACAAGAATTCGATCATCGACATTCAGGCGGATCCCATCATCTCGTTCAAGTTCTTCTTGAAGCTGACCGTGATGGTCTTCCTGTGATTCACACAATCAGTCGCCTCTCCTTAGAGATGCGGACTCATCGTCGACATCTGGCAGACATCAGAATACGTCAACTACCGACGAAGTTGACTCTTCCAATCGTGTTGTGTGTTCTGCCCTCTTTCATATTCCTGACGGTGATTCCCATCGTCCTGGCGAATCTGAGCCAGTTCACGCTCTCACCTCCCCCGCTACCCAACATCTCGTAAGGACAACATGTACTTGACACAAACATCTCGAGAGCGCTCTCGTGGACAAGCCACCACTGAATACGCACTGGTTTTACTTGCTGCTGCCATCATCGCCACCTTGGTCATCGCATGGGCAACTGCCGGAGGCGGTGCAGGTCAGATTGGTTCTCTCTTCGACAACATCTTCGATGGAATTCTTCAACGTGCGAATCCGCCCGCACAAGGATGATTCTGGCCAGGCAACTGTTGAGTTTGCGCTTCTATTGCCATTATTTGTTGCATGCATCGGAGCATTAGTTGCAACAACTGCACTTGCCCTGTCATCGCTTCGTCTTGACGACACGGCCCGTATGGCTGCGCGAGTGGCCAGTACCTCCAACGACCCACAAGATGCCGTGAGAGCACTTACAACAAAAACTGGCGTTGATTCTCGAGTCACCCTCGATGATCAACGCCAGTTTCTTACTGTCTATATGGCTCAGCGGATTCGGCTTCCCCTTATCGGGCTTCCGATTCCTGTCGTCAGGATTACTTCACACATCACCGTGATGTATGAAGGAGTTCCTATGCTCCTTGGCTAGTTGTGCCTTGAGCAGGTGCACCTGGTGTTGCGCCGAACTGATGTCCACCGCCGTGGCCATGGCCACCGCGTCCACCCTTGCCGCCAGGTCCATGACCACCCTTACCGCCGACCGGGCGAACACCGTTCACCATGTCGTCAAGGCGTGTCGTGAACTCTGCAAGCTTTGCATCCGCTTCTGACTGTGTGTGCTCGCCAGAAGCAACCTCTTCATCAAGGTGTGCCTTGAAGTCGGACTTGAGTGTTGCTTTCACGTCGGCGATGTCGACATTTTGAGCTTCAGCAATCTGCTTGAGTGTCTTGCCTGACTTCAACTGTGTTTGCAGTTCAGCTTCCGTCAACTTCAAGGTTGTTGCCAAAGTTGCCGTTGCAAACTTCTGTGGGCCATGTCCGCCCTTGCCACCACGCATTGGCAAACCGGCCTTATTCACCATTTCGGTGACGCGAGTCTTGAACTCTGCAAGCTTGGCGTCTGCTTCTGCTTGTGTGTGCTCACCAGAAGCAACTTCTTCGTCGAGGTGTGCCTTAAACGATGCGGTCAATTTTGCAATCACTTCATCAAGATCAATGCTCTTTGCTTTTGCCACATCAGCAATTGACTTGCCGGCTTCTAATTCTGTCTTCAGCTCAGCCTCAGTCATTCCCAAAGCCTTGGCAGCTTCTGCAAGTGGTGAAGGTCGACTTGTTGGGCCAGCAATGGCGCCCGAGGATGACTCTGCAGATTCAGCGCTGACCATTCCTTCAGCTTCAAGTGTTCCCAGTTGTGATGCATCCGTGGTGCTGTCTGCTGACGCGACAACTGCCGGGGTGTTGTTTCGTGCGACCTGAGCACTAGCGAAGCCAGTGAGTCCGAGGACTCCGGCACCTGTTGCGACGACGAGCCCTGCGGCCACTGCGACCTTTGTAAAACGGGAGTTGATCTTCATTGTTCTATGTTCCTTTGATGTATGGAATCCACCAGGTCTTCCTGGCTTGGTACCACTGTCACGCTCGTAGGTAAGGAGTATCTATGAGAATGGTAAGAGCTTCTCAAGAATCAGGCCAAGGAACGGGAAACCCTTGCTATTCATGGCTACCGTGAAGTCATGGAGACCCGCAAAGTGCTCATCGCAGAAGATGATCCATCAGTTCGTAAGGCAGTACAGCGCGTTCTCGAACTTGAGAAGTATGACGTCACTGCAGTGAATGACGGACAAGCAGCCCTCGAAGAATTGAGCAAAACACGCTTTGATCTTGCAGTTCTTGATGTGATGATGCCGTTCGCAGATGGCCTTACGGTGTGTCGCGAAGCTCGTCACCGCGGAATTGAAACGCCCATTCTTCTTCTTACAGCACGTGTCGAAGTAGGCGATCGAGTCGCAGGCTTAGATGCCGGCGCAGATGACTATCTCGTCAAGCCATTTGTTGTTGATGAATTACTCGCACGATGCCGAGCACTTTTGCGTCGTTCAGTTTCTGCCAGTGCACAATCAACACTGACCGTTGGCAATCTTGTCCTCAATTCCCTCACGCGTGAAGTCCATCGCGGCGAACGCGCGCTCTCACTCACAAAAACTGAGTTTGATTTGCTGGAACTTCTCATGCAGCAGCCCAACACAGTGGTCTCTCGTGAATACATCTACGAAACCATCTGGGGCTACGACTTTGAGACAAACTCAAAATCACTTGATGTTTACATCGGCTACTTACGTAGAAAAACCGAAGAAGAAGGCGACAGTCGCCTTTTGTACACCATTCGTGGTGTGGGGTACACGGTGAAGGAATCATGAACCTTCGCACTCGATACGTCGCAATCACGGCCATGCTCGTTTTTGTCATCGCAACAGCAATGAGCCTTGGTGCCTACCGCATCGCGACAGATCAGCTCGAGAAACAAGTGAAAGCATCGCTGAACCAGAGAGCACTTTCCACCGTTGAAGCAATAAATCGTCCGCGTCGAGACTTCAATGATTTCTTCAGCAATGGGCCACTCGACAGAGCAATTTCTCAAACTGAGTTTGACTCCATCACACAAATCATTGATGTCAACGGAGGCTTACACAAGCGACCAGATCGACCCACACTCCCTTTTGAGCCCGCGGTGCAAGCACTCACCGAGAACCCCAATCGCGCGTACTACTCCTCTGTCAATTTAGAAAACCACGAATTTCGAATGTTGTCAGTACTCGCAACTGACGGAACCATCATCCAAGTTGCAAAAGACACGCAAATCATTGTTGATGCACAAAACGGTATGCGCACATACCTTCCGATTTTTGCTGCACTTGCAGTGCTCATTTCCGGCGGTTTTGCTTGGTTATTCGCTACACGAGTCACACGGCCCATTGAAGAACTTGCCGCAACAGCAGAGTCCATCGCCGCAACTCAAGACCTCAATCGCAGTATTGAGGTATCAGGTACAGATGAAGTTGCACAGTTGGCACGAAGCTTTAACACCATGCTTGTTGCATTACGTGCAAGCAGTGACCGCCAACGGCGACTTGTACAAGACGCGAGCCATGAGTTGCGTACGCCTCTCACCAGCTTACGCGCCAACGCCGAAATTCTTGAGCGTGCATCTCTTAGTGACGAAGACCGTGCTTCCATCCTTGCGGACATGAAGGCAGAAGTTGACGAACTGGCAGACCTCAGCGTTGAACTCAGCGCATTGGCCACCGACCAGCGCGCTGCAGAGAACCCAGTCTCCATTGATTTGTTAGATGTCGTCAGTGAGATTGCCACACGCGCTACTCGCCGCACATCAGCAGAAGTCTCGGTTCACTCCACAGAAGACACCATTGTCTCTGCTCGTCCAAGCCAACTCGAACGGGCTATCTCCAACTTGGTGGACAATGCCATCAAGTTCAGTGGCACTGCTTCACCTGTCGAGATTCATGTGGGTTCAAAACGAGTTGAAGTACGTGATCACGGCCCCGGTATTTCAGATGAAGACAAGCCACATGTGTTCGATCGTTTCTACCGCGCAACGTCTACTCGGTCGATGCCTGGCTCTGGTTTGGGTCTCGCAATTGTGTCGCAGTTTGCCGAAGCTAACGATGCAAATGTCTACGTATTAGACAATGCCGGGGGCGGAGTCATTGTCGGACTTCAGTTCAAATAACCCTATATTTATTGGGGTTTTTTGCGTCTGAATCCGCGCCGGTCCTCGGCGCGCTCACGTTCAATCTGTTCTTCTTCCACAGACAATTCTTCAGCTACTAGTTGACGCATCGACGCCAAACGTGCAGCGGACAATGTTCCTGCTTGAATGGCCTCAAGCACCGCACAATTCGGCTCGTCCAAGTGTTTACAGTCTCTGAATCGACAATTGTCCGCAACAGTGAACACGTCACGAAACGCCCGTTCGATGCCACTACCGCTCGTCCACAAAGTAACTGCACGAAGGCCAGGGGTGTCGAGGAGCCATGCTCCACCAGGTAGTGCAATCAGTTCAGCGGCAACTGTGGTGTGACGACCACGTTGATCATCTTCACGTACCTCTGCAGTGCGTTGCACTTCGTAACCCACAAGGGCGTTCACCAATGTGGATTTGCCCACACCACTTGCTCCGATGAAGGCAACAGTTGTCCCCTCTGGAGAATGGGCACGAATGAGATCAACACCGACACCAGTAAGGGAACTCACGAGCACAATGTCAACACCCAGCGCAACTTCTGCCAATGAACGACGGACACTCTCAGCATCATCTTCTGAAACAGTGTCAATCTTTGTCAGCACGACGACGGGTGTTGCACCGCTATCAAAGGCGAGTACTAGTTCACGCTCAAGACGTCGTTGGCTTACTGCACCATTCACTGCATGCACCACAAACACGACATCGATGTTGCTCGCGACGATCTGTCGCGTGCCACGTGCACCCTCGAAAGAGCTGCGACGTGTCAATGCGCTTTTGCGCGGATGTACCCGTTCCACGCGCTCGTGATCAGAGGACACATCGACGAAATCACCCACTGCGACCTCGACCCCGAGGTTGCGCACCCGGACAATTACTCCATCATCGAGCAGCACAGTGCTCCAGCCCCGATCGAGGCGAGTGATGCGGCCCGACAGCACTGAAGAACCCACTGTGTTCTCTGCTGTGACATGTGCATTCATTCAATGAAACCGTACCGCTTGACACCTCTTGATGGGCAGGGCTTCTCTAGCCTTTAAGAGCCCCCAACTGAAGGAGCCCCCCATGCTTCGCCGTCTTGCAAGCTTCTCTGTCCGCCATAAGCGCCTCATGGTGTTTGGTATCTGGTTGCCCCTGACCATCCTCATCGCTGTTGGCAGCACCTCAATTGGTTCCAACTTCCGCACAGAGATGGCGATGCCATCGAGTGAGGCTCGCCAAGCAGAAGAAATGCTCTCGTCGGTTCAATCAGGAGATGCCGGCGTCAATGGACAGATCGTCATCAA
>WLGW01000053.1 GCA_009703055.1 Actinomycetota bacterium
TCGGCCGGGTCGTGGGAGACAAGGAGGGCGATTCCCGTGAACTCCTGCAGAACTACTGCCAAGACCTCACGTAATGGCTCTTTTGAGGCGGCGTCAATGGCTGACAACGGCTCATCGAGCAAGAGAACTGATGGGTTGGTGGCGATGGCACGGGCCAATGCCACCCGTTGCGCCTCTCCTCCGGAGAGGTCGGATGCTTTTCGATCCATTAGGTGCTCGGCACCAACAACACGCAGTTTCTCTAGGGACACTCGTCTGGCATCGCTCTTTGCCGCCCCGCGAGCGCGCAGACCAAACATCACATTGTTTAGAACAGACATGTGTGGAAACAGTCGAAGATCTTGAAACACAACAGCACAATGACGCTCTTCTGGAGTCACCCATTGCTTACGAGAATCATCATCCCACACAACTTCACTCAATGAAATGGAACCTGTAACCATCGGAATGATTCCGGCGATGGTTTCAATCAGCGTTGTCTTCCCCGCACCATTACGACCAACAACTCCCACCACTTCACCAGCCACTGCCGAGAAGTCAACAGGCATCGAATACGTGCCTTTCCCAATTTCTCCAGACACTGCAAGAGTCATCGTGTTGCCCCTGTCGCCCAACGATCTCGCATCACAGCTAGGACTCCGACCGAGACAATCATCATGAACACAGAGACCACTAAAGCCTGGCGATAGTCGTACGTTGCAATCTCATAGACCGACATAGGCAATGTCTGCGTACGACCTGGAAAACTGCCAGCAAATGTGATCGATGCTCCGAATTCACCGAACGAACGAGCCCATGCAAGGACAAGTCCTGCAACAAGTGCAGGTCGAACAGAAGGAACGACAACGATGAAGAAAATTCGCAACGGCGATGCGCCCATTGTTCGGGCCGCATCTTCTAGGCCCTCATTTGCCTGCCGGAATGCGGCTTCAACCGCAAGGATGAGGAAGGGCATCGCAACGAAGACCTGCGCAAGTACGACAGCAGTCTTCGTAAATGGGAGCGAGATGCCCCACCAGTTGTACAACTGCTCACCAACGACACCCCGACGCCCAAATGCAGCTAGTAGCGCGATACCGGCAACGACAGGAGGCAACACCATTGGGGCGATACACACCGTGCGAATGATTCTGGCGAGTCTGTTCGAGGTACGTGCGAGCCACCATGACAAAGGGATTCCCAAAATGGCAGCAAGGACGGCGGCAACGAATGACGTTTGCAACGAGATGTACAAGGATTCGCGTACAGCGTTACTGGTGAGTGTTGACCAAAACTCTCTCCACGGCACGCGGATGACAACACTGAGAAGAGGTGAAATTACGAAGAGCGCTGCCAGCACAGCGAGAACGCCCAAAAGTGGCGAAGTAGAGCGACGATGACTCATGGTGCGAGAAAGGCAAATTTTACTTGAAGGTTTGTTTTGAACCATGAAGAGTTCAGAAATGCAAGAAAATCAGATGTTGCCGGACGCGTGTTCATACCTGTTCCCAAATAAGCATTTGACACATTGATGTTCCCAGGGAGTTCAACACATGCTGCGAGCCCACGTGGTTGTGCATATTCACAGTCACTGCGATACACGATTCCGGCATCCAGTTCACCAAGTTCGATCTTTGTTACCAGTTCTTCAACAGAAGCAGACTCGGTGTCAGCGATGCCTGTACGTGTCAGCGTCGTATTTGAGTAGAAAGAGCGCGAATTCGCAAGAATGGAATTGGCTAACGAACCACAAGGTGCCGACGCGACACATAGACCAACTCGTATACCTGCGTTTCGAGAGTCGTGAAGATCCTGAACAGTGGTGATGTTGTCTCGATAATCACTGCGCGGATAGACCATGATCTCTCCCTGATTACGAGCAAAGACAAAAGCCGGTGATGCATTTACCTTCGCGTTAGCAACGATGTCCATTGCCGATTGGCTCGCAGACACAAAAACATCAACTGGCGCGCCATTCACAATCTGGGTTGCCAAGGTCGAACTGGATCCGTAACTGAAATTAATCGAGGTCACGCAGGGATGTTGAGAAAGAAACTGCGTCTTGAGGTCGTTAAAAACATTGACCATGGAACTTGCAGCCATGACTGTTACAGCGCCCTTGTCGGAAGGATTAGTGCACTTCGGTTTCGATGATGAGGTGGGTTTTCTTTTTGCCAGGGTTGTCTGAGGGGCCTTCACTACAGATGAGGATGGCTCCTCCATTGATGATGTGGCCGCCGAAGTTGCGGAGTGCACTGTTGTTGATGCACTCTTTTCTGTAGTGGCGGCACTACATGCAGCAACTGAGAGGACGCTTACACCCATGATCAGTAATTTCCTCATCGCATCATAGTAGTCAAAATGTGACTACTTCCCAATCGCTGCTAGTTTGAGCCCATGGCAAAGCAGGACGCCCAACTTGCACGAGACGTCGTTCTCGCATTGATTGTCCAGCAACCGCGGCACGGTTGGGCTCTCCATGAAGAGCTAGCCCCACGCGGTGAAATTGGCCGAGCGTGGACATTGTCGCGGCAGCTTGTGTACCGAGCCATTGACACCCTCGAAGCCGATGGACTTGTGAAGCGGGCACAGCCAAAAGATGGCGGAGGTGCCGACAAAGTCATTATCTCCCCCACAGCAAAAGGCAAGTCCCACATCACGGCCTGGCTCAACCAGCCGGTCGAGCACCTTCGTGATGTCCGAACAGAACTGGTCGTCAAGATGATGCTGCGTGAACGCGCGGGCCTATCGGCTCAGTCGTTCCTCGCTGCTCAACACGAAGCCTTTACTCCCCTGCTGCGCGCTATTGAATCATCGCCAGCGCAGACGCCCGTTGACATGTGGCGACGCGAGAGCGCCTCAGCTGTCAAGCGATTCTTAACGAGACTTGAGAAGTCTCTGTAGCTGCGAACGATCAGCCGCCGAGATATGCGGCACGGACAGCGGGATCATCCAACAAACTCTGTCCGCTGCCTTCCTTCACCACATGACCAGTTTCGAGAACGTATCCACGACGTGCAGTACGAAGTGCTTGCGTTGCATTTTGCTCCACCAACAAAACTGAGATTCCCTCAGAGTTGATTTGCTTGATGATCTCAAAGATCTGTGCAATCAACATTGGTGCCAGACCCATTGAAGGCTCGTCAAGCAGAAGCAAGCGCGGACGGCTCATCAAGGCGCGGCCGATTGCCAGCATCTGCTGCTCGCCACCCGACAAAGTGCCACCGAGTTGAGTGATGCGTTCCTGCAAACGTGGGAAGAGATGAAAGACATGTTCCAGGTCTGCTGCTTTTTCTGCAGCATCTCCGCCACGCACATATGTGCCCATGTCAAGGTTCTCGCGCACAGTCATTCCGGGGAAAATGCCACGGCCTTCTGGAGCCTGACAGATACCAAGTTTGACTCGCTCGTGGGGGGCCATCTTTGTGATGTCTTGACCTTCGAACTTGACGGAGCCTTGTGCAACTGTACGAACGCCGGAAATCGTGCGCATCGTGGTTGTCTTACCTGCACCATTCGCACCAATCAGAGTGACGATTTCGCCCTCACCCACAGTGAAAGAGATTCCCTTGATGGCCTCAATGCGACCATAGAACACATGAAGATCATTGACTTCAAGAAGCATTGTCTTCGACTCCTAGGTACGCAGCAATCACTGCAGGATTGTTTCGAACATCCGCGGGCAAGCCATCAGCAATCTTTTGACCAAAGTCCAATACTGCAACACGGTCACTGACCTTCATCACAACATTCATGTCGTGTTCAATCAACAGCACCGTGTAGCCCTGCTCACGAATCTTCAGGATCAACTCATTGAGTTCTTCCTTTTCGGCTGGGTTAAACCCGGCTGCCGGTTCATCGAGGCACAGAAGTTTTGGTTCTGTTGCTAACGCGCGAGCAATCTCAAGTCGGCGCTGGTAGCCGTACGGAAGATTGCGCGCGGCAGTTTCAGCACGGTCAGAGATACCCATGAACTGAAGAAGTTCCATGGAACGCTCACGTGATTCTTTCTCTTCGTGCCGCTGACGGGATGTACGCAGAATTGCTCCACCGACCGACGCCTTCTTGCGTGCGTCAGCACCTACCATCACATTTTCAAGCGCTGTCATTTCTGAGAACAAACGAATGTTCTGGAACGTGCGCGCAATACCAACCTTGGTGATTTCAAAACGTTTTAACTTTGCGAGGTTCTTTCCTTCGAAAGAAACAGTGCCCAGTGTTGGTGCATACACACCAGTCATGACGTTGAAACATGTTGTCTTGCCGGCGCCATTGGGCCCGATGAGGCCAAGGATCTCACCCTGCTTAATCTGCAAGCTGACTTCATTTAATGCAGTTACACCGCCAAATTGCATCGTCACATTGTTGAAATCAAGGAGTACTTCACTCATGAGGCCACCTCCCCTTCTTGGGACTTGGCTCTTCGCTTCTTGTGCTCATTTCCCACTCGCTTTGGCAAAATACCTTCGGGGCGGAACACCATCATCAGAACTAGGACGATGCCGAACACCAAAATTCGTTTGTCAGAGAAGTTGCGGAGACGCTCGGGCATGTACGCAACAAGTATTCCGCCGAGGATGGCGCCGTACATGTTCCCTGAACCGCCAAGAACAACGGCAGCCAAGAACAGAATCGAAAGCTGCAGTGGGAAGTTGTCGGGGTTAATGAACCCCACCTTGCCTGCGTAGTGAACACCCGCAAGTCCACCGATACCTGCGCCAATCGTGAACGCCCACAGTTTGAACTTGAAGGTATTCACGCCCATGAGCTCTGCAGCGTCTTCATCTTCACGGATGGCGACCCATGCACGACCGACGCGGGAATACTCCAGGCGATGCAAGATGAAGATCACAATGAAAACCATTGTGAGGCCGAGGTAGAAGTACGGCTTTGCATCCAACACGCCGAACTTCAATCCGAACATTGATGGTGGCTTCTTGATGTTGCTGATACCGCGACTCGCACCAAGCCAATCCATGTTCTTAGCGGTGAGACGAATAATCTCGCCAAAGCCCAGAGTCACAATCGCCAAGTAGTCACCACGCAAACGAAGTGTGGGAGTCCCGAGAATGACACCGAACAACATCGAGATCACCACTGCGATGGGCAAAGCCAACAGCCACGGAAGATTTCCATGTGCACTTGTCAAAATGGCCGTGACGTATGCTCCGACTGCATAGAAACCGACATAGCCGAGGTCCAACAGGCCGGCGATTCCAACTACAACGTTGAGACCTAATGCAATCAGAACAAAAATGACAACTTGGTCGTTCAGCACAGTTTCAAACTGTGAACCGGGTGTGTTCACAATCTGGCCTAAGACAGGAACATCAGGCCAATAGGGCAAGAGATACAGAGCAACGACACCGAGGCCATAGGCCGAGTAACGCTGCCATTTGTTCATTGCACGGAATTGTTCTCCGAAGCCGGAGAACAGACTGGTCACACGCAACCAAAAATTGAGGACCAGACTCATACACGGGCCTTTCCAAGTGATTCGCCCAACAAACCGGTGGGGCGGAACATCAGAACGACGAGCAACACGACGAACGCAATGACGTCTTTCCATTGACCACCGAAGATTGCCGAGCCATAGTTCTCAACGAGTCCGAGAAGAAGACCGCCCAGCAGTGCGCCCTTGAGATTTCCGATGCCACCAAGAACTGCCGCTGTGAAGCTCTTCACGCCGAGGATGAAACCGATATTGAATCGCGTCTGGTCGTAGACCAATGTAAACAACATTGCAGCCCCACCGGCCATCACGCCGCCGAGAGCAAACGTCACGATGATGATGAGGTCGACGTTGACTCCGAGAATGCGTGATGTTTCTGCATCTTGCGCCACGGCGCGAACACCACGGCCAAGTCGCGTCTTGTTCACGAAAAGTGTGAGAGCGATCATCATGAGCAACGCGCCGACGATCACAATCGCATAGTCAATGCGCACATCGGTGCCAAACATTGTGAAGAGCGTCTTCTTTTCAAGAAGACGCGGTGTTTGGTACTGATCGCGACCATGCTTACTCCACACACCAACAGCCTCAGAGATTGCGGTGGAAGCACCAATTGCTGAAATTAAGAAGGCTAAGCGCGGTGCTTTCCGACCTTGCTTAAAGAAGCGCAGATACGCATACGAAATTGGTGTAGTTGCCAACAAGGCAATGATCACATTGATTTTTGCTTGATCAACAAAAACAAGCGAGACGATGAAAGCAGTGAGAAACGCAAGAACAACTGCACCAAATGCGTCGCCGTTGCCGCGTAGTGGGCGATATGCAACACGCTCGAGTACCACTGCGCCGATGCCCGAGAAGAGCATGGCAATCAACATGATGAACACGAGGAAAATGATCAAAGTCATTCCCGTGCGATACGGATAGTTCCCATCTTCGAGAAGGGGAATACTCAAAAATTGTGATGATGCGAGAAGCGCACCAAAGGTGCCCACCATGAATATTTCAGAGTGAGCGAAGTTGATGAGGCGCAAGACGCCGTACACCAATGTGTAGCCAAGGGCCACGAGAGCGTAAATGGAACCAAGGGCCAGACCGGTAACGGTGAGTTCCCAGAAGGTTCGGATAATGAGCCAATCAGGCATTGAGACAACCAGTTTTGTAGTGAAGGTAAAGCTGAACGAGGGTCATTAACAGCGTAGACAAAACAGTCGGCCAGGGAACAACGTCCCTGGCCGACTGCCGTTTTGACTTTCAGTGATTCCGAAAGGAATTACTTGATAAGGCCAAGGCCCTTGATTGCGCCGTCCTTGATCTCGTATGCATAAACAGCCGAGCCAGTTACTTCGCCAGCCTCGTCCCAGTTGAGCTGCTTGGTTACACCAGCAGCGTCGTAGGAGTTGATGAAGCTAAGGATGTCGCCACGTGAGGTCTTGCCATCCTTGATTGCTGCAAGGAATACAGACGCTGCGTCATATGCCTCTGCGGCGTATGTTGCTGGGTCTTCACCCTTGTTTGCATCCTGGAATGCCTTCAAGAACTCTGGGTTGGAGTCTTTTGGTGCGCAGGTGCAGGTAAGGATTGCGCCTTCTGCTGCTGGGCCTGCTGCCTCAATGAAACCAACGTCAAGTGTTCCGTCGCCTGAGTAGAACTGTGCTGTCACACCGGCGTCTGCCATCTGCTTTGCAAGCTTGCCTGCTGCAGCGTAGTAACCACCGAAGAACACTGCGTCAACGCCTGCGTCCTTCGCTGCGGTGATGACTGCTGAGTAGTCAGATGCTTCTGGGTCAAGGCTGTTGAGCTCAACTGCCTTGTCACCAAGTGATGTCTGAACGATGTCTGCGAGACCCTTACCGTATTCAGAGTTGTCATCGACAACGCCGACCTTGGTCTTGCCGTCAGCAACGATGCGAGCTGCAGCGCCTGGACCCTGCTTGTCGTCACCTGCAAGTGCACGGTGGAACACGTCCCAGCCGTTCTTGGAAAGGTCTGGGTTTGTTGCTGATGGTGTGATCAATGGAAGACCAGCTTCCTGGAACTTTGCGTTCACAGCTGCTGATTCACCAGAGAATGCTGGTCCAACGATTCCCTTAACGCATGCGTCAGCGATTGCCTTGTCAGCAAGTGCTGGTGCCTGGTCTGGGTCACCTTGTGAGTCGTATGCCTCTACATCGATCTGAGCATCTGGGTTTGCTTCGTTGTGCTGAGCAACAGCGAGGTCGAGACCCTTCTTGATGTTGATACCGAGGTTGCCTGCTTCGCCGGTGAGTGCACCGAAGAATGCAATCTTCGAGTTGCCTTCACAAGCATCAGCTGAGCTGTCATCGCTGCCACCGCAGGCAACGCCTACGAGTGACAAAACGAGCATTGATGCGCCAACGCGCAGAACACTCTTCTTCATGTGTTTTCCCCTTTAAGGAATGTGGCGGGTTACGCCGTTACTGGGTAGTAGACAAAAACTACCCGTAAATCAGGGGTACCTCAATAGGAGGAAAGGCGTTCCACCAAAGAAACCACTTCTTGGTGGGTGTTATAGAGAGGTGCGAATCCGAACCTCATCAAGTCTGGTGGGCGGAAATCGGCGATAATCCCCTCGGCCGCCATGGCCGCGACAAGCTCCTTGCCGCCTGCAAACCCAAGCGCCACATGGCTTCCACGAGATTCTGGGGCTCGTGGACTTGCCAAAGTGAACCCCCGGGGAGCCAAATGATCATCAAAAAGGTCGATAAAGAATGAGGTCAAACTGACGCTCTTTTCCCTGAGTTTTTCTAGGGAAACCCCTGAAAAAACCTCGAGGGCAGCCTCTAAGGACTTCATGGACAAGACATTGGCGGTGCCTGTGAGGAAACGGGCGATTCCCACCGCTGGGCGATAATCGACTTCAAACTCGAAAGGCTCGGCATGGCCCCACCACCCTTGCAGTGGTTGGCCGGCAGTTTCCAGAAGACGAGGCGCAACATAGATAAAGGCCGGTGCGCCAGGGCCACCATTGAGGTACTTGTACCCGCACCCCACTGCAAAGTCGACATCGAGTGCTTCTGCATGAAATGGGACTGCACCCGCGGTGTGCGCAAGGTCCCACACCATGAGCGCACCATGCTCGTGTGCAGCTTTTGTAATCCCTTCCACGTCA
>WLGW01000054.1 GCA_009703055.1 Actinomycetota bacterium
CCTCACAAGTTGTGTACGTATCTCTTTGACTTGGCGACCGACTTCACTGCGTTCTACGAGCATTGCCCTGTGCTCAAAACTGGGCATGAAGAGACTCGTGAATCACGTCTTGCATTGTGTGATGCAACAGCTCGTGTCATGGAACAAGGGTTGTCATTATTGGGTATTCGTGCACCGGAGCAGATGTGAGCGCCGTCGAGATGCGCCTCCTGCCGAGAACGGCAACGGTCAACTCTGATGGGGCTTTGTCTATCGGTGGGGTAGCGATCGCAGATATTGCTGCCCAATTCGGGACGCCCACATTCATCTATGACGAGGCGCATCTGCGCGAAACATGCCGCGAGGCTGTCGCAGCGTTTGGTGAAGATCGAGTGATCTATGCGACCAAAGCCTTCATCAACACCGCCGTAGTGCAGTTGATGAATGAAGAAGGCTTGTTGCTTGATGTTGCAACCGGTGGCGAATTGTTTGTGGCATTGAACGCAGGCGTTCCGGCAAGTCGCTGCGTGATGCACGGCAATAACAAGTCGGAAGATGAACTTCGCACGGCAATGAGCGCCGGCCTTCGCCACATCGTGATTGACAGCTTTGATGAGATAGAGCGAATTGAACGCTTGCACGCTGAGGGTTTGCCTGCTCCGCGTGTGCAGTTACGCATCACTCCAGGCCTGCACGTGGAAACTCATGCGTATGTGTCCACGGGTCAAGATGATTCAAAGTTTGGTTTCAATCTCAATAACGGTGATGCACATCGAGCAGTCGAGCGCGCACGTTCATCTCAGGCGATGGATCTTGTGGGCATTCACTGTCACATCGGTTCCAATGTGGTCACCGTTGCGAACTTTGAAGATGCATGGCGTGTGATGGTGGAATTGTTTGTTCCGCTGTCGCTTCCTGAAATCACTTTGGGTGGCGGTTTGGGTGTTGCGTACACCGCAGACGACACAGCACCCACAATGCAGCAATGGGCAGATGTATTGAAGCGTGCAACATTAGCGTTGCCTGAAGGAATCGCTGTGTATGTCGAACCAGGTCGCAGCATTGTTGCATCAGCTGCAATCACGGTGTACTCCGTGGGCACAGTGAAGCCCATCGATGGCATCCGTACGTATGTCTCTGTCGACGGCGGCATGAGTGATAACCCACGCCCGATGATGTACGGCAGCGTGTATGAAGCATTTGATCCGCAACGAGTCACTGCACCTCGCACAGCGAGGGCGCGCATCGTGGGGAAGCATTGCGAGAGCGGAGACATTTTGATTCTGGATGCCCCCATTGCCGAAGGTGTGCAGGTCGGAGATCTTCTGGCTACCCCAGTGACCGGCGCATACGGCTACACAATGGCAAGCAACTACAACAAGGTGCCGCGCCCAGCCATCGTCTTCGTTGCTAATGGTGTTGCTCGCCTCGTTACACGCCGTGAGACCCTCGATGATCTCATCCGCCTCGACGTCTGACCCATTACGGTCGGTCACTGCGACTCACCCCTGCTTTAGTTTTTGGAGAAACAAGGGAGTGAATATGCGCGATGGTGATGAATGCCCAGAATGTGGTGGACCCATTATTGATGCAGGTGGGAAAGATGTTCGGTGCGAATCGTGCGGCCTGACGTTGGATGAGTTCGAGGATGCGGGCGAGGACTGGTAGACGCCGCAAGGGAAATAAACCCTTTCGTTATCCACAGGGGTAGCCCTAGGCTTGTCTCTCTATGGCACAAGCCCCCCAATCACCTTCCGTCGTGCGTATTGGCCTTCTTGGCTGCGGCAATGTCGGCGCTGCTCTCGTCCAGTTGGTCGAGCGTCAGGCCGATGTGATTGAGGCACGCACAGGGGTTCGCCTCCAGATTTCTCGAGTCGCCGTGCGCAACATCAGCCGCGACCGTGAAGTGCAGTTGCCTGAAGGTGTTCTCACGCGAGATGCCCATGACGTTGTGAACGACCCGACAGTTGATGTGATCGTTGAAGTGATGGGTGGAATCGAGCCTGCACGTGAACTCATCGCAGCGGCCATTGCTCATGGCAAGCCAGTCATCACGGCGAACAAGGAACTCCTTGCGAACGTGGGTCATGAATTGTGGGCGCAGTCCGATGCCGCCGGAGTTGACCTCTTGTTTGAAGCCGCTGTTGCTGGTGGCATCCCGCTGATCCGTGCGTTGCGCGAATCCCTGCGTGGTGAACCCGTGACACGTGTGATGGGCATCGTCAATGGCACGACCAATTTCATTCTCACGAAGATGACAGATGAGGGCGCGGACTATTCAGCTGCCCTGAGCGAAGCACAGCGCCTCGGTTTCGCAGAGCGTGACCCAACTGCAGATGTTGAAGGTTTCGATGCTGGTGCAAAGGCCGCAATCATCGCGAGCATTGCATTCGGCGCACGCGTTGTTGCAGGCGATGTGTATCACGAAGGAATCAGCGGTGTCACTGCAGCAGATATCGCCATTGCTCGTCGACTTGGCTACGTCGTGAAGCTTCTTGCCATTGCAGAAAAAATTGACGATACAGAAACCATCGCAGTGCGTGTTCACCCTGCCATGGTTCCCATGAATCATCCTTTGGCCAGTGTTCGTGATTCCTACAACGCAGTCGTTGTTGAAGGCGATGCTGTCGGCCAGTTGATGTTCTACGGCCGCGGTGCAGGCGGATTCCCAACTGCATCGGCAGTTTTGGGCGATGTGATCGACGCAGCAGTGAACTTGCAGAAGAAAACCTTCGGCAGCATCGGTTCTTTCAAGCGTGTTCCTGTCATGCCGATTGATGAAACATCATCGCAGTACCTCATCGGGCTCGATGTGGAAGATAAGCCTGGTGTCTTGCATGCCATCACAGGTGTGTTTGCGAACCATGGTGTGAGTATTCGCGCTGCTGAGCAAGAGGGCATCGATGATGATGCTCGTCTCGTCTTTATTACTCACCGCGCGCGTGAAGCAGATGTTCAGGCATGCGTGAGCGAGTTCCGCAAGTCGCCTGCTGTACGTCGTGCCTCTGGTCTGATTCGCGTTATTGGCGAGTAACTCCATGCAGTACGTCTCCACGCGTGGGTCTGCGTCAGTTCTTGGTTTTGCAGATGTTGTTCTTGCAGGTCTTGCGACCGATGGCGGCTTGTATGTGCCGCAGTCATGGCCATCACTTCCTGCGGATACAACAGGCACATATGCCGAGTTAGCTGCTGCTGTTTTCGCGCCGTATCTCGGAGGAGACATCAGCAACGACACGATGCTGCGCCTCACTCGTGATGCCTATGCCACGTTCCGTCATCCCGATGTTGTGCCGATTGTCGACTTGCAGCCCGGCCACAAACTCATGGAACTGTTTCACGGCCCGACGCTTGCCTTCAAAGATGTTGCGTTGCAGCTATTGGGTCGCATCTTTGATCACATTCTGACGGAACGTAATGAGAAGGTCACGATTGTTGGTGCCACCAGTGGCGATACCGGAAGTGCGGCGATTGATGGTGTGAAGGATTGCGCCAACGTTGAGATCGTCATCTTGTATCCCAAGGGCCGAGTGAGCGATGTGCAGCGTCGTCAGATGACGACTATTGACTCACCGAATGTGCGCACTGTCGCTATTGATGGCACGTTCGATGATTGTCAGGACTTGGTCAAGGCAATGTTCAACGATGCGCCATTTCGTGAAAAGCACAACTTGTCAGCAGTCAACAGCATTAACTGGGCGCGCGTCATGGCGCAGGTTGTGTACTACGTCGAAGCAACACGCCGCCTCAGTGGTCCTATCGACATCACCGTGCCAACGGGCAACTTCGGCAATGTTCTCAGTGGATGGATTGCCAAGCAGATGGGTGCACCTATTCGTCACCTCATTGTTGCGTCAAACGAAAATGACATCCTCACGCGTTTCTTTGAATCACAGAACATGAATGTCACGGGTGTGCACCCCACGCTGAGCCCCAGCATGGACATCCAAGTGTCCTCCAACTTTGAGCGTCTGCTGTTTGAAATGAATGGCCGTGATGGGGGAATGACATCTGCGCAATTGCAACGCTTCCGTGATCGTGGACTGTTGAACATTGAGCAAGATCAATACGAACAGTGGATTGCACCAACGTTCCGTGCAGCACGTGCGAATGATCACGACACTCTTTCGACTATTCGCTCGGTGTATGAAGAGACCGGCATGTTGATTGATCCGCACACTGCAGTCGGTGTGAAGGCCGCACGTGATCTTGCTGAAGACGGTGTCACGATGTTGACGCTTGCAACAGCGCATCCTGCAAAGTTCCCTGATGCAGTGGAGCGTGCAACGGGAGTTCGTCCGGAACTGCCAGAGCATCTGGCTGATCTTTTCAGCAAGCCTGAACGCACCAACGACTTGCCAAATGATTTGGCAGCTGTTGAGGCATTTGTCGCCAACCGCTAAGAGTTATTCGTCACGACTGAGAAGCTCACGTAGGTACTGCTCCTCGAATTCGTCTTCGGGTGGGGGCATGTACTCCCAACCACATTGCGTGCAACCGCGCGTGGGGTTAATCGGCATCATGCAGCAACCGCCCAGAATGATTTTTCCTTCTTGCGCCTCTTGAACCCCTTGCTCATTTGGCATCCCAAAGACAATCGGCACCAATTTTGAATTGCATTCAGGACATTTCCGGGGAGTTCCCATGGTTAGTGACCTCCAGAAATAACTGCAGCACGAACATTGACGGATAGGTCAATGAATTGTTTCATGGTCTCATGAAACAATTCGCTGTCTAGGTGTGCTTGCGTGAAGCGACGAATCACCCAGATGCTGTTGGATGAATCTTCTGGGATCTCAATGTCGAGGAGATGGCAATCGACATCATGAGAAATATGTGCGGTCATCGCACGGAGTTGATCTGCATCGTATGGGGCACCCAAAATGGCGAGCGCTCCAAGTTCTACAAGGCAGCCGTCCGTTGGCACGACGTAATAACCAGGTGACCAGCAAGTAGGAGGGCCAACAAAGTATTCAATTTCGCCAAGGAGAAGATTATGAATCTCCTCTTGCATGATGATGACTTCGTCAGTCTCTGCTCCCTCGAGAACAAACCAATCAAGCACCTGTTCGTATCCCGGCGGAAGAGCCTCAATTTCCTCAGAGTGCAACTGAAAAAACTCGTGCGAGAAATCTTTCAAATGATTGTTCCTTTTCTGTTTGTTATCGGGGGTACATCTCGTTGACTGCGGCAACGAATCGATCTACAAGCCTTTGTTGAAGAGGCTCGTACTTCTTGTTGGGTGTGGTGAATGCGTCGGCAAGGCCTTGGTACCACTTGCACTGCAGTGCAAAGCCGGTGTTGAAACTGGCACGGAACTTTTCGATTTCTTCTTTTGTCTTTCCACGAAGATCCATCGCTGACTTTTCACCATTGTTGACCTTGTCGGCGAGGGCGACCAGAACAGATGGGTCGGTGTGATCCTTCTTCGCGAGCCGAGTGAGGTATCCCTCTTTGCGGCTCCACCAGGATGCTTCGTAGTCTGCTTGAGACTGCGAGTGTCGAATGCCCTTCTCTTCTTCCTTCTCAAGGAACGTGGCATCCGTACACGCTTCAACGATCGTGCGAACGATGGGACCGAATTGAAATTCAAGTTCATCAAATGTCATCGGTGAGTCTTCAATGATGTCGTGGAGTAGAGCTGCAATGGCTTGCTCTTGTGTTCCGTTGTGTTCAATGACAAGGCTGGCAACACCCATCAGGTGACCGATGTAGGGCTCCTGATTGATTTTGCGAGAGTGATTTCCGTGAGCAGCGCAGGCAGTTTCGAATGCCTTGACAAATGCGGGGCTGGGTACCCAACGGGGATCTGCGGCCATAAAGGCTCCTTTCAACGCCGGGAAGAGGAGCGGGGCGCTTACTTTTCCCTGCACCATCAAAGTACCGCAAGGGTGTGTCTGAAAAAGCAAACATCAACGACACAAGTGCGTTGCATGACGAGTGCTAGTTGGCAGTGATGCCGCAGTTCTTGATCATGAATTTTTGAAAACGTTGAGATGCAGAGATCGTCGAAGGGTTGCTCGAGATCTTTGCAAGTTCTTCGCGAATCTTCGCATCCTTCGCCATGCCAGTTAGGTCGTAGCCATTGGCAGAGAAGATGTCGTTCATGGCGATGATGCCCCCGACCATTGACTTCACATCTGCCTTGACCTCAGACGGTGCACCATCAGCCATCTTCTGAGAAAGTGCAGTCACCTTTGTCCACACATCTTTCATGACCTTTGGGTCTGTGATGGCTGCTGGGTCTTCACCGTGTGGACCGGCGCTGGCAGTTTCCAAATCCTTTGCAAGTGCACAGAAGGCAGCGTGGTCTTTATTGATGCCACTGCTGTCGGATGAGCCACACGCAGTCAGCAGGAAAATGCCAACAAGAGACGCAGCAATCAGCCTTTTCACTTCATGCCCAAGAACTTGCCCAATTTCGCCCGACGACCAGATCGGGTGAGTGGGATTCCTGTTGTACGAGAAATCTTGCGTTTTGCGGCAGTGATTCCCAATGCGCGCTTCCAAGAAAATGTGAGTCCGGGGCCTAACTTCATGCCTTTGACCGTATCAGTTCGACCAGAGAGCCCGCATCGGCGTTGGGCTACGGCTAAAGGTAAATGGGGGACTTACAATTCTCTAAATAGCGATGGGGGCATCGATGACACACGTATATCGCGCTGTTTGGACAGACAACTCAATGAGCCTTATTGACGAGTTGCCCCGAGAGTTTTCTGAGTGGCTATCTTCACGTGGAACTCCCATAAAGATTGAAAAAGATGCAGTTGTAGTCGAGGGGATTCGGACTGCAACGTGGTCGACGTTTGAAAACTCTTTAGGAAGAGCTGTTCAGATCAATCTGGTCGAAGATCATGAAGGGACGTGGATTACATCAATCACGGCCATCTGGACACCTGATGAGAATGTTCTTTGGGCTGACGTTCTGACGGAGCTGCCACACAACCAAGTGGGAATTGTCAATGCACCTCGAGTGATTCGAAATCTTTTGTTGGGAGGGGGTGAACCACAGATCGGTCGAGACAGTATTGAAGTACAACCTCGTGAGGTAGATGATCAGAATGCCTTAGACGAATTGGTGGATGGTCTCAATGATGAGAACCGCTCAATTCCGTATCTATTGATGCGAGTGGGAAAGGGGACTGAACGCAAGCTCTCAATTCAGCGCGCAACTCGGGCGAGCGAAACTTTGGCTGGATTAGCGCAGGTTTTTGCGGTTGATGAGAAGTCCATCAAATATCTGAATGGTGTTCTTTCTCCATCACACCAGCTTGATGAAGTAGGTGCTCGGTTGATGATGCCAGGAGCCATCAACTCTCCTCAGGATGAGCGTCTCACGTATTTCATCTCTTCAGTCGATTTAGATGACAATCAGAAGACTCTTGGTCGAATGATGTTGCGTCGCATCGGAATGACATCACAGTGGCCAGCTGTGCCAGTGACGTGGGCGATGTTGAAGCGCGAATGTGACCAGAAGAGAATTGAGTTGTTGCAGGAAGCGAAGTCTCGCGGTGCATCAATTGACACAGGCGCAATTGTTCGGCCTTTAGATGCGAATGAGAATGCTGCAGAAATTCAGCGCCTTCGCGATCAGATTGATTACTTGCAAGAAGAGGTCCTAGTCGCAGCTATCGCAGCGGAAGAAGAGGCAGCGAAAGCTGAGAACTTTCTTAATTCATTGGTCGGTCGTCTGACGTCTGGTGAAACTCCGGTTCATTTACGGATGAAACGCCAGAACGTTCTTGGAACGATTGCCGAAGCGCGTCTCCATGTTCAGCATGTGGTTATCCCCGAGAGCGCAGAACGCTCAATCGAAGTTCTTGACGGTTCTGCAAGTTCAGAAACATGGGCAGGCGACATCAGCCAATTGTTTGCTGCGATGGAGGCATATGCCATTGCAGTTGCTCGTAAATCGTTTAACGGAGACTTCCTGAAATGGTGTGCGGATGGTGGTGGATACTTCGCCAACAAGATTGCTATGAAGGAATCTGAACCCACCATGAAAGATCCAAAATTGAAGATGGCTCGTGTCTTTCCTGTCTCTACCGAACTGGATGTCACTGGAATGAAGGTGATGGTGGCGCACGCGAAAATTCAGATGCGTGGCGGCGGTCAGATTCCTCGGGTGTACTTTTTCGATGACACAAAGGGGGCGACGAAGAAGATGCACATCGGCTTTATCGGTCCCCATTTTCTGGTCCCGACATCTTCCTTCTGAGAGTTTCCACCGGACTTTCAACCTGTGAAGTCACCTTGGTCGTTGTCGCGACGGGGGAATGGGGCTAAGGTGAGGGTCGCTCGGTTCACCGAGTTCTCCCCGCCCTCTCAGAGGGGGGTCGAGATTCCCCAGTGCGTGGAACGCCTCGGCGTGTGCACGCAAACCCTTCATCGGTCCCCATAAACGGCCGCAGGAAAGCAGGAAATCATGGCTGCTGAAGCCCTTGAGAAGTCCGCCCTTGA
>WLGW01000055.1 GCA_009703055.1 Actinomycetota bacterium
AGTCCGGTCGCCTGAGCTTGCGTGCGAAAAACCAGTCCTCGAAGGAAGGGCGGTCCGCGGAGGCAACCGGCGTGAGCCGGATTCTGTGACCCAACCTTCTTTCTCCAGACTTACTTGGAGGAAGATCCATATGAATACAAAGTTCCCATTCAGGAGGCGAGCAATCACTGCGATTGTGGCCTCCGTTTTTATTCTCGGCGCATGCGGCGGGCAAGGCAGTGAAACTGCTGATTCCGCTCCTGCATCATCCGAGCAATCACTCAAGATTGTCAGCTTGTCGCCGACAGCAACCGAAATGCTCTACGCCATTGGTGCTGGCAATCAGGTCGTGGCTGTTGACAGTTTGAGCACTTTTCCAGCAGAAGTAGAACCCAAAGTTACGAAGATTTCTGCGTATGAACCCAGCGCAGAAGCAATTCTTGCGTATGAGCCAGACGTTGTTCTGATTTCGAATGACATGAACAAGATCACCGAGCAGCTCACATCGGCCGATCCTGACATCAAGGTGTGGACAGGTGCAGCAGCGGCATCACTTGATGATGTGTACAAGCAGATCAGTGAGCTTGGTGCACTGACTGGCCGCGTTGATAATGCCAACGAGGTTGTGTCATCAATGAAAGCACGTATCGATGCAGCGATTCCAAAAAGTAGATGGGGAATTGTTTATCCCGTTTACTACGAACTAGACAACACCTTTTACAGCGTTACCTCGAACACTTTCGTCGGTTCATTGTTAAGTGAATTAGGAATGAAAAGCATTGCTGATGGGGCGGAAGAAGGAAACGATTATCCGCAGTTGAACGCAGAAGCAATCGTAAAGGCGAATCCCACCATCATCTTCCTTGCTGATACAAAGTGCTGCCAACAAACTGCCGCCACTGTTGCTGCACGCGCAGGGTGGTCTGGTATCGCCGCAGTGGAGTATGGCAATGTCATTGAACTTGATGACGACATCGCATCTCGTTGGGGACCACGCATCGTTGATCTCATCGAGCAATTCGCTAAGGCTTACTCCTCGGCGATGGAAAAAGCAGCTGGAAAGTAACTCGTCCGTTTCATGTCGTCGCCCATCACAGCAATACAGAGCACTGTTCACGGTGCGAGTCGGTGGTTAATCCCTGCCTCGGTCGTGGCATTGCTATTGGCTGTCTTGGGCGGCGTCATGATTGGGCCGGCCGGTCCTGCATGGTGGCGAGTTCCCTTAGAACTTCTCAATCGTCTCCCTCTCATTTCCATCGATAGTGGAATGACGTCGATGGAGTGGGCAATCATTTGGCAGATTCGCGCACCACGCGTTGTTCTGGCTGCGATCGTCGGTTCCACCTTGTCGATTGCCGGTGCTAGCTATCAAGGGGTGTTCCGTAATCCGCTCGTCGACCCGTATTTGTTGGGCGTCGCTGCAGGTGCAGGGCTTGGCGCCACCATCGTCATCACCGTAAATCGCAGCGGTTCAAGCGACTGGATCATTGATCCGTTGCCTCTTGCGGCGTTCCTCGGTGGCCTTCTCGCAGTGTTGGCAACGTATCTCGTTGGCTCGTCGGTGAAGAACGATCGCAGTTCCATCAGCCTGGTGTTGGCTGGTGTTGCGGTGACGTCGTTGGCTACCGCAATGCAAACGTTCTTGTTGCAGCGGAATTCAGATGTTGTGCGTCAGGTGTATTCCTGGATCCTCGGGCGGCTTTCAACTGCGACATGGGGCGATGTTCGTCTCGTGATTCCATACGTATTGGTCTCAACAGTGGCGTTGCTCATGCATCGTCGTTTGCTTGATGTGTTGCGCGTAGGCGATGAAGAGGCAACAGCACTCGGTGTTGATGTGTCGCGTGTTCGACTCATTGTTGTTATCTCGGCAACTCTGGGTACCGCAGCAGTGGTTGCTGTGAGCGGCCTCATTGGTTTCGTTGGCATCATTGTTCCTCACGCCATTCGTTTGGTCGTGGGTAGTTCATATCGCATCGTGCTGCCGATGTCATTGCTCCTGGGTGCGGTGTTTCTCATCGTCGCCGATATTCCTGGCCGCATTCTTGACAACCCAGCAGAAACACCAATTGGTGTCGTGACTGCATTCTTGGGTGCACCATTCTTTTTACTCATTCTTCGAACAAGGCAGACTCAACGATGACATCGCTTGCATTTGAAAACGTCAGTGTTCAGTACGACGGTCGTACTGCAGTGCACGGCTTTACCGACACCATCAAGCCCGGTGAATGGTTGTGCATTATTGGTCCAAACGGTGCTGGTAAGTCATCGTTGTTGCGTGCCATTACCGGTGTGACTCCACACGGTGGCCGCATCTTGGTTGATGGTTCACCACTCACTGCACGTTCATCACGTCGTCGTGCACAACTCATTGCCTATGTTCCACAATCACCAGTTCTTCCCTCGGGTATGACGGGTGCTGAATATGTGCTGTTGGGTCGTAATCCTTTCGTGACTCACTTTGGTCATGAATCAGCACTCGATCACAGCATGGTGAATGATGTGATCTCGCGATTGGATCTTGCAGATCTTGCGCAGCGAGATGTGGACACACTCTCTGGTGGCGAACGCCAACGTTTAGTGATTGCGCGTGCGATCGCTCAAGAGGCACCGATTTTGTTGCTCGATGAACCAACGAGTGCACTCGACATCGGACACCAACAACAAGCGTTGGAACTTGTTGACAAACTGCGTCGTGAGCACGGCCTCACCGTGGTCTCTGCGATGCACGATCTCACTCTCGCAGGTATTTATTCCGACCGTCTCGCTCTCATGCATGCAGGGCACCGTGTGGCGCACGGACCTGCAGAAGATGTTCTTCGTGCGGAGACACTCGGCGAGTTTTACGGCGTCTCGGTGCGAGTGCATCGCGAGGATGACGGCACCATTGTGGTGGTGCCAAACCGAACCGCACTGCGCTAGCGGGTTTAATTCGCCTGCGAGTACCGTGGGGGAATGGCACGCCCCCTTGACGCCCGACTTCTGGACGCTTGCGTTGAAGGATGTGCTGCCACTCATCAGCTGCTCCTAGAGACTGTTGATGCGATTAGCCCTGAGGCCTTTGCGGAGCCGTCTCGACTGCCTGGGTGGACTCGAGGCACGATTGTGGGGCACTTAGCTCTCAACGCACAGAGCCATGTTGAACTGCTGGCGGCGGCTGCTCGGGGGGAATTAGCGCGGCAGTATGGCGGTGGGCCAGAGGTTCGTAGCGCTGCGATCGCGGAGGCGTCGTTGTGGGCCCCTGAGAAGGCTGTGAAGGAACTTCGCAAGGCCATCTACAGCCTGGAAGGGGCATGGGCCGGCTCAACATATGACACGTGGCAGGGAACTGGGACGGCTTCTTCGGGGTCTGTTATCTCAATGCATGAACTTCCTTTTCTTCGCTGGCGTGAATGCGTCCTGCATCTCACCGACCTCGATGTCGGTATTGAGTACGACCAGTGGCCTTCGCACTATGTGCGCCTCGAACTAGATCGCCAGAAGATGGCCTGGGCGGCAAGCCATGCGATGGGGCTTACTCAGCTTCCCCAAGCGGCAATGAAACTGGATGAGAAGCATCGTCTTGCATGGTTATTGCAACGCGCAGAGGTCGATGGTCTTCCTCGAGGGTTGGGCCTGTAATGCGCCGTCGGATGTTTGCAACCTTTGTTGGCATCGTTGCGCTTGTTTCTTTTGCGACTCCGAGCGTTGCTTCGGCGCACGCGATTCTTGATTCATCGAACCCCGTTGCATCTTCGGTGATCATGCAGTCTCCGGAAGAGATTCGCTTGGATTTCAACGAAGCGATTGAATCCACTTTGTTGAATGTCCGCCTCTTTGATGCGGAACAAAAAGAAGTGACGATTGAGCGTGCTGCATTGCTTCCCGTTGACACGTCCGTTGTCGTGGCGCCAGTTCCGAATCTCACGAATGGCGTCTACGTCGTTGTGTGGCAGGTCGTAAGTTCTGATGGGCATCCCGTGTCGGGAGCTTTTCCATTTGAGGTGGGTGAGCAGTCCTCAGGAACAAGTGAAGATGTCCTTGAAAAGATTCTGAACAGCATCAACACGGAGTCACCGTTGGGCACTCCACTTGCCATCGCGAGATTCATTGCTTTTCTCTCCTTGATTGTCTTGCTGGGAACTGTGGTTTTGACATGGGGATCATCACTGATTGCCACGCGGAAAGCACGCAGGCTGATGCACTTGTCTGTTGTCGGACTTGCAGTGGGCTCAGTCGCCGTGTTGCTCCTGCAGGGTCCATATGCATCAAGCGGAGGATGGGGAGCAATCTTTGATACTCAATTGATCAGTGATGTGATGTCCACGCGCCTCGGACTCGCGATGTTGGTGCGTCTCGTACTTGTCCTGTTGTGGGGCGTTGTTTGTATGGCGGTCGCGCACGCTGCCACCTCTTGGTGGAAGAACCTTGCGTTCCTGACCGCTGTAGGCACCATTGCGACCTTCTCGATGAGTGGGCATCCCAGCGCCGCCTCGCTTGCGCCAGTGTTCATGCTGATTGATGCCGTGCACGTGGGCGCCGTTGCTGCGTGGGGTGGTGGGCTGATTGCTCTCACGGTGTTGCGTCGTGAAGAGGCCACTGATGCAGCTCGCTTTTCCCGCATTGCAACATGGACAATGCCGCTCGCAGCGGTGACAGGTGTTGCGCAAGGTCTGCATCTACTTGATGGTCTCGGTTCCCTCACGAGTTCCACCTACGGAAAGTACCTTCTCCTCAAAATTGTCGTCGTCGTTGGTGCTGTCATTCTTGGTGCACGCGCTCGGCGAGAACTTGCTCATTCCGACACCCCCGGATTTGTAAAGACAATCCGTCTTGAAGCAACACTCATGGTTGCGGTTCTTGCCGTCACCGCGATGTTGGTGGGTACATCTCCGCAGGACACTGGTCCTTCCTCGTCTCAAGTCTTTAGTGCGACACAGATTCGTTCTGGCATTGTCGCTGATCTTTCCGTGTTCCCCACACGAGTGGGGACTGCCGAGGTGCATGTGGTTCTTACGCCACCGGGTGGTGCGTTGAAGCCAGTTACAAATGTTTCCGTGTCACTGGCACTCCCGTCGCGTCAGATTCCACCCATACCAGTGAAGATGTATGAGTTGGGCCCGAATCACTGGACAGGTGTTGTCAGCATTCCGTATTCGGGTAACTGGGCATTCGAAACCCGTGTACAGCCAACGGAGAATTCAACGTTGTTGTACACCGCTTCTTTTGACGTGGCGGATTAGCGAGTTGTTGACAGTTGTCGCACCACGATGTGGTGAGGCATGTTGGTTGGTTCATCGATGAAGCCATCGCCGACTGTGTGGAATCCACACTTCTCGTAGAAGCCAAGTGCTGAGTCACGTGCACGGGCCCACACGATGTCGGCGTTTCGTTCTGCGGCTAAGGCAACACCAACCTGAATCAGTTGTGCACCGTAACCACCTGATTGCAATGAGGTATCAACAGCCATGCCTTTGAGTTGCATGGCGAGGACTCCCGGTGCTTCAGGGCATTCCTTGGTGAACCATGTTGACGTTGCAATGACTTCACCGGAATGCACGATGCCAAAGTGCACAACATCGGGGTAGCCGTCTTCGGGATAATGCGCATCAGTTGCAGGTGTTCCTTGTCGAAGCACCCGAACACGCAACGACATAATGTCGTCAATTGTTAGCTGCTGCACCATGGCTAATTGACCGAAGCGACATTGATGTTTGCACCCTCATTGCGCGCGCTTTCGTACATGGCCTCCACGATGCGATGAGCTTCGAGTGCAATGGAGAAATCAGGGAAACCTGGTTCTTTGTTGATCGTAGTGAGAACAAATGCTGCGTCAGGGTTCGCGTGGGTATGAGCCAATGGTGCAGTTTTCGCGAGTAATTCTTCGCCCTCTAATGACCCCGTGCTGCCATCTGCGTCGCTCCATGTGACGGGTCCAAACCAATCATCGCCCGCGATGATCACAGTTCGGTTTTCGCAGAAGACTTCAACATGCCGCAGGCTAGGTCGCGAGAGATTGTCATGCCAGATAGTGGTGAGAGTGCCAATCGCACCGTTCGCAAACTGCACGGAAGCCGCAACACAGTCTTCGATTCCCTCAATGCCGTGTTGGTACGTGGCTCGTGCGCTGACGGATGAAACGTCGCCAATGAGAAAGCGCAACATGTCGACATCGTGGATGCTGTGCTCGAGCAACGTACCCGCACCAGCCTTTTCGACATCGCCACGCCACGTTGATTTGTAGTGCCCTTGAATAGGAATGAACTGATCGTCGCGAAACACCACAGCCATCGGCGCACCAGCTACTGGGTCAGTGATGAGTTCACGGGCCCATAAATATGCGGGGGAGCGGCGAAGAATAAGACCACATTGATGGGTGAGACCAGAACCACTTGCTGCGTCGTACATCTCGCGTGCTTGATCGAAACCCGTGCTGAGTGGCTTCTCACAGAAGAATGGTTTCCCTGCTGCAATGCACATGTCGACGAGTCGTTGATGTTCATTTGTCCATGTGCAGATGTAGACGATGTCGCTGCTCGTAATGACTTCTGCTTCAGAATTCATCACGGTGCTGCCGGAACTTTGTGCAAACACTTCCGCACGCGCGGTGTCGATGTCGTAACAACCACCACGAATCATGTCAACACCGGATCGTCGCAGCATCTTTGAGTGAAACGTGGCGATATGGCCAGTTCCAATGAATCCGACAATGGGAGGGCGATCAGCAATTGTCACAGTTTGGAGATTAGTAGTTGGGGCGAAAGTGAATTAGCTCACTGGGAGGATGAGTGTGTCGGTTCCAAGTGAAGTTTTCAGTTTTACCCGCACTTCTCCACCCCATGGCGAAGTGGAGTTCTTGAATCCGACCGAGTAATGGGCATTTGTGTTGATGGTTGCATGAGGGGTTGTTCCGCTGGTGAGAGAGAGATTCTGCCCTGAAGTAGTAATCAGACGGACGGCAGCTTTCACAGCTTTGCCAGCTGAAGAATTGTTGACTTTAACTTCAATCGTCGCGTATGCGGTTCCACCAAACCATGAGAGGGAACGAAGGGATGCGCAGGCCCCTGATGATCCGCAAACATATGAGGAGTCATCAGAATTTGCAACGATTGCGTTAGAGAGATCGACGCCGTTCACATTGAATGAGTAGAGCATCCCCGATTGTGTTTGGAATCTGTCAAAGAGCATCTCACAGGAACTTGTGAAACAAATTCTGTAGCCAGTCCCTTCAGAAGTCATTTTGAGTGGACTGCCATCGCTTCCTCCCGCTTGTCGTTGGGAAAGTCGACCATTGAATAAGTGATATGCGTATTTCCAAGCTGGGGAATCGGTGTATGAGTTATCCATCATTGATTGGAAGCCACTTGATGACCAAGAGCTCAGTCCTTGTACGAATGAAGTTGTTGCCACTGATTCACCAGAGACCACAGCCTCGTTCTGATCATTTGATTCGCCTGAGTTCACGCTGTCGTTCTGTGCATCTCCCATGTCTGGTGCAACTGATTCATTGTCTGAATAGCCACTAGTCGTGTTGTCTGTGTACGGAGGTTGAGCGAGATCAGGAATCACAGGATTCTGGATTCCTTGGCTTGCAAGGTTCATGCCATCCATACACATATCAAATGCCGTGTATCCATCAAGGTCGCTGCCTTCTTGTGTCAGGGCATCACACATCTTGACTTTCTCTTCGTAAGTCATGTTCTTTGCAATCGATGCAGGATTGACGTCGATAGTCACGTTGGAGAGCCATTGATATCCGCCGAAGACAGCAGCGACGAGAACTCCGATGGCAATGAGAGATTTATTCACGTTGAAAAAGTAACAGAAGATTTGTGAGGAGCTGTCTTTGCAGTGCGTGTGGCTCGGATGCAAATGAAAACGCCCGGTGGCGCACAATCTTTCGACTGCGGCCACCGGGCGTTTCCCAGTGCTTGTTAAGGAGCGACTAGCGCTTCTTTGCTGCCTTCTTCACAGCCTTCTTAGGTGCTGCCTTCTTGACAACCTTCTTAGGTGCTGCCTTCTTGACAACCTTCTTAGCGACAGGCTTCTTTGCAGCAGCCTTCTTCTTGGCTGGTGCTGCCTTCTTCTTTGCAGGTGCGGCAGCCTTCTTAGCTGCTGGTGCAGGAACTGCCTTCTTGGTGTTCAGCTTTGGAGCTGGTGCAACACCGAGTGCAATGTCCTTGAATCCCTTAAGGGCTGTGATCTTGGCAACTGTTTTTGCCTTGATCTGGATTGTTGCTCCGGTGGCCGGGTTACGGCCGGTGCGTGCTGGACGCTTGATCTTTGCAAACTTTGCAAAACCGGAAATGTTTACGACTTCACCCTTTGCAACATTGGCGAGGATTACATCAATGGTTCCCTCGACCAATTTTGCTGCGGTCTTGTTATCGACCTCAGTGTGGAGTGCTACTGCTTGAATGAGTTCACGCTTCTTCATGGATGTCACCGTAAC
>WLGW01000056.1 GCA_009703055.1 Actinomycetota bacterium
CAGTCACTCAATGATGCGTTGAAGGTCATGGAACAATCAGAGCTTGTGCGCGAAACACTTGGTGAGCACATGTTCGACTGGTTCCTGCGCAACAAGCGTCGCGAGTGGATGGAATACAAAACCCAAGTCACTCCGTTCGAACTCAACCGCTACTTGAAGTCGCTGTAATCACACCATGGCTTCATCCGACATGATCGTTGTCTTCCCAGATACACCATCACCTGATTTGGCGCGCACCCTCGACATGGGTGGGTACCGATGGAAGGCCGTGTCTGGTGCAGATGAAGCGATCAAAACAGAGCCAAAGAATGGCTGGATGGGCGCCATCATCGCGTGTGATGAAGAATCGGAAGCCGCATGGGCATTTGCTCGTGCACTGCGCAAGCGCGATAACCCCGTCAACTCTGTGTTGCTGTTGGTATCAGGTGCACAGTTGTCTGATCTTGAATTGCGCGATGACTTGTTCGACGACTTCTGTCTCACGCCATTTCATCCGCGCGAATTAGAAGCTCGCTTGCGTCATTTGTTCTCGGGCAATAGTGAAGGTGCTGCAGCGCGACCAGAACTTGTTGAGAACTCAGGACTTGTTCTCAACCTCGAGACATATCAGGCAAGTTTCAATGGAGCATCGCTTGATCTCACGTTCATGGAATATGAGTTGTTGAAGTTCCTTGCGCAGAACCCCGGCAAGGTGTTTACGCGAGAGATGCTGTTGTCACGTGTGTGGGGCTATGAGTACTACGGCGGTGCACGAACAGTGGACGTTCACGTGCGTCGTTTGCGCGCCAAGTTGGGCGAAGAACACGCCAACCTAATTCAGACCGTTCGCTCGGTGGGCTATCGCTTCGGCCAGGGCCGCTGGGGCAGTTAAAACTTTATGCCGCTTGCACAAAAGCGGTGACTGAGTTTGCAATCATCTGAACCGCAATGGCAGCAAGCAACATGCCCGCAACGCGAGCAAGCAACACAACTCCTGCTGGGCGGAAGATTTTCACCACTAAGCCGCTGAACCGCAGGGCAAAAAGTGAAATCGACAACGCCACTCCCATGCCGCCAAGAACGCTGAACCATTCCGCGACATTGTCTGTGCGCTTGAAGAAGACGATGGTTGCCACAATCGCACCTGGACCAGCCAGCAACGGCGTTCCAAGAGGAACCATTGCGATAGAAGTACGTTGCTCCGGTGTCGCCGATTCAAAAGCATCCTCCTGGCCTTTGCCATAAAGCAACTGCAGGGCAACGAGAAGGAGCAATAGTCCACCCGCGCCTTGCATTGCCGGCACGGAAACATTCAGATAATTCAGAATGCTCTGACCACCAATCGCAAACAAAGAAATCACGAAGAACGCAGTTGCGACTGCCAAGTAGGCAGCGCGGTGACGCTCCTTCTCCGTGAGGTTCTTCGTGACAGAGAGAAAGATGGGCGTGTTACCCGGTGGGTCCATAATCACCAACATCGTGATTACTACTTCACCGAACAAATTCATTCGGTCAGGCTATTGGCTCTTGACCACAACAGAATGCAATCGTGTCAAGACCAACGCTCGATCGAAACGATTAGTTATGCGATTTCGTAGATTACGCATCAGCCCCACTCCCCTCGGCGTATACGCCAGGTATTTGACTAGAGTACCTGAGAGCATTTGCTCAAATAGCAGCTCTTGATTTCATGCCTCATCTCAATCCTCACTTACCCAAAAAAAGATTCTCGATTGTTGGTGCTTCTTTCCTCACAGTCATCGCTCTGCTTTCTCTCTCTGCATGCCTCGAGACCTCACCCACCGATCCATCTCTCGATAACCCGCCTGCTAGCGATGCGCCTGAGAGCACTATTGCTATGCAAGACCCATCTGTTCCCATTGTGAATCCAGGGAGTGGACTTCCAAATTCGGGTAATGATCTTGGGGGCAACCAGGAAGAAGTTGACTGCGACAATGCTGAAGACCTCTGCGACTCTGGTGCCTGGGCCTGCGATGACATTGCTGATTATTGCGACATTGGCCCCGACGACGGCAGCGAACTTCCCGAAGATTGGGATTGGGACCGGTAGCGGTTGTCGGACAAAACCTGTGTGCCCTCACCTGCAGATAACTTCCATCTGTTTTCGTAGAGGTACCATTTCTTTTTGGGGATTAATGAATGAATACTCTTAGACAAAACTGCTCACGTTGTGGAACTCCACTTCGACCAGGAGAAACAAGCTGCATCCGTTGCGGACCAGTTGGTTCCGCACCCCGTCCACCACAGCTTGGACAATGCTCAAGTTGCCGTGCCCATTTCCCAATGGGAAGTGCATTCTGCCCATCATGCGGTCAACGGAGTCAGTTAGGCCGACCCACAAATCAAACAGAGAGAAATCAACGTGCGGTCTCGATAGACAGCACCACACTGATTTTCCAAGTCATCAGTGTTGTATCCAGCATTCTCTTTACTGTTTACTTTCATTCACTCGGAGTGGAACCAGCTTGGAGTGCATACGCAGTCGCTCTGGTACCAACAATCCTTGTCTTTACACCGCAGATAATCGGTGCACTGGCATTTGGCGGACGAACTGACGATGCGCGATTAACTCTTATTGCGTGTGTAAGTGGCCTATTCATTGGTCTTCGGTCCGTCAGCTTCTTTCTACTTGATTCCCGAATACCCGACAACGGAACTTTGGCTGGTGCCATGTTCGCCGGGCTCGCCGGATTTGGTGTTGTTGCAACTACCTATCCGCGGAATAAGTCCTTACATGAATGGATTGCGGACGACTGGAAGAACATCCGAATTATCTGGGGCCTCATTGCTGCATATTTTCTCTACCAAACTCGCAGCGAATTGTTTGGCGAATTCATGATTTTCACTGCAGGGTCGATAGCTGGTGGATCCTCCACTGAAGTCATTCAAGTGGCTCTGCTCATCGCTGTACCTTTCTTGGTGGCTCCATTACGTCAATCGGTTGCATTCACAATTGGCGCATTCTCCCTAGCGAGTTGGGGTGGAAACATGATCATGAATACAGCCACTGATCAATTGGCATGGCGGCCAAATCCTGTCATCACGCTTTGTTGCGTTTTCCTTACTGTTCCATGGGATGAATTCTTTTCCAGTGAACAAACAACCTTCTAGGAGAACCTAGAAATCCACTCGCTGATTGCATCCCGCACCTGTTCGTATGCGCTTCTCATCTCAGCAAGTAGTTCATGGCTCAGAGTGTCAATCGGCTGAACTGTCCCATCAAAATTCCTCCAACTCTGGGACAAAAAGAACGAGCGTCTCATGGAAAAGATCATCACATCCCGACTAATCCACACAGCTACCACCCTTTAGAGGCCATTTGGATAAATCAAACGGTGCTACATTTCCTTTACGGCTCTGTTCCATGGAGTTGTATGTCATTACCACTTGGGGGGAATATATGAATTATCCGCAATCAACACCGCCATCAAAGCAAGCGCAAGGATTAGCTATTGCTGGACTTGTCTGTGGAATCATCGCATTCCTGATAGTGCCGCCATTATTTGGAATTTTGGGAATCGTTTTCGGTGGAGTCTCCTGGTCCAAAGGAAACAAACTTGGCCGCATCGCCACAATTGTCTCTATTGCTGGCTTAATCATTGGAATGATCATTGGTGCAGCCATCGGAGCTAGCAACTCCTAAAACTGTCTGAGACTTTTCTGCCACCTTGGTGTGTTTCGTGCAGACCAGGGTGGCAGCAAGTCTTCAAGCGTTACTTGTTGAGTTGCTGCATCTCTGCAGCAAGCTTGGTGTGAGACTTCATCATCTCTTCCACCTTGGTGCTCACTAGTTGGCCATTGCGCACAACAGCCTTGCCGTGCACGATGGTGTCGCGTGCACCAGTCGGGCCACAACGCAACCACCCTTCAACTGGGTCTGCAATTGCGCCGGCGAATTGAATGCCAGTCAAGTCCCAGATCGCAAGGTCACCTACTTGGCCCACAACAATCTGACCAATCTCACCAAGTCGACCCAAGCAACCGGCTCCACCAATCGTTGCAACTTCCAACGCCATGCGCGCATTTGCTGCATCGGCACCGCTCTTCAACTTGCCCAACAACATTGCAGTACGCGCTTCGAGCCACAGCGATGCAGAGTCAGCACTTGAAGAGCCATCAACACCTAGGCCAACATGCACGCCCGCCTTGCGAAGATCAACAACCGGCGAAATACCTGACGCGAGAATCATGTTCGATGACGGGCAATGCGCAGCGCCAATACCAGCGGCACCCAACTGCACGATCTCTTCATCATTAGGCATCACACAATGCGCCACCCATGTGCGGTTGCTCAGCCAGCCGACTTCTTTCAAGTATTCAAATGGCCGACAGCCAAAAGTTGCAATCGAGAAATCATCGTCTTCAGCGTTCTCCGCAAAGTGAGTATGCAAACGAACATCAAGCTTCTCTGCAAGTTCTGCAGAGCGAATCATTAATTCTTTGGTGACGCTGAAAGGTGAACACGGCGCAAGCGCAACACGTGTCATCGCACCAAACGAGCGATCATGATGACGTTCCACTGCCAGTTGTGACAGCGCAAGAATTTCATCATCTTCTTGCACAACATCATCGGGCGGCAAGCCACCATCTTTTTGAGACAGCGACATCGAACCACGCGTCGGATGGAAACGAATTCCTAAATCTTGCGCAGCAGCAATCTCTGCGCTGAGTAAGTCTCCGCCGTTGCGTGGATGCAGATACAAGTGATCAGTTGAGGTGGTGCAACCCGACAACGCAAGTTCGGCCAAACCGATCCAGGCCGAAACATGGGCACTTTCTTCATTCAGTGCGCGCCATAACGGATACAGCGTCTGCAACCAGCCAAATAACGGCGACGATGTCATCGGCGGATACGCACGAGTGAGGTTTTGGTACAAGTGATGGTGCGTATTGATGAGACCAGGCGTTACCAAACAACCAGAGGCATCAATGCGTTGCGTTGCGTCAGGCATTGGATCAACTGAAGAACCAACGCCAGAAATCAGACCATTGGTAATTGCAATCCAGCCACCGGGTATCTCACGGCGAGTTGCATCAACTGTTGCAACCAAAAGCGCGTTGAAGACAAGAAGGTCAGCAGACATAGAGGTGACCTAACGACTGAGCGAACTCAGATGTTCGTATCGAGAAGCTCGCTACCTTCGTAACGGATTTCAGCATCCCGGTTAAGAAAATGTCCGAGAAGACCAGCAATTGCGGCCGTGGACAAACCCACAAGGATGGGGAAGCTCAAAAGAATGACGATGATGATGAGTGGACCAGGCATGTGACTACTTCTTCTTCTTTGCAGCGGACTTCTTGACTGACTTCTTTGGTGTTGCTTTCTTCGCAGCAGACTTCTTCACGGCTTTCTTTGCTGCTGGCTTCTTCTTTGCAGGAGCCTTCTTCGCAACGGCCTTCTTCTTGGCGGCTTTTTTCTTCGCTGGCTTCTTCGCAGCAACTGGCAAATATGCCCATGCTTCGATTTCCACTGCGCCACCAAATGGAAGTTCCTTCACACCAATGGTGCTGCGTGCGGGGCGGGCCTTACCAAAACCTGATGCGTACATCTCGTTGAATGTTGGGAAGGTGTCCATGTCGGTGAGAAAGCACAGTGTCTTCGCGATGTCGTCGATGGTGGCACCCATGGTGGCCAACTGAGCCTTGAGGTTGATCACGGCCTGCTGCGTCTGGGCGCGAACACCGCCGGGAACAATGGCGCCGTCCTTCATTCCGAGCTGGCCAGAAACGATGACCCAATCTCCGGCGCGAACGACGGGGGTATATGGAGGTTGTGCGGGTGCTGCCATACCCCTAATCCTACGCACCCATTGGGCGGGCGTACGATTGAGACCAATGAATCCCTCGCAGATGTTTAGCCGTCGACAGTTTTTTGCCCTGTCCGCAACCGTGGGAGCGGGGGCTGTTTTGGCAGCCTGCGGCGGTGGGTCTGGCTCCGGCGGCACAGGTTCAGCTGACGTGCTCAAGGGCCTTGACGGATCCCTTCAGATCGCCAAGCGCTTCTCCCCCGAATCAATCATTCCCGGCAAGGTGCGCCTTCCCCTTTCCCTCGCCGACAAGTCAGGTGTTCTCAGTACCGATGGCACAGTCACCCTGCCTGATGAACTCACAGCGAAAGTGATCGACAGTGAAACAGGAGATGTGATTCTCGATTCAGTCACTGCACAGCGTTACGACGAAAACATGTCTGTTCCGTATTGGCCCTTTGTTTTCAAGATCAAGAAAGAGGGCATCTACGTCCTCACTCTCGACATTGCCCCCGACACGGAAGTCACTTTCCAAGTGTTGAAGCGCAGTGATGTGCCCATGCCCAAAGTGGGGGATCCTCTTCCACCGTTCGATACGCCAACCGTTGACAATGCACGCGGCGTGAATCCGATTTGTACACGACCTGAAGGCACATGCCCATTCCATTCGATGACATTGACCGAAGCGTTGAAGAGTGGAAAGCCCGTTGTGTATCTCATCGGAACACCTGCGTATTGCAAAACAGGAACATGTGCACCGGGTCTTGACGCACTGATTGAGATATCAAAAACCCTTGAAAACAAAGCAGTTTTTGTTCATGCAGACGTGTACAAAGACAAAACAGCGACAGAAGCTGCGCCCGCAGTGCAGGCATACAAACTCAGCTATGAACCGTTGTTGTACATCACTGATGAACAGGGCATTCAGATAGATCGACTCGATGCGATCTTTGATGCGAGAGAACTACGAGAAGTTCTCGCAGCCGCGGGAATTAGCTAAACGACTTACCGCAACCGCATGAACGCTGTGCGTTCGGGTTGGAAATCGAGAAGCCCTGCTCGGTGAGAGAGTCTTTGAAGTCGAGGCTTGCACCTTCGAGCATCGGAGCAGATGCTGGGTCAACAACGACCTTGACATCGCCGAATGTGAGGGTGACGTCATCTGCTGCGATGTCGCCATCGAAGTACATGTCGTACGAGAAGCCTGAGCAGCCACCGCTCTTCACGGAAACGCGAAGGGCAAGATCTTGTGCGCCTTCATCAGCGAGAAGCTGTGCGACTTTCTTTGCTGCAACATCTGTGAGAGTGATCATGATGACCTCCAAAAAGGATCCGGGTTGCCTTCATACTAGACATGCCTAACGGCAATTCCGATACCGCCGTACACTTCATTTTGTGAGCCAGAGAGTTCCCCCAGCGCCCACCGAGGAAGAGGTCCGCAACCTCCTTCGTGCTGTCATCGACCCCGAACTGGGAGACAACATTGTCGACCTCGGAATGGCTGGGGACATCACCATGGCCGACGGCATTGTGACCATTGGGGTCAAGCTCACCATCCGCGGCTGCCCTCTGCGCGCCCAGATTCAAAAGGACATTCGTAGCCGCCTGGAAGTGCATCCCTGGGTGCAGAAGGTGAAGATCGACTGGGGCGAGATGACAGCCGATGAGCGCACAGCCGTCATGTCTCGTGCCCGCTGGAATGCCCGCGAGAACGCCACTGATACCGCAGTGCCCACCGGCGCGCGCATCCTTGCCATCGCCAGTGGCAAGGGTGGTGTGGGCAAATCGTCTGTCACCGTCAACCTTGCAGCTGCTCTTGCCGCGGCCGGCAAAACCGTTGGTGTTCTCGATGCCGATATTTGGGGCTTCTCCATTCCTCGCATGTTGGGAATGCCTGACCGTCTTGAAGCGCAAAAGATTGATGGTCGTGACAAGCCGATGATCATGCCGAACGAACGTCGCGTCGGCGATGGACTTCTCAAAGTTGTCTCCACTGGCATGTTGGTCGAAGACGAAGGCACTGCTCTGATGTGGCGTGGACTGATGCTCACAAAAGCTGTCGAACAATTCTTGAATGACGTGCAGTGGGGACACCTTGACTATCTCGTCATCGACATGCCGCCTGGCACTGGTGACGTGCAGATGGGTCTTGCACGCATGTTGCCCCGCACCGATCTTCTCATCGTGACCACGCCTGCTGTCTCTGCACAGAAGGTTGCAATCCGCGCAGCCGACATGGCACGACGCAGTTTCTTGCGCGTTGCCGGTGTGATTGAAAACATGAGCTCCTTTGAATGCGACCATGGCGAGTCATATGCATTGTTCGGTACCGGTGGCGGTCAAGCATTGGCCGACGAAATTGGTGTTGAGCTTCTAGGTCAAGTGCCGATTGAACCAACTGTTGCTGCGGGTGGCGATGCGGGTCAACCAGTCGTGCTCGATGGCATTGGTAAAGCAGCCGAAGTGTTCTCTCGAATTGCTGCACGCATCATTGAAGAAACGCCAGACAATGACGACATGAACGGATGCTCTGCACGCGACGAAGATGTCGCGGTCGG
>WLGW01000057.1 GCA_009703055.1 Actinomycetota bacterium
CTCGTCGCTGCCGGTTTCATCACCGGCTTCATTGCCAATGTCTTGATTGCCCCATTGGCAGACAGAGGCCACGCCAAGAAACTCGTTCTCTTTGGCATATCGGTGGAAATCATCGGCTGTCTCACGATGGCCTTTGGCGGCTCATTTCCCATCTTGTTACTCGGACGATTCCTCACGGGTCTTGGCAGTGGAAGTTCAGAACCTGCGATACGTCGCATCATCATCTTGGCGAATCCAGACAACATGGGACGCAATCTCGGGCTATCAGTCAGTGCTGGTGTCGGTGGATTTGCATTAGGGCCAGTTATCTCCGCAGTAACCGCCGAAGCATTCGGTTTAGCCGCACCATTCCTGATCATCACGGCTCTATTGATCATCACATTCATCGGAATCTCACAACTGCACGTTGCCGAGACTGCGGTTGAAGACGCGCCCACGCAACGAGTTGCATTCGACTTGTTGCGCATTCGACCACTGCTAGGTGCGATCATCATCGGGCTCGCACTCTTTGTGATGATCGGAACATTCGATGCATTGTGGTCCGTGATGATGGATGACATTGCAGCACCAACATGGGTCGCAAGCGTGGGCATCACAATTTTTGCACTGCCTATGTTGTTTCTTGCACCCTTGGGCGGGCGACTCACTCAACAAGTCGGACCATTCAAAGCCAGCATCTCAGGACTATCCATTGCGGCACTCTTCATGGCCACATACGGCATCATTGGATCGCCCTATGTCATGTTGGGTATTGGATTAGCCCACGGAGTGGTCGATGGCCTCACCATTACCGGTGGCTCAGCAGCAATTGCACTCGTTGCGCCGCGCGAACGTCTTGCATCTGCACAAGGCTTGTACAGCGGCATGCAAACACTGACAGGTGGTCTCGCTGCTGGTACCGCAGGTTTTGCGTATGAACATATTGGCCGACACACTTTTTGGGTATGCACCATTGTGATGTTCATGCTGGTTGGAAGCGGTGCGTTTCTTGCCAGGGGCAATCTCCGCATTAAGGGCTAGCGATTAAAGCGCAGCTTGAATTGCATTCCACACGTTGATGGATGTGCACGGCATATCAATGTGAGTCACACCAAGATGGCTCACGGCATCAATCACTGCGTTGTGAACAGCTGGTGTTGCACCAATCGTTCCCGCTTCACCGATTCCCTTCGCGCCGAGAGGGTTACGCGGTGTTGGGGTTTCCATCGATACACGTTCAAAACTGGGCAACTCTGCGGCTGAGATGAATCCGTAATCCGCAAGGTTCGAAGTGATGGGGTTGCCATCCTCGTCATAGGCAACTGTTTCCAACAATGCTTGCGCAACACCCTGTGCGATGCCGCCGTGCACCTGGCCGTCAACGATAAGCGGATTAATGATGGTGCCTGCGTCGTCACACGCAATATGACGAATTACGCCGACCATGCCAGTTTCAACGTCGACTTCAACAACACACACATGTGAACCAAATGGGAAGGTTGCACCTTCTGGCACGTAATCAACTTCTGCTTCAAGTGGCGCGTCAATGCCCACCATCAATTCAGCCCACGTACGAGCCGGTGCTGGTGAACCAGCAACATGGAACGCACCGCGCACCGTGTCGATCACAATGTCTTCAATTGCTGCTTCCAACAAGTCCGCAGCACGCTGGCGCGCTTTCTCGAGAACCGCATCTGTTGCCAACTTGACCGCACTGCCGCCGACTTGCAACGAACGCGAGCCACCGGTTCCGCCACCACGAATGACGTCATCGGTATCGCCGAAGTGAAATTCGATGCGATCAAAGGGAATGCCTGTTGCATCTGACACCAACATGGCCCACGCCGTGTGATGGCCTTGGCCATGCGACGAAGAACCCGTACGGATGATTGCGCCACCATCAGCTTTGATTTCAACGGAGCCGTAATCGCCCGAACCCATGGGGTTAGTTGTTTCGACATACGAAGCAAGACCAATACCGATTTGCAACGGATCACCCGAGGCGCGTCGACGGGCCTGCTCTGCACGAAGATCTGCGTAGCCCGCAGCCTCTAATGCTTTATCCAGAGCTGCTTCATATTCACCCGAGTCATACTTTGCGCCCATTGAAGTGACAAGCGGGAAAGCAGAAGGCTGCAAGTAGTTACGACGACGGATCTCTGCAGGGTCAATTCCACACACGCGTGCGAACTCATCAATTGTGCGTTCGATTGCAGCAGTCGCTTCTGGTCGTCCAGCACCGCGGTACGCAACAGTCGGCGTTGTGTTGGTGACAACTGAATGAGATTCAAACTGCACTTTTGCAATGTCGTACACACCACCCGCCATGAGACGAGTCATGTATGGCAACACCGCGCCAGCCTTTGCATACGCGCCAGCATCTTGCAAGAGGTCCAAACGGTACGCAGTGATGCGACCATCTTTCGTGCCACCCATACGAGTGCGCTGGCGCTGCGCGCGACCATGACCCATCGACAACATGTTCTCGGTACGGCTCTCTGTCCAACGAACAGGTACACCCAACTTCAATGCAGCCCAGCCAACAATGATTTCTTCCGCGTACACACCGGACTTTGCACCAAAGCCACCACCGACATCGGGAGTAATCACGCGAACTTGATCCTTCTCAAGTCCCAGTGTGTCGGCAAGGCCATCACGAGCTCCATGTGCTCCTTGGCTGCATGCCCACTGTGTGAGACGCGTGCCATCCCATTGTGATGCACACGAACGAACTTCCATTGGTGCAGGCGCAACACGTTGATTTTCAATTGTGAGTTCAACGACAACTTCACAGTCAGCAAAAATGTCGCCATCTTCACGTGCGGCAAAAGTCAGAACAATGTTGCTTCCCGCTTCTGGATGCAAGACCACCTCACCCTTGAACGATTCATCCATGTCAAGCACGACAGGGAGGGGCTCGTAATCAACAATGACAGTTTCGGCCGCGTCAATACCGAGGGTCTTGTCCGAACTCACAACGACCGCAACGATGTCACCAACGAAGCGCACCGTGTCTTTGGCGACATACGGAAATGTAATGCCAGCATTCATCATCGGATTCGCAGGAGGTGCTGGATTCAGATTGATGTCATCAGCTGTCCATACATGCAGAACGCCAGGCATGGAACGCGCTTCATCCGCATCCATACTGAGCAACTGGGCATGTGCCATTGACGAACGCACAAACGTGAGATGCACAGCACCAGGCATTTGCAAGTTAGCGATGTAGGTTCCCTCGCCCTTGAGAAACCGTGGGTCCTCTACGCGAACAACGCGTGTTCCAAGAATGCTCATGCTGACCAGCCACCATCAACGATGAATTCGGATCCGGTGGAGTACGCACTGTCATCACTGCCGAGATACAAAGCCATTCGTGCAACATGAATGGGTTCAGCTTCGTAGCCAAGCGGAATACGTGTACGAACCATTTCGCGCACACCTTCACCAGCGGCATCGAATGTCTGCAGCATCGGCGTATCAATAATTCCTGGGTGGATGGAGTTGACGCGAACACCAAACGGTGCGAGTTCTTTCGCCACACCTTTTGTCATGCCGCGCACTGCCCACTTACTTGCACCGTATGCAACGAAGCCGGGGGTGCCATCAAGGCCTGCAACAGAAGAGATGTTGATGATGCTTCCCTTTTGGCGCTGCACCATGTGAGGTGCAAGGGCCTTCATGCCAAGAAACACGCCGGTGACATTGATGTCCATTGTCCGCTCAAAGGAAGAGAGTTCGGTATCGAGAATTGACCCGCGTTCGAAGATGCCTGCATTGTTGACCAGAATGTCAACCTGCCCGAAAGCCTTAATTGATGCTTCGACAACAGCTTTCCAATCAGCTTCGCTGGTTACATCGTGATGAAGGAAGATGCACTGAGAACCGTCGGGAGACAGACGCTTGGCGGTCTCGTTCCCCACTTCGTCGAGGATGTCGGTGATGACAACTTTTGCGCCCTCATCGATGAAGAGTTGTGCTTCCGATGCGCCCATACCGCGCGCTCCGCCAGTAATAAGAGCGACTTTGCCTTCGAGACGTGATTTACCCATGCAGAAGTTCTACTCCATGACGTCAGCGCTGGACTACCCCTGCTTTGTCCTCTGTTCTCACTTGGAGAATCAAGCGGATGGCGACCACCCCGAGAAGGCTCGCAAACAGAACATTTGAGACCGTGTCGGACATTTTGGTGGAGATCCACCCACCAACGAAGGCCGAGAGGATGCCGCCCAGACCCACAATGCCGGCTGCTTTGAGATCCACGTTCTTCTTTGTGCGATTACGCCATGTCCCCATGATGGAAGTAGGGATGATGACCGCAACTGAGGTGCCCTTCGCAAAAGCTGACGGCATGTGCAACAACATCATCATGGCCGGCACCATCACAACGCCGCCCCCGACTCCGAGAAGACCCGCCAAGATGCCCGTTGCAACACCAATGGCCACCAACGCAACGATGGAGCCCAGATTTAAAACCTCACGCACACCTGAATCGAGAGGGAGGAAGAGACGAATTGCAGTAGCGATCAAGAGGCCCGCGAAAGCAATGGCAAGAGTTCGATGTGGCAATACATGGAGCAATCGCGTGCCAAGCAGTGCCCCCAATAAGGCCCCTGTTGCCAAACATGCTGCGACTCGCCAGTCCACATGATCATGCGACCAGTACGACATCAGCGACGAAATAGAAATAGGCAACACCGCAGCGAGCGATGTTCCGTGCGCCATGCGTTGATCCATCTTTGCGATGAGCACCAAGCCAGGCACGAGAAGGATTCCACCGCCTACTCCGAACATTCCTGACAGCAACCCTGCGGCAACGCCCACCAGAACAATGGTGAGGACGCTGGCGGAATGCGACGGTGGAGCGAGAGTGGATTCATCTGACATGGGTTCCTATGCTCCCACAAATGTCAGATGTTCCCTAGGGTTCAGGAATGCGTCGTTCACGACTGGCCTTGATCGCACTCTCCCTCGTGTTTGCCGGGAGTGCATGCAGCAATACATCGACTGCAACATCTCCCACAACGCCCGATACGAAGGCATTGGTGAAACAAATACTGAGCCATTGCACCGACCTTGCCGCACCTGAATTAGGAGAAGGCGTTCTCTGCATCGACAATGGCTTTCGCATGAAGTCTGATGACTTCTCATTCAAGAACTGGGGTCGCTCACTTTCTGCAGAGGGCAATGTCACTGCGCAAACCTTGATTGATTTATTTGGACATGATTCTGTCTGCGTGGCAGGGCCACAAGACACCTGCGTACTTCGCCCCACTGCAATTCAGAAACTCGAAGAATGGAACACCGCACTCAACGGTGGACGTTGTGAAGGTCTCGCCGCATTGAGCACACGGTTTCTGCTTCGTATGGACTCACCATCCACATTCCAAACCAATGTCACCAGTGTCTCGGCTCTCAGACAAGACAACAAAAAGCTCAACTCATCTGTCGTGTATTGGTGGGCAACACAGTTTCTGAATGAGGTCACCGATCATGCAGCAACATCACGCGGGCTCTCTCCCCTTCGACTTGTTGATGACCTCATCCAGGGAATCGCACATTCAGTGGGATACACCGTCGGCATCTACAACGGTCCATCAGGACATTCGCTCACTCCGTTTGCCGTCACCCAACGCGGTGAGGACTTTGTTATTCATGTGTACGACAACAATCATCCAGGTGAACGCTTTGAGCTCTTGGTGAACTCACGAACAAACAAGTGGCGCTACCCCAATGCATTTCGTGATGTTGATGGTTCTTTCATTACATGGTCCGGTGGAACCGGCAGTCTTGAGCTGACAGCAATGTCGACGCGAAAGGGACCATTCCAATGCTCCTTCTGCAATACATCGCTCACCAACTCACCACATGTCATCACTCTTGCCTCGCGCGATAATCGTGCAGCTGGGTTTATTGAAATCACCACTGATGAGGGTGTTCTTCGCACCTCCCCCACTGCAATCGAAAACTCCATCCCCGGTGCAAACGTTTCTATTGGAAAAGGCAGTGGAGGTGGACTTATCACCATCTCTCTTCCCAGTGCACTCAACAACTTTGATGTAAGACTTGTGCGAGTCTCACAAGATGTCCCAGCAGCTGATGTTGTTCTCGGTCTGCGTCGTTCGGATGGAGCATCGATTCAAGTCACAGGAAATCTTGCTCACGATGTGCTGAACAAGAAGAATCGCTCAACAGCTCTCATCTCCGTCACGTCGGATGAAACAGCGGTTCATGCACCGATCGAAAACATTGCCCGCCTCAGCCTCTCAGCAGGATCCCAGATCTCGCGTCGTGTGCTCAATGCCGGCGAAACAATGGCCGTGAAACCAATCTCTGCCAACAGCATCGAAGTCTCGGTCAAAGGCGCAAATGGCTCCGAAACACCATTCGTTCCCATCTCCTTAACCACGCAGACCGCTACGACCGAACTCATCGTTTCGCTGGACGACACAGGACAGCTGACCTTTCTCCCATCCCGCATTGCGCCCATTCAAGTCAACGCACAACAGCCTCCTAACTTCACAGCGGGTAAGGCAGCTCCAACTACATCGACAACGATTCCCAGCATCGAAATTTCGGAACCTGATTAGTTCGGCAGGTAGTTTCGTTGTATCGAAGCAAAGATCGTCCTCTTCTATAAATTCACTCCGCTCGCCGATCCCATTGCGATTCGGTTGTGGCAACGCGCCCTCTGCGAGAAGCTGAATCTCAAGGGTCGCATCATCATTTCCAAGCACGGCATCAATGCAACAGTGGGTGGCGAATTGATGAATGTGAAGCTGTACGTGCGTGAGACGCGCGAGTTTGCTGCGTTCAAGGACATTGATTTCAAGTGGTCCGAAGGAGTCGGCGATGACTTTCCTCGCCTGAGCGTGCGCGTTCGCGAGGAGATTGTCACCTTTGGTGTGCCCGAAGAGATTCAAGTTGATGAGAATGGAGTCATCGGCGGTGGCCAACACCTCACGCCACATGAAGTCAACGCACTTGTGGAAGAACGCGGCGATGATGTTGTCTTCTTTGATGGACGTAATGCTTTTGAATCTCGCATCGGTCGTTTTCGTGGGGCGATTGTTCCGGACACTCGAACCACGCCAGATTTTGTTCGCGAACTTGAGAGCGGAAAGTTCGACCACCTGAAGGACAAGCCAATCGTCTCGTACTGCACGGGTGGAATTCGGTGCGAGATCTTGTCTGTCATCATGAAGAACCGCGGTTTCAAAGAGGTGTACCAGATTGAAGGCGGCATTGTTCGATACGCAGAGCAATACCGCGATAAGGGCCTGTGGGAAGGATCGCTGTACGTCTTTGATAAGCGCTTGAAGCTTGAGTACGGAAAAGAAGAACTGCTTCTTGGCGAATGCGATTATTGCGGTGGCGCCACCAACGATTTCTTCAACTGCCGCACGCTCACATGCCGCACTCGTATCTTGGTGTGCGATGAGTGCACCACCGAGGATGAACCTCAGTGCGTGAACTGTCGTTGAGATTTATCTAACGAAACTGAGAAGCAACTTCATGCCAGAAGATGCCGTACTTTTCAAGACGCTCTTGAGCATTGGCACCCATGGTGAAGTCCGGGACACAGATTTCGTCGAAGCCAAGTTCTTTGTATGCACCGACAGCATCAACCAATTGGCTAGGTGTTCCCACCACTGAACGATCTGCCGGTACGTGAGGACGCAACTTCTCTGCTGCTTCCTCCGTTGGCGTAAGGAAGAACAATGGCTGAACAGAAGTGCGAACTGTTGAGGGGTCGCGTCCTTCTTTTTCACAGGCTTCGCGCAGTTTGGCGATCACACCGCCGGCGACTTCGGGCGTGCCCCAGGTATTCCATTCCTGAGCAAATCGTGCGGTGAGACGCAACATGCGATTGCCACCTGTGCCGACCAAAATCGGAAGTGGCGACTGCACTGGCTTTGGCTCACAAGGTGCGTTCGTAATCGTGAAGTGCTCACCTGCAAATGTCGTGCGCTCTTGGCTCAACATGCTCTTCACAATTTCGATTGCTTCCGCAAAACGATCAACGCGTGCCTTCGCATCAAAAAGCTCAATGCCGAAAGCGGTGTGCTCGTTGATTTGCCAACCTGCACCCATACCCAAAACGAACCGACCATTACTGATCTGGTCAATAGTGGCAGCACGATTCGCAATCAATGCCGGGTGGTTCATCGTGGTGGGTGTTACTAACGAACCAAGACGAAGGCGCGATGTGGTGACGGCAAGTGCAGACAGCACACTGAAGCATTCATGGAA
>WLGW01000058.1 GCA_009703055.1 Actinomycetota bacterium
CCAGCATTCCGTAGCGAAGAAGATGGTGGTCGCGTGACTGCTGGTAACTCCAGCCAGATCACCGACGGCGCATCAGCAATGCTCATCATGAGCGAAGAGAAGTGCCGCGCACTCGGTCTCACACCGCGCGCACGTTTCGTGAACTTCGGTCTTGCTGGTGACAACCCACAACTCATGCTCACTGCACCAATTCCTGCAACGCAGAAGGCATTGGCAAAAGCTGGCCTCACAATGGGCGACATGGACATCACCGAAATCAACGAAGCATTCGCGTCTGTTGTTCTTGCATGGGAAAAGGAATTGCACCCCGACATGTCGAAGGTGAACCCGAACGGTGGAGCCATTGCATTGGGTCACCCATTGGGTGCATCGGGCACACGCTTGATGACCACGTTGTTGCATGAGCTTGAGCGCACCGGTGGTCGCTACGGCTTGCAGACAATGTGTGAAGGCGGCGGCATGGCCAATGCCACCATCATCGAACGCCTCGGCTAACTCGAAGGTTTTGGTGTTGTTCAGCATCTCCATGCCGGAGTGGGGAACCATTGTCTGGTTCGCCGGCGGCTTGTTCTTGATGCGCTACATCTGGAAGTTTGGTTTCGGCATGCTGCGGTCGATGACATCGTCGATTCCACCGCCACCTCCGAGTGGCGAGATGCGCAAGATCAACGTGCGCTATAGGTGCAGCATTTGCGGGATTGAACTGCGTGTCGTGATGGCACCAGACGAAGATCCACCACCACCGAAGCACTGCTTAGAAGACATGGACATGATTGCCCCCGTCTTTGAATAAGCCCTCAAAGGCCTGTTTGATTTCTCATCCACAGGTTGTGGATAAACGTGTTGGAAACCACACCCGTGTAACTCTGCTAACGCCCACCCTGCATGGGGTTGCTGACGGTCTAGCGATATTTGGTGGCTGTGTACAAGCCACCCAAAAGCGAAGAAAGACCCACCGCGAGGTACCAGTTACTGCGGCCGCCAGGCACGAAGCCGAGGTAATAGAAGAGGATGACGACGAAGCCGATTCCGAAGAGCGAGAACATCAGCCATAACACCCACTGGGGGCTGGGCATCTTGTACTCCGTCACCGGTGGGGTGTAGCGACTGCTGCTGCCCACGTCTTCGTTACTGGTTCCGTGCATATTGGTGGGATTGGTGTGTCCGCCCTTTGGGGTGACGCGACCGCCCTGCTTCTTCTTGTTAGCCACGCCTTGATTGTAGAGCCCCGCGGGCAATTGGTTTCACGAAACGGGGCGAAACACGGCAGGCTAGAGACATGGCCCGGGTCCTCGTTATCGATAGCTATGACAGCTTCGTGTACAACATCGTTCAGTATCTGGGTGAACTGGGTGCTGAGCCCATCGTGGTGCGCAACGATCAGTTGACCGTGGATGAAGCAGTGGCCTTGCAGCCCGATGGCGTGTTGTTGTCTCCTGGCCCTGGTCGCCCTGAAGAAGCCGGCATCATCTGCGATGCGATTCGTGCATTCGCTGGCAACACTCCGGTGTTCGGCGTGTGCTTGGGGCATCAAGCAATTGGTCATGTGTATGGCGGTGACGTTGTTCGTGCGCCGCAACTGATGCATGGCAAGACTTCTTTTATTACACACACCAACACGGGTGTGTTTGAAGGTTTGGTGTCGCCGCTGGAAGCAACGCGGTATCACTCACTCGTGATCGAAAAATCGACAATGCCTGCAGAGTTGGTGATCACTGCAGAGACAAGTGATGGCATTGTGATGGGTGTTCGTCATCGTGATGTTGATGTTGAAGGTGTGCAGTTCCACCCAGAGAGCATTCTCACTGCAGCAGGTCATGACTTGTTGCGCAACTTTTTGAACCGCTGCGCATAAGTAATTGGTTAGTGCGCCGATTAATCGGCGGGTGTTGTGCTTGCCTACTTATTGAATGTGATGCACACATGCCGATATGTCACTTGCAATAGATAAACAAGACAACAAAAATGGCGCAATGCCCGAGATCGTGATTCGTAATGTTCCCGAATTGGTATATGAGCATCTGAAAGCTCACGCACAGCAAACTGGAATCACGCTTGAAGAACTCGTCATGCGCATTCTCTACAAAGATGTCAATCTCAAACCCTGGTCTCAAATCTTTGAAGAATTAGCCCCCTATAGGTCAACAAAGGTGACCCTTGAGGTAGTTCAACGAGCGATAGACGAATCTCGTGAAGAACGAGCAAATCGGGTCTTTCGTGCAGATAGTTGATGCATCGGTTATTGCACACGCACTTGTGACACCTGATGAGATTGGCGAACAAGCCCGACTTTTTCTCAATCAAGCATCTCAAATTGTCTCACCGGATTGTCTGTATTCAGAAGTGATGGCAGCACTGAGAAAGATGTGGTTAAGAAAGGCAATTTCAGACGGCGTGTTTCTGCAAGCGGTCAATGATGTGCAGCTCATGAGAATTTACATAGTGGACACGCCTCAGTTGTTGGGGAGGGCGTATGAGTTGCGGCACAACGTGGGTGCGTATGACGCGATGTATGTTGCTCTGGCAGAAGTGCTGCAGTGTCCATTGATCACAACAGACGTTCGTCTGTCGAATGCGGCAGGAGTGCGTTGCGAGATTGAGTTACTGGCGGCGTAAGCCGAGGCGAGTAGCTAAGTGAGGGAGTGCGGGGGTTAACCGGCGGTGGCGGCATCGCGGCCAACTGTGAGAACAATCTTTGTTCCCGGCGTGACCATCGTGCCCACAGCAGTGCCTTGGCTAATCACTTTGCCAATGTTCACGTTGCCAGTTGCAAGGTCTGCGTAATCAATTGAAGCGCCAAGCCCAACAGCAGTCAGTTTCGCAAGTGCTTCTGCTTCAGAAAGACCCTTCACCGCAGGCATTGCAACTGGTTGTGGGCCAGAAGAGATGTACAACGTGATGGCTGCACCACTATCTAAGAGCTGACCAACAACAGGATCTGCGCGCACAACGATGCCCTTCGGCACGGTAGCGCTGGCTTCTTCTGCAAGGGTGACAACGAACTTGTACGGGTCTGCTTGTAAGAACGTCCGTGCAGCTTCTGCCGTTTGCCCCACGACAACTGTAGGAACAGCAAGCTGTCCGTTACCACCAGAGATATTGACTGTGATGATTTCGCCCTTGGCTAACTGTGTGCGTCCTGCAGGAGTTTGCATGGCAACAGTGCCGAGTGCGTAGGTCTTGTCGATGACATCGGGGCCCTTGGCAAAAACAAATCCGGCACCCTCGATTGATGCACGTGCTGCTTCTTCGGACAAACCAACAACAGGTGGCACTTCAACAGTGGCAGCAGGGAAAACAAGCGTGACCGTTTCGCCTTCTTTGGCAGTGTCACCACCAGCAGGTGATTGACTCTGCACCAGTTGCGTGGCGTCGCACACAGTTTCTGCGGGGCTAATTGCGACAACAAACTTGGCGCTTTCAAGAGTGGCCTTCGCAACATCACATGACTGGCCCGACACGTTAGGAATGGTGAGCGCACTACTGCCACCGAGACTGGTGATGAGGAAGATGATGCCGCCAATGATGACAAGGCCAGCAACAACAGCGCCGATGATGTAGCTGCGCTTGCTCGGTGCGTCGTCTTCGTACTCAGGAAGCGTTTCAACAGGAGCCATAGTGGGTGGCATCACTGTTGTTTGTGGAGTGATGGGCATTGATGCAGTATCACCTGCTTCTTGCGACACGGGAGCCATCATCGTGGTGGCTTGATCCAGATCGCTTGCAGCAAGTGGTGGTTTGCCTTGACGCGCGCGTACTTCATCCATTGCCAACGTGGGTTCGCCACTAACGAAGCGACGAAGGTCATCACGCAACTGGTCTGCACTCGCGTATCGCATCTCTGCGTTCTTCGTCATGCACTTTGCAACGATGGCCTCAAGCGGCACGGGACAATCAGCAACAAGTGAACGAATGCTTGGCGGCATCTCGTTGACTTGCTTATACGCAGTGGCCAAAGCAGATTCACCAATGAATGGCGCGCGACCGGTGAGCAACTCGTAGAGAACAACACCGAGCGAATAGAGGTCGGAGCGAAGATCGAGACCTTCGCCCTTTGCTTGCTCGGGGGAGAAGTAAGTAGCAGTGCCCATCACGGCGCCGTCTTGGGTGAGACCTGCGTCGTGTCCGGCATCAAGTGCGCGCGCGATACCGAAGTCGGCCACCTTCACGTCACCGTTGTCGCCCATGAGAATGTTGGCGGGCTTGATGTCGCGGTGCACCACGTTGTTGCGGTGGGCATAGGCAAGAGCACCTGCGATGTGTCCGGCCACCATCGCGGCATTGCGAGCAGAGAAACGAGTTTGTTGGCGCAGCACGGCGGCCAAAGTGCGGCCCTTCACGTATTCCATTGCCATGAAATAGGTGTTGCCGGTTTGGCCCCAGTCGTAGACGGCCACGATGTTGGGGTGGTTCAGGCCAGCAACGGCCTGGGCTTCGCGGCGGAAGCGCTCGACGAAATTGGGGTCGATGGCGTGCTCGGGGAAGAGAACCTTGAGGGCCACTTCGCGGTCGAGGAGGAGGTCGCGAGCCAGAAAAACGTCTGCCATGCCACCACGTCCGATACGGGCGCCGAGTTCATAGCGGTCGTTGATAATCGTGGGGTTCTGGTTCGACATAAGGCTTTCTAGAGGATACCTGTGTGCCCTAGGGCATCACGGGCAGAGATGCATCGAGCACTTGTTTGGCGATGGGGCCCGCCAAACGCCCGCCTGTACTGGCACTGACTTCATCGTTCACACCCTTGATGAACACGGAGATTGCAAGCTTGGGTGACTCTGCTGGGGCAAAGCCCATGATCCAGGCGTGCGACCGTTGCCTTTGACCTTCGGGGTTCAATTGTGCGGTGCCGGTCTTCACGGCAACAGAGATTCCGTTCCGTAATGCAATGCAGCATGAGGCGGTGCCGTTGGTGGCAACACCTTTCATTAATTCGGTGAGTGTTGCGGCAGTTGTGGGAGCCATGGTGGTCTTCCACGCTTGCGGTGTTGTTGTCTTGATGGCTGCACCGGAACTCGTGCGCGTTTCTTGCACCACATAGGGCTGCATCATGCGACCGCCGTTGGCAACACTGCCAGCGATGAGTGCCATATGTAATGGAGTGACTTGCACTTCACCTTGACCGAAACCGTGAATGGCGAGAAGCGCGAGCGAATCGGAAAAGTCTTTTGCGAGACCACCAAAGGTGCTGGCGGCTGCACCGGGAAGATCAAAGGGAACGCGTTCATCGAAACCGAAGCGGTTGGCGCCGTTCACCATGAGGTCGGGGCCGATCTCAACCGCTACTTGTGCAAACGGAATATTGCAACTGCGTCGAAACACTTCGGCCATGTCTCCGCCACAGACCTTCTTGCCGTAGTTACGAATGGGCTTCTTGGTGTTTGGCGGTGTCCATGTGCGTTCATCTTTAAAGATGCGCTCGAGTGTGAGAAAGCCCGTGTCGAAACCAACGGCAGTGGTCACCACCTTCATGGTGGAACCAGGCATGTAGCGCTCTTGATAGGCATTGGCGAGCAATGGCTTGCGTGGGTCATTTTGTAGAGCTGTTGCTGTTTCGCTCACCACATTGCTGTCGTGGCTCACGAGAAGGTTCGGATCAAACGCTGGGTTTGAATACATCGCTAATACCGCGCCTGTTCTTGGGTCTGTGACGACAACAGAACCTTCTTTGTTACCAAGCGCCTTCTTTGCTGCTGCTTGAATACGGCTGTCAATGGTGACATGCACGCTGCCAGTGACATCGCCCGCGGTAAACAAGTCGCCGGTGGCTTCGAGTTGTTGTTGTGCAGTTTTGCCCGCAAGCACATCGTTTTGAGTGCGCTCAAGTTGTGTACGCCCATAACCCCATGAGTAGTACCCCGTGATGTTGGCAAAGAGATCACCGTACGGATACGTGCGTTGATAGTCGAACTTTGAATTGCTGTCGACAGGAAGCTTCGTGCTGCTTGCAATCACTTGTCCATCAGCAGTCACGATGGTGCCACGCGGCTTATCGAATTGGCTGTACAACGCGTGCATGTTGTTTGGATTGGCCGTGAGCTCCTCTTGCTTCACCACTTGCCAGGTCGTGAGCTGCACGAACAAAATGGCAAACAGCGCACTGAGCGCAACAGTAAGACGACGAATGCGCTGGTTCATGTCGAAGCCCCCGTTGCACGAGCCGAACGGCGTAGTCGCCACGTTGCGAAACGCTCGGAGGCACTGGCGCTATCGGGAATCTCGTGCAAGCTACGCGCAGTGGAATCAGAAATGCGGATCAAGATGGCGAGCAAGACATAGTTAGCCACAAGCGATGAACCGCCGTAACTCATGAATGGCAAAGTGACACCAGTGAGTGGCACCACGCGCAACACGCCACCCACGATGATGAATGTTTGCACTGCAGTAATAGTGGTGAGACCAACGGCGAGCAGTTTCTCAAAGTCGCGTTGTGCACGAAGTGCGGTGCGCATGCCTGCGCCCACGAGCAATGCATACGCCGCAAGAATTGCCGTGACACCAATGAGTCCTATTTCTTCACCGAGAGCCGCGAAGATGAAGTCGTTGTGTGCGGCAGGAATGAGGTCGGGTGAGCCCATGCCCAAGCCGGTGCCAGTGAGACCACCGTGGGCCAAGCCATACAACGCCTGGATGGGTTGGTAACCGCGACCGGTTTCTTGTGCCCATGGGTCAAGCCAGATGTCGACGCGCGTGCGTACGTGCGAAAACATTTGATACGCAACGAATGCGCCGGCCGCAAACAAGCCACCGCCCATCACGAGGAAGCTGATGCGTTCGGTTGCCACCCACAGCATCACGACAAACAAGGTGAAGAAGAGAAGTGATGAACCGAGGTCCTTTTCAAACACCATCACGACAACAGAGACTGCCCATGCAACAAGAATGGGAGCCAAGTGACGCAACTCGGGCAGTGTGACACCGAGGACGCGGATGTGTCCTTGCACGATGAGCTCGCGACGCTCTGCAAGATACGCCGCAAAGAAAACCGCCAGGAGAATCTTTGCGAATTCACCGGGCTGAAAATTGATGGGTCCGATGCTGACCCAAATGCGCGCACCGCCACTGGTGAAGCCGAGACCAGGAACCAACGGAAGCAACAACAGCACTAAACCTGCGCCAAGTGCAGTGAATTGATAACGACGAAGATCGCCCGTGCGCTCAATCACTATCAAGGTGGCTGCGAACGCAAGTAAACCAATGAGGCTCCATGTGGCCTGTAATCCGGCCCAACGGTCGTTCAGACGAGCAATCATCACAAAGCCCAGGCCGTGCAAGAAAGCGGCCATGGGAAGAAATATTGGGTCGGCACCTTTGGCGGTGAGGCGCACGATCACGTGACCGCACGCCACAAGGCCCAATACAAACAACATGAACGGCACCACACGCGCCGGCATCACAGAGTGCTTGCCCAGCGATGCCAATACATAGGCAGATGCCGTGATGACACCTGACAGAACAACGAGACCTAGTTCTGTACTCCGGCGGGAGCGGGCGACGGATGCCTCGGCCATATGCCTACTTCGCGATGGTGGTGGAAGTGGTGGTTGTTGAGGTGGAGTTGTCGATAGCTGTCTGCACCAACATGAGGTACTTGGCAGCAAGACCTGATGATGTGAATGACTTGTTCATGTCCACATCAAGTCGAACATTGTCAGGCAAGTCGGCTTTGTTCAGTTCAGTTTGTGTGTCGACAGTGGGCTGGAACCACAACATGCCACCCACGCGACCGCGATACACCACGACGTTTTCGTCTTCATTGAAATCAACGAAGTACCCACTGCGCGCATACACACCTACGGTGGTGATAACACCAAAGATGATGGCGATGAGTGCCGACCAGAACAAAGCAACGCCAATGCGCAGTTTCTTCTTCGCCGGCTTCGGTGTTGCTTCAGTCACGACAGGCATCTGCTGTGTGTCATCGGGTTCATCAAGAATAATCGGTGCGCTGATGTCGTCGAGAATGTCGAGAACAATCACTGTTGTGTTATCGCGCCCACCATTTGCGTTTGCAACAAGCACGAGAGCTTCTGCTGTGTCTTGCGGGTCGGAGTGTTCGGTGAGAACGCG
>WLGW01000059.1 GCA_009703055.1 Actinomycetota bacterium
CGCATCAGGTTCATCGCCGTCGGCTGCATTTGCGTCTGCTTCGTCATCCCAACTCATTGCGCCAGAACCAGAGGTTGGTGACTGGTACAAGAACGTATTGGTTGTTGACGTTGTGAGCCCAGAGACAATGCCCACTGATGCATCTGCTGTGAGGCGAGCATCAACTTGAGCAGGGCTCAGGCTCTTTGCGTTTCCGAGAACAATCGCCGCAGCACCAGCAACATGCGGAGATGCCATTGATGTGCCCGACATTTGCGCGGTTGCAGTCGTGCTCGAGATTCCAGCCGAAATGATGGACGAGCCGGGAGCGAAGATGTCGATACATGCGCCGAAGTTTGAGTAGAACGCGCGTGAGTCGTCAGATGCTGTTGCACCAACAGTGATGGCGTTCGGTGCACTCGCAGGCGACTTTGTGCACGCATCAGTCGACTCGTTACCAGCAGCCACAACCACGGTGATGCCGTCAGCAACTGCTCGCTCGACTGCATCGTTCGTCGCGTAGTCATACACACCACCCAAGCTGAGGTTCGCAACAGCAGGTTGACCCGCCACGTGGTGGTTGATCATCCAGTTGATGCCAGCGACAACACCCGAAGTAGAACCACTGCCATAGCAGTCAAGTACTCGCACAGGAACAATGGTGGCTTGGTTAGCCAAGCCAAAGGTGTTGCCCGCAACAGTGCCTGCCACATGAGATCCGTGACCATGACAGTCAGTTGTTCCTCGACCATCCGAGATTGCCGTGTAACCAGAAATCACGCGACCGGCGAACTCAGTGTTCGACGCGTACACACCTGTGTCGATGATGTACACATTGACGCCCACGCCAGTGCCTGCGCGCGCAATCTGACCATCAAGTGGCAATGCACGCTGATCAGTGCGGTCGAGACCCCATGAACGAGCAACTGCAACAGGAACATTGACAGCAACCGGAGTCACCGCATTGCTAGCGACAGACGATTCGCTCGTGCCGACACTGTTTGTTGCAGTGACGGAGAATGTGTATTCAGTTCCATTCGCCAAGGACGATACAACGCATGACAACGACACGTTTGATGTCACAGCCACAGTGCAGGTGCCACCCGATGGGTTTGACCTCACGGTGTATGACGTGATGATCGCGCCGCCATTGTTTGTGGGTGCAACCCAACGCACAGAAGCACGGGCATCACCGGCGATTGCTGCAACCGAAGTCGGAGCACCTGGAGCTGTTGGCTGCGCGCGAGGAATAACGCTCGCAGAGCCTGACGGAGCAGATTGACCAATCGAGTTCACCGAGCGAACACGGACATTCACCACAACATTGACGGGCATATTGGGCATCGATGCAGTCGTTGCAGTGGACACGCCATCAGCAAACACAGTCCAGTTGCTTCCACCATTCACGCTGTATTCAATGATGTAGTCGGTGATGGGTGTAGACGTTGTTCGTGCGCCAGACCATGAAACATTGATGGTGGTGAAGTTTGCAGTTGCAGAGACCGACGATGGTGGGGTCGGAAGACCAACTGCAGCAAGCGTCAAAGTAACGACATTTGATGGAGCGCTGGTACCCGCCACATTGCGCGCGGTGACGCGGAAATTGTTCGTACTCCCCGGAGTAAGACCATCGATGCGAGCCGAGCGATACATGCTCGATTGCGAAGAGACAACTGCCCACGTCGCACCAGCATCAGTTGAACGCCACACGTCGTAGTTCGTGACTGCCGTACCACCGTTGGATGCTGGCGAACTCCACGAAATGTAGGCAGATGTTCCCGAGATGAATCCAGTCAGAGATCTAGGTTCCGATGGCGCAGAGAACGCACGCGGCGTGACGGTGACAACGTTCGAAGATGCACTGTTGCCGACCGCATTCACTGCGAGCACACGGAACTGATGGCTTGTGCCGCCTGTGAGGCCAGTGATCAAGGTGTTGCGAGTAAACGCAGAAATAAGAGGACGACGTATCCATGTTGCACCTTCGTCAACCGAGTACTCCACGAGGTATCCAAGAATTGTCGAGCCACCTGTTGATTGCGGAGTGGACCAATACATGCTGGCCGAGTTGTAGTTGACAGTCACTGTCAAAGAACGTGGAGCAGACGGAACTGTTGGTGCAATTGGTGTCACCACAGCCGTGCCTTCAACACCTGTTCCAAATAGGTTCAATGCACGGACACGAATTGTGTGTGGAACGCCTCCGGCCAAACCGGAGAACACTGCACTGCGAGTGAACGCACTGAGGCGACGTGCGCCTGTGAAGTTCTCACCATCGGTGGTGTAGTCAACGACGTATTCCGTAATCGCTCCACCACCGTTATCAAGTGGAGTTGTCCACGACACGCTTGCACCAAGAAGAGTTGCTGTCGCCACAACATTGCGCACCGCAGACGGTCCGCCGTTCGCCGTAGGCGTTGCTTCAGCGATGTTGCTGGCTTCGCCCAGACCGAAACTATTCACGGCACGAACTCGTACTTGATACGTCACGCCACCAGTCGGAACAGTCAGAGTTGCCGATGTCGATGTTGTCACTGAATCAGCAAAGCGTGTCCAGGTAACACCTGAGTCTGTTGATGTCTCGATCGCATAGTCGGTGATAGTGAATCCACCATTTGAGAGCGGAGCTTGCCACGACAGTGTCAATTTCATACGACCAGCGACAGCAGTGAGTGCGCGTGGCGCCCCGGCAACACCTGCATACACCGGAGTGACAGTGGCGATGGAAGAAGCCGCACCACGTCCAACGGCATTGACTGCAGAGACCCTGAATTGATATTGCGTTCCATTGGTAAGACCTGTGACAGTTGCAGTTGTCGAAACTGACACGCCGTCGGCGAACGTGGTCCACACGAGAGCATTACTGCCTGCGCTGGTCGTCGCATATTCAACGACATAGTCGGTAATTGCTTCGCCACCATTAAAGGACGGAGCCACCCACGACAATCGAGCAGATTGGTTATACCCAATGCCAGTCAGAGAGCTCGGTGCCGCCGGAGCACTGTTTGGTGCAGGTTCAAAACTGGTGGAAAGAACAAGGCGATTGGCAGTTCCTGCACCGGCATTCGAAATGATTCCGCGCGTAGCTGCGTTATTGATCGCAATCGCAACTGCTGCAGGAGCCACAGACCGATTCTGTTGCAAATACAGAGCAACGACACCCGCAACATGAGGTGCAGCCATCGATGTACCTGACATGGAAGCAAGTGCGGTTGGCGAGGAGATACCTGCAGACGTAATGGACTGTCCAGGTGCAAACAAGTCAACACACCGGCCCCAGTTAGAAAATGATGACCGAGCATCCATCAGATTTGATGCGGCAACAGTGATTGCGCTGGGCGCGCTGGAGGGCGAATAGGAGCATGCATCCGCATTGGAGTTACCCGCTGCAACAACCATCGAAATGCCATCGGCAACAGCGCGGTCAATAGCGCTGTTCAACGACGGACTAAAGCCACCACCGATACTCAAGTTGGCAACTGCAGGAACTCCTGCTGCGTGATGGCCGACCATCCAGTCAATTCCGGCGATAACGCCAGACGTAGAACCACTGCCTGAACAAGAAAGAACGCGAACAGGGACAATCGAAACATCTTTGGCGACACCATGCGTTGAACCACCAACAGTTCCAGCAACATGCGTGCCATGCCCATGACAGTCGGTTGTGCCTTTGCCGTCAACGATCGCTGTGAATCCGTTCGTCACGCGATTCTCGAATTGTGTGTGAGTTGCAAGCACGCCGGTGTCAACGATGTACGACGTCACACCACTGCCAGTTGCAGTGAAGTTGTACTGAGCATTAAGAGGAAGCCCGCGCTGATCAATGCGGTCGAGACCCCATGTTGCATTTAGTTGAGGAGACACAACATCGGTGTTCACTGCAACAACAGTGTCTGGCTCGATACCGATCACATTGGGGTTATCGCGAAGACTTGCAAGATCATCGTCAGAAAGATCAGCAACGAATCCGTCGATTGCGCTCGAGAAGGTTGCACGCACACCCACACTGAGCGTGCTTGCTGCGATACCAACAGCGGAATTGGATGCGAAACGAACGATGTATCGACCAGGGATAACTTCCCCAGCTGCTACATCAGTCGGAACTGTGAGGCCGGCGACAACCGCATCGGATTCATCACTGACAGAAATCTCACGGTCACGCGACACGAGGCGAACGTCTGGGTCGGAGGCAACATCGTTGAGCTCCGAGGCTGTGAGGCTCTCCACCTCGACCGTGCCGTCACGGTTCACGATGACGTAATCAGCGGTGGCGGCCATTGCCGAAGTGGGCAGAACTACTGCGCCCGAAAGCACCAGAGTGCCCGCGACGACGGTGCGGGACAAGAAGGAAAATCTCACTCCATGAGCCTAGGACACCTAGGTATATAGGTACTAGGGCTATCGGGCGAAAAATGCCACAAGAACCGGTGTAATCACTAATCCGGGCAATAAAGAGCCCAATTTGATCTTCTTGATCTCCAGCAAATTGATGCCGATGGCCAACACGCTGAAGCCGCCAGCGGCGAAGAGTTCTATGCGCATGCGGTCCGTCAGCAAAGAGTCAAGACCTGTTCCGCCCAATGTCAAGAGCCCCTGCACGACGAAAACGCTGACTGCGCTGAACGCTGCACCAATGCCATAGGCCGCCACAAAGATGATTGACATGAACCCATCGAGGGTTCCCTTGATGATGTAGAGCTGCGGTGTCTTGCCACTGGCATCTTCGATTGCGCCCAAAATTGTCATGGGCCCGATGCAAAACAACAGAGTGGCAGTAACAAAGCCTTGAACAAATCTGCTCTCATCTCCGCCATTCTTTGCAAAACGATTCTTCAGGAATGACCCGACCGATTCGAGCCGTTCCTCAATCTTGAGTAACTCACCAACGATTGCACCCAGTGTCATACCGACAAGTGGGAATACCAGGTTGTGCGTGTCCATCACATTGTCGATTCCCATCACCAATGTTGCGAGGCCAATCACTTGCACGACGATGACGCGAATGTTTTCTGGAATGCGGTGCCCAATGAAGTACCCAACACTGCCACCGACCAAAACAGTGGCTGTATTTATCAGTGTTCCTAAACCACGCACATTTCTACGCTACCGAGTTCAGCTGCAGTGGCTATCGTCCATGACGTGCCACTTACGTCTCTTACACAGAGCAACATGTCCGTAGTTATTGATTCTGATGATGGTGCACGGGTGACATCGTTCCGTGTTCACGGCTCAGAGATCCTCACCGCCCACGATGACGACCCATTCAACTGGGGTCTGTATCCCATGGTCCCCTACGCAGGTCGAGTGCGTCATGCGACATTTTCCTTCAATGAAAAGTCCTACGACTTACCCGTGGTGACACATGGACATGCTCTTCACGGAACAGTGATGCATCAAACCTGGACTCTTCTCGAAGTCACGGACACGGTTGCAGTATTTGAAACATCACTCGGCGAAGACTGGCCTTTCCGCGGAACATGCACACATCGCATTGCCCTCCTCTCTGATCGACTTCGATGCGAACTCTCAGTGACTGCGCATGACGACATGCCGGTTCAACTTGGGTGGCACCCGTGGTTTCACAAAGGAATTGCATACACCGACTTCAACGCCATGTTGAAGCGAGATTCTGAAGGAATCGCGACGACAGAGCGCACAACGCCGGCAACTCACAACATCGACGATTGTTTTCTCGAGCCCAATGCATGGCCGCGAGTTGTTGTCGGAGACACCACATTAGAGATTGCGAGTGATTGCCCATTTTGGGTTCGCTATGACGCACCATCAGGTGATGTGTGTATCGAACCGCAATCAGGGCCGCCCAACGGCATCAATGATGCACCGCTTGTCTTGAAGGCCGGCGAGACATTTAGTCGCTGGATGGAAATCCGAGTTCTTCCGAACTAGACATCCCACTTCGCACGCATACGACGCAATGCTTGCGAGCGAATGTCATTCCAGGTTCCGCCCACAATGTTGCGAACAGTGCCTAAAGACGGCACTTTTTCGCTGTGGTTCACGGTTGTGCGCCACTGATCAAACTGGTGGCTTGCACCACGAAAAGCCGTGTCACGCAGGAAACGCTCCACGTAATTCAAGAGGTCATCTTCCGTCCAGGTGCGTTCGTAGTTGGAGCGCAATGGTTCACCACTAGTGACACCGACTTCGTTACACGCTGTTGTCCATGAACCAAAGAGCTGAACAATGCGCGCAACACTTGGACCCTTCACACGACCTTCGCGCAACAGTGCGGTGTAGCTCTGGTGACTCAGTGGTTTCGCCATCAGGCTTGCAGCAAGAAGTGCAGCACGAGCGCGATCACGAGAGGCAACAATCGCGTCGCTCTCGACGCGCACTGTTGGTTGGACCAATTCATCGGCGCCAAGAATCAACCAATCAACCGGACGTGCTGCTGCAGTCACATCGGTCAGTGGTGCATTCAACGAAGTTGCGATTTCTTCCAGCGTGACACCAGGCTTGTCTTGCAAGTAGCGCGAGATCTGCATCGTCATTTCACTTCGACGCTCTGCCTTTGTCGGTCCGCGCCGTGCACGAGTGCGCACAGGTGGCGCCGAGAGCACTACCTCGGCGTTCGGCGAAAGTGCCGGCGACGAAGCCATCTGGGATGTTGTCGGCACCCCAGCGAATCGCACGACGAATTCACCCAATGTGCGCACATGCTCACGGTTGACCGTGTTGTCAGCGTCCACCAAGCCCAGCTCTCGCAGAGCCCACATCGTGGATGCAGGTAATTCATCGATGGAAAGGCGCTCGGACACAGCCAAAGACAGTACCCGCTATTGCATGAATACCCAGTTAGCGAATCACAAACGCGCTATACCGTTTGAGGGGCCTAGTCCAATGGATAGGTGTAGACCACGACCAAGGTACTGCCGCCCGGGAAAGGTCCGTCGTTGCCATTCAACTCATATTCAGCCAAATCAGCTTCTGAATAGAACCCAATACCAACGAACTCATCAACCTTCGAGGGATTCTCAAAGAAGATGTACGCATCGATTCCATCGTTCTGTGGCGCCAAGTTGACGAGTCCACGCTTCTCCATCACCGACAAAACTGCAGTTCTTGTTGTTGGGACATCACCTTTCACTGCAAAGAACTCTGAATAAAACTCTTCAATGGGGAATCCGAAGTAGGAACCAAAGTCAAATCGCGAGAACTTTTCGCCAGGCACGTTTCTAATCGTTGAGGCCCACCATGTTGGTTCTGTCAACGGAACATCAACTCCGCATTCCTTGCCAACGGTTGGCAATTCCTTGTTAACAAAAACCTTTCGAGCGACCTTGCTGGTGCACACATTGGATCCAACACTTCCATGACCTTCACCAGTGAATTTCACGAGTACGGAACCCTTCAAGTTCTTGCTCATCTTTTCAGCCCAGCGAAATGGTGTCGCAGGGTCTTTCTCGCCTCCGATAACAACGATGGAGGCGTCTCCGGAATACTTCAGCGCAATCGGTTCAACATCGTCATACGGTTCACCGCAATCACTTTCCTCAAACCAACTCTTCTCAGCATCGCGGTAATACCACGGAGCTTTCTCCTTGGCTGTTTTCAGCATCTGTGCAGGATTTTTTGAACCCTTGTCCACGATTCCGGAAGCACAGTTAATGATGGGCCGTGAGTCCGATGACGTGGCGTATCGACCTTTCTTGTCGCGGCCGTTGTATTCATCTGCGAGTGCAAGTAGTCCCGCCCCCTTGCCATTACGGGCATTCTGCAATGCTTTCGCCAAAGTGGGCCAAGAACTTTCGCCATAAAAGGCCTGAATTGTCGCCGTGTCAAGAACTTCGTGATTCACAAAGCGGCCTGACTTCGTGACGATGGAGTTCTTATCCAACTCTTTCTCCAGTGCTAGCCAATCTGCATTGAAATCAGTTGTTGTAAATGCACATTTGTCATTACCTTCACACCATGCTCCGAAACGGTTGTATGTTTCGTCGAAACCCACCGCCTGCGTCAGCGCGTCTTCCTCAGGGGTATCACCAGCCGGATCAAATGCACTGTCAAGAACCA
>WLGW01000006.1 GCA_009703055.1 Actinomycetota bacterium
CGTAGCGAGCGAAGTACTGCTTGCCCTGATATTCAAAAAGGTCCATGAGTTACTCCATGTCTTTCTATTCGCGGCCGTCGAGTGCCTCTTCAAGCCATTGTGCAATGGCCTTCAAAGAGGAACCTGGGCCGAAGATGTTTCCGACGCCCTGCTCGCGAAGTGCGCGTGCATCAGCATCGGGGATGACGCCGCCGCCGAACACGAGCACATCGCCCATGTCGCGGTTGCGTAGTTCTTCCATTGTTCGTGGGAACAAGGTGTTGTGAGCACCAGACAACAGTGAGAGACCCACTGCATCGGCATCTTCTTGCAGCACAGTTTCTGCAATCTGCTCAGGGGTCTGGTGCAGACCTGTATAAATCACTTCAAAGCCATGGTCACGCAATGCACGTGTAATGGTTTTCGCGCCACGGTCATGGCCATCGAGACCAGGCTTGGCGACAACAACTCGGTAGGGGCGCTTCACAGAAAGGAAACCCTACGCTGAATAGGCGTTCCCGTACCAACCCGCCACAATGGGGGTATGCGTAAGCCCCGCCTCCGAACCCCCCTTGCCCGAGCCGTTGTGCCTGTCTTGGCTGGAATCGCCTTCTTTTGCGTGTTTTTCGCGGGCCTCTGGGTTGCCGCCTCAGTGATCAATAGCCGTGCCACCCCCAGCTCAACCGTCGCCAACAAGGTCTTTGAGGTGGGCAAAGTGGAGTCCATGGCCAAGGCCGTCGCCGAAGATGGGCCACTCCTCTTCCCCGACCTGAAGAGCCCTGATGGGATTCGCTCGATCGTTTTGGACCACACCGGAGCAGACCCCGCCAAGGGCTGGCGCGTGTATTACGGCTATCCATCAGACCTTGGTCCAACCTGCCTTGTCACCCACACAAAGGGTGCACGTACATTCACTGACTGCAATCAACGCACAGTGACGGTTGATCAATTAGAGAAACCAACCAATGTTCGACCCATCGTTGAGAACAAGAAAACTCTGTACATCGACTTACGAGACGCCAGCGCATCAGCAACGACAGCGGCCCCTTAACTTCAGGGGAATTGATTACTTGGCTGTTGAGTCAGTCAGACGAATCGCAAACTCTTCAGCGTGTGCTGCAAGTTTGCTGCGATGAAGAGCCAGTCCGCCGACAACTTCTGCGCCGCGAGATTCCAACGCACGAGTCATGACATCGAGTGAACCACCAGGGTTCAGGGCGAAGGTGCAAAACGCTGCAGCCTTCTTCCCTGCCATTGCTGGCAGCGCACGAAGACGATCGACAGCCCATGGCGCTTGGCCAACAACAAAGAGTCCGTGCACCCATGTGCCCACAATGACCATGTCTGCATCTTGGATGGACTTGTGATCAGGGTTACGTACCGGCGAGATACCGGTAATTGACCAGTTCTCCTGTTGCAGGTTGGCGGCGATGCGCTCGCCGGCCTTCCAGGTATTGCCAGTGAGACTCTCGATAAGGATGGCTGCCTTCATGTCTTTATTTCTACTACCCACACGGGCTGAAATGAGATTTCTTAGAGCTTTTTGAGAGGTGCCCACGCCAAAGCAAGGTGTTTTGTTCCGCGATCACGGAAACGCACCGCAACTTCAGCTTTATCGCCTGTGCCCTTGATTTCAATCACGACACCTTCGCCAAATACTGCGTGCTCAACATCGTCGCCAACCTTCAGGTCGACAAGATGATCAGTGTTGCGTGGTTCAGATGGAGCACGAACTGCACGTTCAGCACGCTTTGCCCCATACGTGCGTCCCGATGGTTCTTCATCACGACGGCGATACGACGGCAAGTCGTCATCCCAGCTTGTTGATGATGATCGGCCATAGACACGTGAGTGATCGGTACCAGAGTCGACATTGCCCTGTCGATCAAACAGCTCTTCAGGAATTTCTGACAAGAACCGTGATGGTGGGTTGTACGACGACTGGCCAAACAACATGCGATGCCATGCATGGGACACAAACAACTTCTCACGCGCACGAGTCAGCCCCACATAGGCAAGGCGACGTTCTTCTTCTAATTCGGTCGGGTCGTTCAATGCTCGGCTATGCGGGAAGATTCCTTCTTCACATCCAACCAAGAACACAACTGGATACTCAAGACCCTTCGCCGAGTGCAACGTCATCAAAACAATGTGATTCTCGTTATCAAGATCATCGGTATCTGCGACCAATGCAACTTGTTCAAGGAACTCTTCGACCTGCGTGTATTCCGCGGCAGAACCGATGAGTTCCTCAATGTTCTCAAGGCGCCCAGCGGCTTCGACAGAATCTTCATTCTCAAGATCATTGAGATAGCCACTGTTATTCATGGCGATTTCAATCAGGGCTGCAGGACCATCATTCATCGCAATGTGCATCATGTCGATGAGTGTGACAAAAGATGTAATGCCTTTACTCGCTGACCCACTTACTCCTGCTTCACTCGCGCGTCGCATTGCATCAACAAACGAAACGCCTTCAGCTGCAGCAAATGCATCGAGTTTGCCGATGCTGGTGTCGCCAATTCCACGCTTCGGCACATTCAGCACACGCTTGATACTCACCTCATCGAGCGGGTTCACTCCGGCTTTGAGATATGCAATCGCATCTTTGATTTCACGGCGATCGTAAAACTTGGTGCCACCTACCACCTTGTACGGAATGCTGTAACGCATGAATGCTTCTTCCATTGCGCGGCTTTGCGCATTGGTGCGATACATGATGGCGATGTCGCCCCACGAGCGACCATCTTTTTCCTGAATTTCTTTCGCAGTCTTTGCAACCCACGAAGACTCGTCGTATTCATCTTCTGCGAAGTACCGCACGATGCGATCACCTTGACCGGCTGAAGTCCAGAGATCTTTCGGCCGGCGACCAACGTTCTGCGAAATCACTGCATTGGCAGCAGAAAGAATTGTTTGCGTACTGCGATAGTTCTGCGCAAGAACAACAACCGTTGCTTCTCCGAAAGCACTCTCGAATGCATCGATGTTGCGAAGGTCTGCACCACGGAACTTGTAGATGCTTTGGTCGCTATCGCCCACCACACAAACGTTCTTGTGCAATTCACCCAATAACAGCACAATGCGATTCTGTGCTTGGTTGGTGTCCTGGTATTCGTCAATCAAGATGTGTTTGAAGCGATCTTGGTACATGCGCAAAACTTCGGGGTGTTCTTCAAACAACCGAACAACATTGACCAACAGGTCATCAAAGTCCATTGCGCCGGCGCGCTTGAGGCGTGCCTGATACTCGGTGTAGATCTCTGCATGGCGACGCATGATGATGTGCTCAGCACCATCGTGCGCGCGAGCTGTTGTTACTAGTTCGTTCTTCCACAAACTGATGCGAGATTGCGCAGCGCCGGCTGGATACTTTTTGACGTCAAGACCCATGTCACGAATGACATAGCCAATGAGACGCTTAGAATCTTGTGAGTCATAAATCGTGAACTGTTTGGGATACCCAATGAGTTCGGCATGCTGACGCAGAATGCGGACACATGTTTTGTGAAACGTGGTGACCCACATTGACTTCGCAACAGGACCCACAAGATCCGCAACGCGATGTCGCATCTCTTCCGCTGCTTTATTGGTGAAAGTGATCGCCAAAAGTTCTTGCGGATGAATGCCCTGAGAAATCAACCACGCAATACGTTGCGTGAGTACACGGGTTTTTCCTGAACCAGCACCGGCAACCACCAGCAAAGGGCCACCGGGGTGATACACCGCCTCTTCTTGATCGGGGTTAAGCGGGATGCTGACCCCAGAAGAGGGTTGTTCAAACTGAGACATGGCTTCGCCAGTGTAGATGCGGGTTGTGTCGTGGGCTGAATAGCCCGGTGATTACGCGCGAGTTTTGATTTTGAATGGCAAGTTGCGAGGACCGCGAACCTGGCCAGTGCTCCACGTGACTTGCTCAGTCATGTCCAACTCGAAGTCGGGGAAACGCTTGAGGAAAACCTCAATAGCAACATTCATTTCCAAACGAGCAAGGTTGGAACCGATGCAACGGTGAATGCCAAGACCGAAAGCCGAGTGACGGTTTTCTTCGCGCTCGATGTCAACGACTGCTGGATTCGCAAATTGCTTCTCGTCACGGTTAGCAGCAGGGAAAGGAAGAAGAACGCGGTCTTCTTTCTTCATCTGCACGCCATGGAACTCCATGTCTTCTGTGACCATGCGAGCCATGGTGACAGGAGCGTATGCACGAAGGAACTCTTCTGTTGCTGCAGGAATCTTGTCTGGATTCTCCACGAGGCGACGACGGTCGATTGGGTTTGACGCGAGGTGCCACAACGATGAACCGATACCGCTCCATGTGGTGTCGATGCCAGCAATGATGAGCAACAAGATTGTGCCGAATACGTGACGAGGAGAAAGCTTCTCGCCAAAGATTTCAGCGTTCAAGAGGTACGTGGTGAGATCGTCTTGAGGATTCTCAATGTGATCTTCGATGTGCTTGGTCAGGTACTCATCCATTGCCATGAATTGCGCTAAGCGCTCTTCACTGCGCTCTGCACCGATACCGCCAAGAACCATGTCAACCCAACCGCGGAAACGGTCGGCATCGGACAATGGCAATCCCACCATTTGAGCAACAACAAGAACAGGAATGTGCTGCGTGTACTGCACAGCTGCGTCGATTGAATCAACGTCGCCCATGTCATCAATCAGCTTGTTGCAAATCTCTTCGACTTCTTTGCGCAATGGGTCGATCTGCTTCGGCGAAAACGCTGGCAGAAGAATGCGACGCGCATCTGCGTGGAATGGGGGGTCAGAAGAAATTGGTGGTACTGGTCCGATTGGTGCGCCCAAAGCGTCCGGATCTTCCAAGCGTGCTTCGCTTGGCTTCAACTGCTGAACAACAGGAGTGAGACTAGAGAAACGTGTTGGATCGTATGCAATCTCTTTTACAAGATCGTGGGTGAGAGGCAACCACACACCGCCGTAACGTTCAGTGTGAGCAATGGGGCAACCAGCAGCTTTGAGGTCATCCCAAATCTGGTGAATGTTGTTGTTGTATGCCGGTGAACCGTGGTCGAAGTCTGTCGCCCAATCAGTAACTGGACCGTAAATTGTTTCGCTCATGTCTTAATCCTCAATCGTGATTGCGAACTCAGGACAGTTGGCAACTGCTAGGCGTGCCTTGTCTTCAAGACCAGATGGCACAATGCCATCGTTCAATTCGAAAGCGTTGCCGAGATCGTCAACGTCGAACAATTCTGGGGCCAACGCGTAGCAGCGGTTGTGGCCTTGGCACTTTGATGAATCTACGTGTACTCGCATATGCCTAGCGTAGAAGGCTGGAGAGGAAATTTCACCATGGGAGCAAGTTCATTTGTGGTCATGTTGCCGCCCTCCGAAGGCAAAGCGGAAGCCGGCACAGCCAAGACGAAATATGCGAGTGATTCGGGGGCCTTCGGACCCTCCTTAGGTCAGTACCGCACTGACATCGCACGTGCCCTCGCGACCCAGTCTGGCGGCGACGCCAAACTGCTCGGAGTTAAGGGAGATTTACTGGTGCGAGCCCAATTATCGAACCGTTCACTCATCGGTGCCCCCACTTTGCCCGCTTGGCAGCGCTACACCGGAGTGGTCTGGGATCATCTCGACCTTGCTCGACTTCCCGCAGCCACTCGCACTGCCCTGACGAAGCGCATCATCATTCCTTCTGGGTTTGCCGGACTCGTGCGCGCCGATGACCCATTGCCCGACTATCGCTTGAAGATGGGAGCACGGCTTGCCCCCTTCGGACTCTTGTCAACATGGTGGCGAGATGACCTGACTGATGCTCTTCTTTCACTGACAAAAAAGTCACCCGTCGTTGACCTACTTCCCCAAGAGCATCGATCTGCCATCGACTGGTCACGAGTCAGCACATTGGTGCGCATCGACTTGGTCTCGAAATCTGGCGGCATTGTTGGAGGCCACAATGCAAAAGCTGCCAAGGGCTTGCTTGCGCAACACCTTCTCTCGTCCAGCGGCACGGATTTTGAGCGTATGGTTTCCACGTTCGTCCATCCTGAGTACACAGCAAGGGTCAGTTCATGACATCAACAGATTTGTTTTCCCTCGAAGGAAAAACAGCAATCATTACTGGCGGTAGCCGCGGGCTCGGCCGAGAAATGGCACTGGCATTTGCAGAGCATGGCGCCAACATTGTTGTGGCAAGTCGCAAAGTTGAAAACTGCGAATCAGTTGCCAAGGAAGTTCTCGCTCTAGGACGCCGTGCATTGGCCGTTGGGTATCACGCTGCATCATGGGACGATGCGGGTCGCTTAGCGAACGAAGCAATTGCGGAATTTGGTCGCATTGACATCCTCGTCAACAACGCGGGTATGTCACCGTTGTATTCATCGCTCGTTGACGTCACAGAAGATCTGTACGACAAAGTTCTCGGCGTCAATCTCAAGGGACCATTTCGGTTGTCAACACTTCTTGGCACACACATGACAACCCCTGACGCCGACAATGTGATTCATGGAGGAGCAATCATCAATGTGTCCTCCACCTCGAGTCAGCGCCCTTCACCGAATGAAGTGATCTACGGCGCGGCAAAAGCTGCCATCAACACATTGACGGTTGGCCTCGCACGAACATATGGGCCACATGTGCGCGTGAACTGCATTGTTCCCGGACCATTCCTCACCGACATTTCAAAGGCGTGGGACATGGAACAGTTCAATGCGCGTGCAAAGACTGCATATTCAATGCAACGCGGTGGAGAGCCTCACGAAATTGTGGGAGCAGCGTTATATCTTGCGAGCAAGGCAAGCAGTTACACCACGGGCATGTTGCTGAATGTCGACGGTGGTCCGCGCTAAACGCGGCTACAAAAGTTTCTCAGCAAAGAAGTCCAACACTCGTTGCACGCTTGCTTCGTCACGTTGTTCTGTCAACACGCTGTGATCTTTCGGGGATTGAGAAGGCAACTCAATCGCAATGAATGCATCACCGAGCAGAGTACGAAGTGAATCAAATCGGTTGCCCACCAATTTGTCTTGCATAAAGCGAAGTCCCAGCACCTGGCAACCATCCGCTGCACGCTGAGCAACGACAACGGCGTCATCAGGTGACAAGTTGAGATCAGCACCACGAGCTTTCCCGACCGTGAACGGCATGGACGGTTGAGACAAAACCGGGGCAATCATGATGTCGTCCACCATCATGCCGAGCGCGAATCCGCCAGAGAAACACATACCAACAGCGCCCACACCCTTACCGCCGACTTCTTGATGAAGCGAGCGAGCCAATGCACGGAGCCACGCGATAATCGGGGATGTTTTTTGCAAAGCCATATTGGTGAACTCTTTCGAGATACACACCTTCAACATCGACGATGCGATGTACTTGCCTGATACCTGTTGACCTGCTGTGCCAACCAAGTTCGGCATCACCACTGTGAACCCAGCGTTGACTACATCGTCTGCAAACCGTTCGACAGCAGGGGTGATGCCAGGAATCTCGTGCACCACAATGACAACTGGTCCAGAACCTTTGCGATACGTATCCCGAGTCAACGTTGCCGCCGTGAACGTTCCTTTTTTCCATGTCTCCAACGCCATTGCAGTTACCCCTGAATCGCAACGAGCGCAGATTCGGCCAAAGTCTCGACAGTGAGCTTCATTGGCTCAAGATCAATCTGTTGATCTCCCATTGCACCGTGTAGGTATCGCGCGTACACGCCTTCGCAAATCACGGCCAGTCGGAAACTCGCAAATGCTTTGTAGTACCCGATGTTGGAACAATCGCGTCCCGTTCGTTTTGCGTATCGCTCCACAAGATGATCAAAGGTTGGAAAACCTTCGATGCCCGAAGGGTCAGTGCCGCGCATGTTCGGCATGCCTGGATCTGTCCAATAGATGCCAACATAACCAAGGTCTGCAAGTGGATCGCCCAATGTGCACAATTCCCAATCGAGCACAGCTGCAATACGACCATTGTCGACATCAGTGAGACAGTTACCAAATCGGTAGTCACCGTGTGCAATAGAAACACCTTGTTGCACGGGAATATTGTTTCCGAGTAGCGAAGCGACTTCATCAACGGCGGGAAGATCGCGAGTCTTTGAGTTAGCCCATTGCGTCGACCAACGCTTGACTTGTCGTTCGACGTATCCCTCACGCTTGGCTAAGTCACCAAGGCCAACCTCATCTACATCAACCGCATGAAGATCCGCCAACACATCAATGAGATCCTCAGATGCCTGGAGACGGTGTTCAACCGACATCAGGGTTCCCTTTTCGGGACTATCCAAAACGACTCCGGGAACATACGCCATGACGTAGAACGGCGCGCCATTCACTTCAACATCTGTACAGAGGCCCAGTGTGCGTGGCACCGGAACATTGGACTGACCAACTGCGGAGATCAAACGGTGTTCGCGCGCCATGTCATGCGCAGTTGCGAGAACGTGTCCCATTGGTGGACGACGCAAAACCATTTGCATTCCATTCGCATCGACGACTCTGAACGTGATGTTGCTACGACCACCGGCAATGAGGTGATACGTATACGGACCTTGCGCCTCTTCAATGTTGGCATTGAGCCATGTCTCTACGCGTTCTACATCGATGCCCTGCATGGACATTGACCGTAGTAGCAGTTAGCGAGGACGAACGACGCCGACGACTTTCCACCAGCGAATAGGGCCGACCTTGACGACATCGCCAGTCTGCGGAGCATGCACCATGGTGCCGTTTCCTAAGTAGATGCCCACGTGGTGAATGGGTGAACCCGTAAAAATGAGGTCCCCGGCCTGTGCCATCTGCTTGGGAATCTTTGGAAGAGCGTTGTATTGACGACGAGAGTTTCTCGGCAACCCCACTCCTGCTTTGCCCCACGCATAAGTAGTGAGACCTGAGCAGTCAAACGCTTTGCCCGGAGTGCTTTGACCGTATCGATATGGCACACCTAGTTGGCTAAGAGCCGCACGCACTGCTGTTTGTGCACGAGCAGATACCGAAGGAATGTTCCCGTACTTCTTTTGAAGCGAGGAGTACTTACTCTTGAATCCCGCCGCTTCGCGTTGGGAATCAGCAAGGGCCTGAGCGTCACGCCGTTGACGTTCTTCACGAAGCAAATCTGCAAGGTCTCCTTGCACAGAGGACTGCAGTTCCAAATATCGAGCTGAGAGGCTTTCAGCAGCACCTTGACGACTCTTCACGTCGAGGGCTAACGATTCAGCTTGCTTGCGCTTTTTCTCAAGGACGATTTTCTTCTTACTCAATTCTGTTGCTGTTGCATCAAGAGAGTCAGTCGTCAATGAACCTTGGTTCATTGCAATAGACGTCAGTTGACCGCGCTGCAGTGCATCTTGCACACCACCCGAGGACGCAAAAAGATTCGTCAACGTCGAGTTACGACCACCATGCATGAACTGTGTGACAGCCGAGTTGTACAAAGTGCCACGCATCTCGGCGAGCTCGGCTTCGGCAGCCGCCACATCTGCTTGCGCCTGCTTAATTTCGACGGAGAGATCTGCCTGAGTCTGGAGAGCTTCGGAGTAATCCTCCCCCAACATGCCCATCTGCTCGGCCAACTTCTCCAGCTGGTCAGCGATGTTGGCGGCCTGGGCTCGCATCTGATCGATGGAGTCTGCCGAGACCTGGCCCGGCATGACTGCAGGCACCAAAACAAGAGAGGCCATGAGAACGCCACAGACTGCGGACCTCAAAGGTCTCCGGGGTCGACGGGTCGAAAACATGACCCCTTCAGGGTAGTTGCGTCACCAGAAAACGAGGGGTCGCATGGGCTAAAACCCTTGCTGTATAAGGGAAATAACCTTTCTAGTGGCTAATTCCCTACTCCCACTCAATGGTTCCGGGCGGCTTCGACGTGACGTCATAGACCACCCGATTGATGCCAGGCACTTCATTGATGATGCGGTTCGACATCTTTTCCAACAGGTCGTATGGCAGACGAGCCCAGTCGGCGGTCATGGCATCGTCACTAGTGACGGCACGAATGATGATGGGGCGACCATAGGTGCGCTCATCCCCCATCACGCCCACACTGCGGATGTCTGCCAAGACTGCGAATGACTGCCAGATCTCACGCTCAAGACCTGCGGCCTTGACTTCGTGACGAACAATCTCATCTGCATGCTGCAAGGTTGCGACCTTGTCGGGGGTCACCTCGCCAATGATTCTCACGCCAAGACCAGGACCTGGAAACGGCTGGCGCCACACAATGTCATCGGCCAACCCAAGTTCAATTCCGACTTTTCGCACCTCGTCCTTAAAGAGTGCTCGAAGCGGTTCGCACAACTGCAATTCCATGTCATCGGGTAGTCCACCAACATTGTGATGACTCTTGATGACAGCAGCTGTCCCATCGTGACCGCCACTCTCCACGATGTCTGGATACAACGTTCCTTGCACCAAGAATTTTGCATCAGTGATGCCGCCTGTGTGCTCTTCAAAAATACGCACGAACAATTCACCGATTGCTTTGCGCTTTGCTTCCGGCTCAGTGATGCCCTGCAACTTTTCAAAGAACCGCGCGCCCGCATCAACATGGATCAATTCAATTCCCATGCTTCGACGGAAAGTTTCAACTACCTGTTCACTCTCACCACGACGCATGAGACCTGTGTCGACATACACACATGTCAACTGCGAACCAATCGCTCGATGGACGAGTGCTGCGGCAACAGATGAATCAACACCACCAGACAATCCACAAATTGCTCGTTCGGATCCAACCTGCTCGCGGATTGCTGAAATCTGATCTTCAACAATGTTGGCCATTGTCCAGTCCTGACGACATCCAGCAACTTCCACAAGGAAACGCACAAGAAGGTCTTGACCATGGGTGGAATGAACAACTTCGGGATGATGCTGAACGCCATAGATCCGGCGTTCATTGTTTTCGATGATTGCGTTGGGTGCGTCAGGAGTTGAACCAGTGGCGACAAAGCCCTGTGGCACTTCACTCACAAAATCAAAATGGCTCATCCACACATCAAGTGATGCGGGAGCATCCTGAGGCAACAAAGAAGACTCTCCATTACGGGTCAATTTTGCACGGCCATATTCGCCACGACCACCTCGATCAACAACGCCGCCCAATTGCTGAGCCACTAGCTGGCAGCCGTAACAAATGCCCAAGATGGGAATTCCCATGTCATAGATGGCGGGGTCAAGTACGGGAGCACCGTCAACATGAACGCTCTTCGGACCTCCCGACAAAATGATGGCCTTCGGTGCCTTGGCGCGTACTTCGTCAGCGCTGATGCGATGAGGGACAATTTCTGAGTAGACCAATGCCTCACGCACTCGACGAGCGATGAGTTGGGCATATTGCGCCCCAAAATCCACAACGAGGACGACATCGTGCTGGCCCGAAGTGTTTTTTGCGCTCATGATTTGTTCCACCCTAGTTGGCGTGTGACGATGTCTCTATGCCCCGTTTTGCTCCCATCGCCTGTGCCGCTCTTCTCACCGTTGCACCGTTCGGAGTCTCTGCAGTTCATGCTGCTGATTCAGTCGATACAACTGTTCCACCATCACCTGATTCAACATTTGTTTACGACCTTGATAAAGAACCATCTGATTGCATTGGATTTCTTCCAAAGCCTGGATGCGGTAAAGAACCACAGCAAGCCGGCGATCGAGGTGGCTCTTTGCAGTACCTCACGTTCATTGTGATGCTTGCTGGGGTGGGCATCGTCGGAACTGTCCTCGTTCGCAATGTGATCAAGCGAGACCGCGCCATGGCCGCGAAGATGGCGAAGGACGAAAACGCTTCCGATTAGCGTTTGCCTATGGGCATCATCTTCATTCTCATTAGTGGTGCTTCATTTGGCCTACTCCCGTGGTTCGCTCGCACCGCGTACGACCATGGAACAGAGCCCTTGGGCATGCTCGCTGTCCGCTTCACGTTTGCATCGGTTGTTCTTCTCGCCATCCACAGCTTTCGCAAGAAAGACATCTCTCTTCCATCAAAGAGATTAGGAATCCAACTATTTCTTCTCGGTGCAGTCGGCTATGCACCACAGGCCACCTTTTTCTTCTTTGGTGTTGAACGAATAGACACAAGTCTCGCAACAGTCATTTTTTATACATACCCAGCATTTGTTGTCCTTGCTAGTTGGGCCGTTTTTCGCCATACGCCAAGCGTGCGAATCACTGCATGCCTCATCGTGGCCGTGTTCGGTAGCGCTCTGACCGCAGGTCAAATTTCAAGTGGCTCCGGAATCGGAGTTGCACTGATGTTTGGTGCGGCCGTCTGGTACACCGGCTACATCTTGGTGAGCAGCAAGATTGCAGGGAAATCAGGAGCATTCATTTCACTCACATATGTCATGGTCGGAGCAGCAGTCAGCCACTTATTGCTACTGGCGTTGTTGCGACCATCGCTACCTCAAGACACAACAGGGTGGCTTGCCGTCTTTGCGGCTGCAATTGTCTCCACAGTGATTGCGATGGGATTCTTCTTTGCAGGCGTCTCACGCATTGGCCCCGGAGAAGCAGCAGTCTTCAGCACGATTGAGCCCGTCGTCTCTATCGCAGTCGGCGTGTACGCACTTGACGAGAATCTCACCACAACGCGCATTATCGGCGCTTTGTGCGTTCTCGTCAGCGTTGCTGTGCTGGCTCAGTTATCGCGCGCAGATACGAAATAGAACTCAAGCGCAGAGAGCATTTCTGCATACGTTGCTTCTGTGCGTTCAGCACGAGAGGTTTCCCACCACGTGATGCGCATTGCAAGAACTGTAAGGAATGCAAGAACAGCAGCGTCAGTGAGAGCAACGTGACTCAATGACCACACTTCTGCGAAGGACTCGCCAGGGTTTGTTTGCCAGAACCACAGGAAGTTTGCGCTGGCCTGTTGATTCTGCAAGTAGAGAGCAAATGGACCGATCACTTGAGAAAGCGCAAGCCATGTGAGAAGAATCGGGAGGAACAAGGCTCCTGCACGAATCACCAACAACAGACGAGGCGTTTCCGAACGAAATGGCAAGATTTGCTCGACGTTGACTCGTGACCACTCCCGCTGATTGCGATTGTTTCGCAGGTCCTCGACGAACACGCGTGCACTTGCACCGAGCGTTGCAGTTTGTTTTGAGATGGTTAACCACTTATCGACAGCATCAACAGCGTCAGAGTGGGCGGCAGCGGACATTGGCATGGGGGCTCCTAACGAGTGCAGTCTTCTTGTAGTTGCGGACCGCTGAACAACAGATATGTGACCATGAGATACGAACCAGCACCGCCGACAGTGGTTGCAACGCCATTGACGCGAACAGAACGCGCTCCGGCTGTGCGCATCTCAACTTGTTGCAACAAGGGAGTACTTGCACGTAACTGGGGAAGAATGTTTTGGGCACGATTGTCGCCCGCTCCTGGTGATTCAGAACCGCTAAAGCCGCCCATCACAATGACAAGACCTGGCTTTGATGAGTCAGGCGACCAGCCACGTTTTGCAATCTCAGCTGACACTGCACTTTCAACCGCAGCACCGCCGCTGCGAATGTTTCCAGGCACTCGAACAGCAAACTCAGCGCAACTCAATTGAAATGTTTTCTGCGCTGCTGGTGAACCAGATGCGGGCGATGTTGTAACTGCAGCAGAACCAAGGCCCACAATCATGAGCGCGAGGAACAAGTCGGCATAGATCCAGCCTGCGCCGTCTTCACCCGAGCTGGGTTTACGGCGAAAGCCAAAACCTCTAGACACGTGCCAATTTCTTACGGCGACGGAGGGTTGTCGGAATCACAAGGCCGATGATAATCGCCAAAGCAATTGGCAAGGCAATCAAGAGTTTTCCGGTAGTGGAAAGCCCCGAAGATTCATACCCAACAATGACGCCAAGTGCGACAAGGGCATCGGCTCCCGCTGCACTCGTACCATCAACAACGAATCGATGATTGCCTTCCTCAAGCATGGACGACAACTTGATGTTCTCAACAACTTTTCCGCTGGAGTCAGCCTTCACCGTTGCAAGTAACTGCGGCGTGGAAAACATCCACACTTCAACATCTTGATTTGCGGCAAAACCCGTACCTTCGATCGATACAGAATTGCCACCGGTCAGTCGAAGATTTCCTTCGGAGTCCAAAGGAACAATGGTTCCGTCCTGCGCAATGCCATTGAACGTCACGCTCACTCCAGCCGCACCCACTGTGACGCGATTATTTGTCCGCGTTACAGATGCAGTTGTTTCTTTGCCATCAATTACAAGGACTCCCGAACCTGGGTTAGCAGTGGGCGCATCAGGTGCAGGAATCGTTGTCGTCGTTGTGGTCGTAGTCGAAACAGTAGAGCGCGCCACTGTTGTCGTCGTAGCACCAGCTCCGCTAGTTGACGTGCCTGTTGCGCCAGCACCAGATGTGACACCGTTTCCGCCAGCAGGAACTGCTGTCGTCGTCGTTGTTGCATCTTGTGCACGACCACTTGCGGTAGCGCTAGATGTGCGATAACCACTTCGCACAGCCGAAACTGTCACAGTTGACGTGCCAGAAGCAGCGAGGCCAGACACAGTCACATTTCCGGCCGAATGCGTTGCAATTGCTCCATTCGTTGCACTAACTGAATATGAATAGTTGTTCGAGTAATTCGAAATCGAGAACGTAAATCCACTTGAAGTTGATGTAGTCGCAGAGAATGTTGGCGTCGGTGCATCGGGCGGATCTGTCACTGTGAGAGAGAAGGTGTCAGAAGAAGACCTTCCCACATTTGTTGCCGTAATTGTGTAGGTCGTTGCTGCGCGGGTTGCTGTTGGAGTGCCTGTAATCAGACCAGTAGATGTTGAAAAACTCAAACCTGCCGCCAGCGTTGATGGGCTAATCGAATATGACGTTGGTGTGCCACCAGTGTTTGAGATGGAATACAAACCGCTGACGGCATTATCGACATTCGCTGTTGCGGAAGAACGCGATAGCGATATCGACGGAGCCTCCACACGAGTCGCCATCACAATGGTGCGTCCTACCGAGGTATTGGGGGTCGTAGACGGATAAGTCAACGATGAAATGTTTCCATCACTCAATCGGATGATGCTGACGCCACTACCAGTGACTGCGTAGAGATAATCACCATCTGGAGTCAGAGCTATGCCACCTTCACCACATCCCACGGCATACGTATCGAGAACGGTTCCGTCGGAGACACGAACTTTCTTGATGTTTGACCCGTTCGATAGATACAAGAAATTCCCGTCCGCGCTTACCGCAGCTGGTGCTGCGGCACCCACTGGAATCAATCGTGTGTATGTATCGGTTGAGGAGTCAATAATGGCAATGCCATTATTTGTTCCAACAAAGATGTTGGTTCCCACGGGAGATGCAACTGTCCATGATGGAGAACTCCATGCAGCGTTACTAATTTCAGTAATGGTGCTACCTGTTGCAGCGTCTAAGACCCCGACGTTTTGGAACCTATCTTGCATTGGTACGTAGATCTTTGAATCATCTTGCGAAGCAGCGAACGCATACTGCGTCGCCCAAGGGCGATAGCCCGGCGAAAGGACCTGCCACACAATCGAGTTGTCAGAAAGTTTGAATTTAAACCGCTCATAACTTCTCACCACATACATGAACTGGTCGTCTTTGCTCACTGTCATGGCCGTGCCTACAAACGGCAACAACGAAAAAGTTCCTGTTGCTGTGTCAATTGCAGCAGCATTGCCCTGGCAAGATGCAGCGTTGTACACCTTTGTGCCAGCGTTGTTCACCGTGTTTGTCATTCGATTGCAACGCCAGTTGTTCTGCGACGGCTGGAAATCGCCGACTGATGTTCCCCACGACTGCGTCGATGTGTTCACAACATGCGAAAAGTGCCCATTCTCCGACGAGAGATATGCATATGTCGGAGGAGCCGCAGCATCTGCGGGACTGGACTTCATTGCGACGGGAATGGCGGCGGCAAGTGCACTGACTCCGAGCACGGTGGCGGCAAGGAAGATTCGACGGAAGCTTGAGACTGATGACATGAGTATGAATCTAACAGTCTTAGACTCTTAGATAACAGCCTTGAACTGTTCTCTATCTTTAATAGCCACGCACCACCGATGTACAGTCAGGTACTCAACTTATGGTCAAGAAATCGACTCCCCAGAAGACCAAGCGTCGTTCGCCAATTACTCGCGCAGAAGGTGAGCAAAGACTCATCGATGCCGCGATTCAACTTGTACGCGAAAAGCCCTTTTCGGAGGTAGGAGTTCGCGACATTGCAGCACTTGCCGATGTCAACCACGGATTCGTTCACACATGGTTTGGATCAAAGAACGACCTTCTCGTCGCAGCCACCCAGCAGCTAGTCGAACAAGGGGCGTCTCGCATCTCTGAGGCTGCGCCCGGCCAGCTGGCCATCGACCCTTCTGACCCCGACATTCAACTTGCAGTGCGCCTCGCTATTTGGCTTAACCTCGAAGGCACCAACTCACGCAATCTCCTGCAGGAGATGCCAATCATCACGGCACTGACAAAGCGCTATATCGACATCGAAGGAATTTCCCCCGAGATTGCCCGGACCGCAGCAGCCCAAGCCGTCGCCATTGGTCTTGGTGTGGTTGTTTTCGCACCTCTCATTGACCTTGATGGTCCCGAAGACGTGAATGATGTCTTTACTCTCTGGCGTCACAACCTCGGGTTGTTGGCCAAGTACCCACCCGCATAGCCTGAAGCCGTTCAACTTCGGCTGGGCAGTACATATTCAAAACACCCCTTGCAGGGTCGGGTGAAAGTCCCAACCGGCGGTTATAGCCCGCGAACCTCATCACTTCGGTGGTGAGGCCGACTCAGTGAAATTCTGAGGCCGACGGTCAGAGTCCGGATGGGAGCAAGGACACAACATGACTAACCACGAGGCGCTCATGCGCCGTGCCATGCATATGGCTGAGACAGCGCGTCTGCACGCGCGTCCCAATCCGTGGGTGGGTGCTGTCCTTGTGTGTGCCAACGGCGCCGTGCACGAAGGTGCCACGCAATCACCCGGTAATGCTCACGCTGAAATTGTTGCGTTGCACTCCGCAGCCACTGCTGGTGATCTCACTGTTGGCGCCACTTTGTATACCACGCTCGAACCGTGCTCTCACACCGGCCGCACCGGACCATGTACCGAAGCGATCATTGCTGCAGGAATCACTCATGTGGTGAGCGCAATCGCGGACCCCGATACAAAAGTCGCAGGCACTGGTTTTGCTGCATTGCGCGCAGCAGGTGTTGATGTCACTGAAGGCATCTGTGCAGATGAAGTGACACAACAACTTGCGCCATACCTCCATCACCGACGCACCGGTCGCCCGTTCGTCATGGTGAAGCTGGCAACAACTCTTGATGCCCGCACATCAATCCCGAATGGTCCACGATGGCTGACTGGAGATGTTGCGCGCACACGGGTTCATCAATTGCGTGCAGAGAGCGATGCGATTGTTGTCGGTGCTGGAACGGTTCGTACTGACGACCCTGAACTAACCGTGCGTCATGTAAACGGTCCGTCGCCACGGCGCATTGTGTTGTCGCACACTCCCATTCCAGCGAATGCAAAAGTGCACCCTTGCACCGTGTGGTCATCCAGTATCGACGAACTGCTCGACACACTGGGCGCAGAAGGTGTCATCCAGTTAATGGTGGAAGGCGGCCCAACAACAGCGACCGCGTTTCACGAACAAGGCCTCGTTAATCAATACGTCTTTCATGTCGCACCGATTGTTTCTGGCAGCACGGAAGCGCCTGGCGTCTTCATTGGCGACGTGCAACAAGAACTCTCGCACTATTCAGTGGTCTCGACCACAGCATTAGGCGATGACGTTGAAATCGTTTTAGAACCTCTTAAAGAGAAAGTTGGAGCATCATGAGCGAATCAGGTCTTGATCCCATTGAAGATGTCATTGCCGCAATGGGCCGTGGCGAAATCATTGTCATGGTTGACGATGAAGATCGTGAGAACGAAGGCGACTTCATCATGGCTGCTGAACATGTAACGCCAGAACAACTCGCCTTTATTGTTCGGTACTCCACCGGAGTGATCTGTGCGCCACTCACTCGGGAGCGCGCTGAAGAACTTCGTCTTCCACTCATGGTGGAACAGAACACTGAGAGTCAGCGAACTGCATACACCATCACTGTTGACCTCATTGAAGGAACAACAACAGGAATTAGTGCAGCCGATCGTGCTGCAACAGTGCGTGGAATCGCAGACCCCAATGTTGATTACAAAGCATTTGCTCGCCCTGGCCACATCTTCCCATTGCGTGCTCGCACCGGTGGCGTATTGAAGCGTGCAGGCCACACCGAGGCCGCAGTTGATCTTGCTCGTCTCGCTGGTTGTGAACCCGTCGGCGTTATCTGTGAGATTCAGAATGACGACGGCACCATGATGCGCTTGCCCGAGCTTCGTAAGTTCTGCAAAGAGCATGGTCTACTGCTCTCATCGATTGAACAACTCATTGAGTACCGCCGCCATCATGAACGACTTGTAGAGCGCATGGGCGAAGCAACCGTGCCGACTGAGTACGGCACGTTCAACTGTGTGGCGTACCGCAGCACTATCGATGGCATTGAGCACCTTGCATTTGTGAAGGGTGATGTCACGGGAACAGAGCCCGTTCTCGTTCGCGTGCACAGCGAATGCCTGACCGGGGACGTCTTTAGTTCCCGTCGTTGCGACTGTGGGCCACAACTAGCCGCTGCAATGAGCATCGTTGACAACGCAGGAAGCGGCGTCATTGTGTACCTGCGTGGCCACGAAGGTCGCGGCATCGGAATCGGTCACAAGATTCGTGCGTACTCTTTGCAAGATCAAGGCCGTGACACCGTTGATGCAAACACAGAGCTCGGACTTCCTGTCGACAGCCGCGAGTATGGCATCGGCGCACAGATTCTTGCGGACCTCGGCGTGCGCGATATTCGCCTCATGACCAACAACCCCGCAAAGTACGGCGGTCTTGGTGGCTATGGTCTCAGCGTGGTGGAACGTGTTCCCCTCAACACAGTGCCCACACCAGAGAACGAGGGCTACCTTCGCACGAAACGCGAGCGTATGGGTCACCTCATCGAATTCGACAATGGAAACGGAGCAACAAAATGACACGAGCAGGATCAAGCAGCGTAATTCCCGAACTTGATGGAAAAGGGCTTCGCATCGCAATTATTGGTGCACGCTTCAATGACCACATCGTGACCAATTTGCGTGATGGTGCTCTTCGCGGACTTGAGCGTCTCGGTGTCGCCGATAGCGACATCATGGAATCATGGGTGCCAGGTGCTTTCGAACTTCCGTTGGCAGCCAAGGTGCTCGCAGAGACCGGCAAAGTCGATGCAATCATCTGTCTCGGAACTGTCATCAAAGGCGATACTCCACATTTTGACTATGTATGTGGTGAAGCAGCACGAGGCATTCAGGATGCACAACTTGCGACTGGTATCCCCGTGATGTTTGGTGTCCTCACTGTCAACACAGAACAGCAAGCAATTGATCGCAGTGGGCCTGGAATTGACAACAAGGGTGACGAAGCAGCTGTTGGTGCAGTTGAGATGGCACTCCTTGTGAAGTGCCTCACCGCATAACCACACAAATATTCGCCATGCGGGACACTTCGCGCACACTTGTCCATGTCCAGGAGGTGTGCATGGCAGTTCTTTGCACTCTTTTCGCCACCGCATGTTTGTCGGTGTCCGCTTCCCCCACTCCCCCCGCGCATGTTGTGGCTGAATCTCTTGTTTTCAAAAAGCCACTGAAAACTTTTGTCGCTTTAGCCGAAGATCCAAAGCGAGATGAACGATTGAATTGGACGACTGATGGATGTTCGGCACCAATCATCGGAAGTAGTGGAAGAACTTTCAATTTCTACGATGCATGTCGCCGTCATGACTTTGCGTATCGCAATTTTTCACGCCTCAACAGTGGCAAATTGTGGAATGAATCATTTCGAGCCAGAGTAGATGCCGTCTTCAAGAAAGACATGAGTGCAGATTGTGTGAAACGTTCCGCACTCGACAAACGATCCTGCATGGCATGGGTCAACATCTTCTATGAAGCTGTTCGGGCCTACTCTGGCAAGTAGTTACGCAGTCACAACATCAATGACCTGACGCAAAATCCGTCCGGTTGCGCCCCACACGGTTTCATCATCCAATTCAAAAAAGTGAATATTGATGTCACCTTGTGGGCGTGCCCACCATTCATTGCGATATGTGTCTTCGCGCGCTAGTTCATGTAACGGCGTCATAAATACCCGCGCAACTTCTGCTTCTTCACGAACAAAAGAAGGAATGCCATCAATTCGCGCAACAACAGGAATGATCAAACTGTTGCTCACAAAAGTTGTCAGGGGATCTAATTCTCCAATGATGTGCACGTCGTCAGGTTGAAGGCCAATCTCCTCATGTGCTTCACGAACCGCAGCTTCATGGACTGATTCGGATTCTTCGACACGTCCACCAGGAAAAGAAATTTGCCCAGGATGATTACGAAGATGATCAGTGCGACGAGTGAGAATCACGCTCGGGCCGTCGGGGGTGTCCACAATTGCGACCAGAACGGCAGAGACTCTCGCAGTGTTCACCCACTCTTGAGACATCTCAGCGCTATCTACATCGCGTTCAACAACATGAGAGGACAATGCCTTCACCACATGAGCGTTGTCACGTAACTCTGGATTGCTTGACGTCAGCCAGGAAGGTGCTTCGCCTTCACGCCATTGTGTGGGACGCGGAATGACTTGATTGCCACCGCGTCGTCGAATCACTGTGCGGTGGGTGTCCAGCCCGATGCCTTCAACTCAGCAAGAATCTCTGCAAGACCAGCGGTCTTCAGGTTGGCGAGAACACGGCCAGGCATTTCTTCGCCCTTCTCCCATGCTTCCCATGCGGTAATCAGTTTGTTGAGATCAGGTGCTGGTCGCTCGAATGCCATGACCGAAGCGTACCGAGACGAAGCCCTCAGCACCCGCGAGACCAATCAACATTGCACGTGTCGTGACATCAAGATCCATGACAACGGCTGCAATCAGAGCAGCCATTGAAAGACCAATACCGAAAATCTGATGTATCCGTCCGTTTGTCAGACGAAATGCCGACAAAGGTGCCTTCACCGTTGCCGCGTTGGCGATGACAAGACCTGCAAACACAGCAGGAATTGCTGGCGTGGGCGACTGCGCAGCCGCACTGGCAAGTACAAAACCAATGATGTACTCCAGTGTTTGGCCAATCCACAGATGACGAGCCTTTGGTGCCTTCTCCTGTGAATTCATGAAGTCAACCGTAGGCGGAAATGATTAATGGCCCGGACCATACGGTCCGGGCCATTAACGGGAGGCTCTATGTACAACCGACCGAAATCGGCTGTTATTCCCAGGGGTTGATTTACATCATCCCCATGCCACCAGGCATGCCGCCGCCCATGCCACCGCCGGCGCCGCCGGCTCCTGGCTTGTCGGCAACAAGGCACTCAGTGGTGAGAACCAAGGCTGCAATGGAAGCTGCGTTCTGCAGAGCTGCACGGGTGACCTTTGCTGGGTCAATAATGCCCGCAGCAAGGAGGTCGACGTACTCGCCCGTGGCTGCATTGAGACCAATGCCGCCCTTCTCGGACTCAACACGCTGCACAACAACGGAGCCCTCAAGGCCAGCGTTGTCTGCGATGTGCTTCGCCGGAGCAATCAGTGCGTCGTACACAGTGCGTGCGCCAGTTGCTTCGTCACCCGTGAGTGACTCAACAACCTTGAGAACTGCTGGACGGCTACGCAAGAGAGCAGTACCGCCACCGGCGACAACGCCTTCTTCGATTGCTGCGCGAGTTGCCGAAATGGCGTCCTCGATGCGGTGCTTCTTTTCCTTCAGTTCAACTTCAGTTGCTGCGCCCACCTTGATGAGTGCAACGCCACCGGCGAGCTTTGCAAGACGCTCTTGGAGCTTCTCGCGGTCCCAGTCGGAATCGGTGTTGTCGATTTCAGTCTTGATCTGGCTGATACGTCCATTGACTTCGTCCTTATCGCCAGCACCATCAACGATTGTTGTTTCGTCTTTGGTGATGATGACACGCTTTGCGCGACCCAAGAGGTCAAGCGTGACGTTCTCAAGCTTGAGGCCAACTTCTTCGCTGATGACCTGGCCACCAGTAAGAACTGCCATGTCTTGCAACATTGCCTTACGACGATCGCCGAAACCTGGAGCCTTCACTGCTGTTGAGTTGAAGGTGCCACGAATCTTGTTCACCACGAGAGTTGCAAGCGCTTCGCCTTCAACATCTTCAGCGATGATGAGAAGCGGGCGGCCTGTCTTCATGACGGACTCGAGTGATGGAAGAAGTGACTGCACCGAAGAAATCTTCGATGAGTAGAACAAGATGTATGGCTCATCGATGATGGCCTCTTGACGCTCTTGGTCTGTCACGAAGTATGGAGACAAGTAACCCTTGTCGAACTGCATTCCTTCAGTGAAATCAAGCTCGATTCCGAAAGTATTGCTTTCTTCAACTGTTACAACGCCGTCTTTACCGACCTTGTCAATTGCGTCTGCAATGACCTTGCCGATGCTGGCATCTGCAGCAGAGATTGTTGCAACGCTTGCGATATCGCTCTTGTCGTCAACATCTTTTGCCTGGCCCTTGATGGACTCAACAGCGGCTGCAACAGCCTTTTCGATACCGCGCTTCAAACCCATTGGGTTTGCACCGGCTGCGACGTTGCGCATGCCCTGGTGAACGATTGCCTGTGCGAGCACAGTTGCTGTTGTGGTTCCGTCACCGGCGACATCATTTGTCTTGGTAGCGACTTCCTTCACGAGCTGTGCGCCCATGTTCTCGAATGGATCGTCGAGTTCGACTTCCTTCGCGATGGAAACACCGTCATTAGTGATGGTTGGTGCGCCGAACTTCTTATCGAGAACGACATTGCGTCCCTTTGGTCCGAGCGTGACCTTCACTGCATCGGCCAGCTTGTTCACGCCAGCCTCGAGAGCGCGACGCGCCTCGTCATTAAATTTCAATTGCTTTGCCATGTGTTGACCTACTTGGTAACGACTGCAAGAACGTCACGGCTGGTGAGGATCAAAAGATCCTGTCCGCCATGCGAGATTTCGGTGCCGCCGTACTTGCTGTACAAAACGACGTCGCCGACTTTGATGTCAAGTGCGAAGTGCTGACCTTCGTCATCGCTCCAGCGTCCGGGGCCAACTGCAAGAACGGTGCCCTGCTGTGGCTTTTCCTTTGCGGTGTCGGGGATGACGAGACCCGATGCAGTGGTCTGCTCGGCTTCGCTGGGCTGAACGACAATGCGGTCGTCGAGTGGCTTCAGGTTCATGGTTTCCTCCGATGAATCGGCATTTCGAAAATGGACTCCGTCCTGGCGAGCCAGTCCGGCGTTAGCACTCGAGGAGTGCGACTGCTAATGATACGGACGGGGCAGGCGCCTAGCAACCGAGACCGAGAAGACGGGCAGTTTCTTGGAGGGGAAGCCCGATGATGTTGCTCATCGACCCCCTCGTCGAGGCCACCAAAGTGCCTCCGAGACCCTGAATGGCGTAGGAACCGGCCTTGCCCTGCCACTCCCCGGTGCCGATGTACCAGTCCAAGAGGGAATCCGTGACCGGCTCAAAGGTGACCATCGATGTCACGACGAGGGACTCGGACCTTTCCGGCCCGACGACCGCCACCCCCGTATGCACCCGATGGGTGCGGGCACTGAGTGCTTTCAACATGCGACGTGCTTCAGATTCATCAACGGGCTGTCCAAAGATGATGCCGTCAAGATCCACCGTTGTGTCGGCGCCCAACACAAGTGCATCAGTTGCTAATCGCTCTTGCACTGCTCGGGCCTTCGACGACGCAAGACGCTTCACATACTGCGCGGGTTCTTCGCCCGCGAGTGGTGTTTCGTCAATGTCAGCAGGAACAACATCGGCTGTGATGCCCAGCTGAGTGATGAGTTCAATGCGGCGCGGTGAGCGTGATGCCAACACCACATGAAGATTGTGCTGATCAGCCACCACTGACGGCAGTCTCGTGTGCATCGTCTGGCAACGTCATGTCATCACGATTCTCTAAGTAGCCCTCGGGCAGCACCACCTTGATCGGGCCATTGGTGTGGCCACGTGCAAGACGTTCACCACCAGGCACGAGTCTCATTGTTCGATCAAGTCGCGCACCAATTGCTTGCAGTTCTGCAAGCGAAGCAACTGTTGCAAATGAACGACGCACTTCTGATCCCACGGGAAAACCGGTGAGATACCAACCGCAATGCTTGCGGAAATTTCGGATACCGAACTCGGGCCCCATGATTGCCATCAAACCTTGTGCGTGTTCCACCATCACATCAAGAACAAAACCCAAGTCGGGTGACTGTTGAATTTCGTTCCCAGAAAATGCGTCAACAAGATCACGGAACAACCACGGCTTGCCTAAGCAACCACGTCCCACGACAACTCCGTCGCACCCGGTTTCATCCATCATGCGCAATGCATCGGTTGCTTCCCAGATATCTCCGTTACCAAGAACAGGAATACTGGTGACTGCCTGCTTGAGTTCTGCGATGTATTCCCAATGCGCATTGCCGCCATAGTGCTGTTCGGCTGTGCGCGCATGAAGAGCAATCATGGCGATGCCCTCTTCTTCGGCAGCTTTGCCCGTGTCGAGGAACGTGGTGATGTCGTCATTGATACCAATGCGGAACTTGCAGGTGATGGGAACACCAAACGGCTTGGCGGCATCGACTGCCGCGCGCATGATGGCACGGGTCAGATTGCGCTTCACAGGTACAGCAGCACCGCCACCTTTACGAGTCACCTTGTTTGCAGGACAACCAAAGTTCATATCGATGTGATCAGCAATGTCCTGTTCGCACAATGCGCGCACTGCACGACCCACAAAGTCAGGGTCGCTTCCGTAAATCTGCAAACTACGGAAGTCTTCATCGGGGCCGAATGCCACCATTTTCTTGGTCTTTTCGTTGCCGTGCACTAACGCCGCAGCCATCACCATTTCGCTGACATAGACGAGTCCAGGGCCAAACGAACGGCACTGTGCACGGAATGGAATGTTGGTGACTCCGGCCATTGGTGCCAACACAACAGGAATCGGAAACTCGCGACCACGAAGAACAAGAGGCATGCGTGTCATCGCGGTACCTCTGCCAACTTCAAGTTCGGGTATGCGCCGCAATCCAATTCACGAGGCCCGTCCGACTTCAGGCGATGCCATGCGGCAGCTGCGATCATTGCAGCGTTGTCCGTACACATGGCACGACTGGGCAATGCCACCTTGAATCCGGCTTCTTCGCCACGACGACTCATTTCGGAACGTAAGAAAGAGTTGGCGGACACTCCTCCACCGAGCACAATTCCCTGCGCACCCACTTGCTGCGCAGCCTTAATTGTTTTTGCGCACAACACATCAACAACGGCAGCTTGAAATGACGCAGCAATATCAACATTGGACATGCCAGGATTTTTGCGGACGTGATTAATCACTGATGTCTTTAGTCCAGAGAAAGAAACGTCGAGACCATCGTGCATCATCGCTCGGGGAAACTCCACAGCATGCGGATTGCCCTCTGATGCGATGCGATCAATCACTGGACCGCCGGGGTAACCAAGATCGAGAAAACGCGCGACTTTGTCATACGCCTCGCCTGCAGCATCGTCAATGGTGCGACCAAGAACTGTGTAGTCACCATGACCCTTCATGTGGATGATCATGGTGTGACCGCCCGAGACAAGCAGAACAACGAGGGGGAACTCCAAGGTCGGGTCATCAAGAAGCCCGGCATACAAGTGAGCTTCCAAGTGATTGATCCCAATAAATGGTTTATCCCATACCAATGCCAGTGACTTTGCAGCAGAGACACCAACAAGAAGTGCACCAATCAGACCAGGCCCTGCTGTTGCAGCCACAGCATCGATGCGGGAAGGCAAGATGCCTGCTTCCGCGATCGCCGCATCAATTACAGGAACGATTGATTCCAAGTGTGCGCGGCTCGCAACCTCAGGAACCACACCACCAAAACGTGCATGGATGTCAATCTGGCTCGACACGATTGACGACAACACATCGTTGCCACCCATCACGATTGATGCAGCGGTCTCATCACAACTTGTTTCAATGGCCAACACAACCGTTGACTCTGTGACTTCGAAACTCATGAACGCCTCGATTCAATCAATTGGATGCGCTCCATAAATTCAGGGGTATCCACGCCATGTGCCCACATGATGATGGCATCATCAGTGTTCTCGTAGTACTTCTTGCGAACACCAGCCGGAACAAAACCAAAACGGCGATACAATTTCTGCGCTGCAGTGTTTGTATGACGTACTTCAAGCGTCATTGCTGTGCAGCCACGGTCGTGCGCCAATATCGCAAGGTCAAGCATCATTTCCGTTGCGACACCGCGCCCCTGCCATGCCGGGTCCACCGCGATATTCGTAACATGCGCATCATCGCCAGAGAACATTAAGCCGGCATATCCCACCATCGTGTCCCCTACGTATGACACGAGGTAGTACCGGGAACCTGCGCGCATCTGCTGCAATTCGCTCACAAACGTGCGGTGAGTCCACGGACGCGGATAAATCTGTTCTTCGATATCCATGACGCGACGAAGGTGACGACGACGCATCGTTTCCGTCGTGAGTGCATCAATGGCACGCTCGCGCATGAAACTCATCGTGATCCCTCACGAGTCTTCCAATTGATTTCCGCATCAGGTGCGCGCAAATACATCGGCTGCAATTGCATTGCAGTCACCGTGTCGTCTGCCATCACTCGATGACCACCCAAAGTGACAACAGAAGCCGCAGATGGGAACAATGCATCGTGACCCACCAGTTGAGCCCATGGCGAAACTTCAAAAAGCTCAGCGTGACGATCGAATCCGGACCCAACACAAATGGTGTCTTCAGCGCGATCCGCAAGATGCACTGCCAGATCTTCAGGAGACGACACGACTGGCTCCGTCAAACGCTGTGGCTCCATACCGACGCCACGCATGCGATACAAAGACCAGTACACCTCTCCGCGACGTGCATCAAGAGCTGTGGCCACTGTCAGCTCGCTCATCTCAGCGTTCATTGCCAAAGCATCAAGACTGCACACCGGCACCAGAGGAATTTCTAATGCCCATGCCATCGACTGAGCAGTTGCCATCCCCACACGCATACCCGTGAAGAGTCCAGGACCGACATCGACTGCAATTGCTGACAAGTCGGTCATCTCAACACCGGCTTGTTGCATTGCAAATCGAATCATCGGTGTGAGTGATTCAGCATGTCGACGGTCGCTTGCGACCATTGTGTGCGCACGAATACCGCGGTGATCGCCGAGAGCAACACCGACATGTTCAACGGCCGTTTCAATACCAAGAATCATTGGGTGCTCCACTGACGAAGAGACTCACGCAGTTTGTCCCATCGGGAATCCCATCCATGACCTTCAACAGAAATGGTGATGTCACGAGCGTCGTCATCATCGTCATCATGACGAAGTTCAATTGTCAAAGCATCACCAATAACTTCCGATGCAACATCGCCCCACTCGATGAGAGCAACAGCACCAAGATCAACTTGCTCGCGCAGTCCGAGGTCGGCCACTTCGCTCAAGCTGTTGAGGCGATACAAATCTGCATGAAGCACTGGAATACGACCGCTGTTATACGAGTGCACCAAAGTGAAGGTGGGTGACGACACTTGGTCGTCCTCGCTCACACCAAGCGCTCGTGTAAATCCAACGGTGAAGGCAGTCTTCCCTGCACCCATTTCTCCAGCGAGAACGATGACATCACGTGGGCGCACCACTGCTGCGATAGCACCAGCAATGGCGTGCGTGTCAGAAATAGAACGTGACTGCAGGTCAATCACTGATATCTCCGAAATACACGAGCTCCGATTCCACACACAATTTCGTAACCAATGGTGCCAATTGCATCGGCCCAAGCATCTGCGGTGACCGAGTGTTCACCCTGACGTCCAATGAGGACAACTTCATCGCCGACAGTGACGTCGAAATCATTTCCACAATCCAACATCAACTGGTCCATCGTGATGGTTCCCGCAAGTGAACGAGGCTCGCCGTTCACAAGTACTTGAATATCTGAGTTAGCCAATGTACGTGGCACGCCATCGGCGTACCCGATGGGAACTGTTGCGATGAGCGACTCGGTCTCAAGAGGACGGCGAAGCCCATAGGACACAGCCTCCCCCGCCGACACCAACCGAACAGCGGAGACGCGGCCCTTCAATGACAATGCGGGAATCAGACCTTCGCACAACTCAGCAACACCAGGCCCAGGACGAAGTCCGTACATCGCAATACCAAGACGCACCATATTGAAACGAGCGTCGGGGTTCGCTAATGCTGCAGCACTATTTGCGGCGTGCACCATCGATGGGTTGATGCCACGCTCTGCAAACTGCGCCACTACTTCTTTGAAGAGATTCAACTGCTTCTCGTTTGCAGGATGTGATGGATCATCTGCAACTGCGAAGTGGGTGTACAAACCTTCGATTTCTAAAGAACCAAAGGACTGGATGTAATTCGCAAGATTGATTGATTCATTCGGTGCGACACCAACGCGATGCATACCGGTGTCAACCTTGATGTGAACTGCCACTGTTCGTTCAGCCTTCGCCGCAGCCTGCGCAATTGTTGCTGCACCACGAGTGCTCGCAATAGTGGGGGTCAAACCGTAACCGACAATGAATTCGGACATCTCTGCTGGTTGTTCGCTGAGGAGAAGAATCGGCGCGGTGATGCCAGCACGACGCAATGCGACGCCTTCATCAGTGATGGCAACACACAGGCCAGTTGCGCCTGCGGCAAGTGCCGCCTGAGCCACTGGCACTGCCCCATGGCCATAGGCATTTGCCTTCACTACCGCCCAAATCTGTGCAGGTGCAACGCGTTGAGCAATGATCGCAACGTTGTGTTGAATGATGCCGGTGTGCACTTCTGACCATGCCCAGCGTCCAGAAAAATCAACGGACATGTTCTGCTACCTCTGTGAGTACATCTGAAATCATTGCAACAACATCACGTGCGATGGTGCCTTCGCTTGCGCAAGAGGACCCCGCCATGCCATGAACATGTGATGCGGCTGCGGCTGCCTCATGGGCTGAAAGACCGCGGGCAAGAAACGCTCCGATAATGCCCGACAGCACATCTCCGCTTCCAGCAGTTGCAAGTCGCTCATCACCCGCAACGACGAGATAGACAGCTCCATCCGGATCTGCAATCACCGTCGTTGGGCCTTTGCGCAAGATGGTGCAACCAGTTCGTGCTGCAAGCTCGCGAGTCGCTGCAATACGGTCAGTGTTCGCAACGTCGCCGCCCAGGGCAGCAAACTCACCGTCGTGTGGCGTGAGAACTGTTGGAGCTGTTCGTGCCGTTAACGCGGAATGTCCTGCACGAGGATCAACAGAAGCACCGATGCCATCGCCATCAACAACCGTTGCAACATCGCATGTTGACAACACGTTGCGAACTTCAACACCTATGTCATCACCGCGGCCGAGACCAGGGCCAATCACCAGTGATGCAAAGCGATGAATGTCCGATGCAATATCTTGTGCCCAACCTTCTGCAGGCAACGCACGACCGACAACTTCCGTCGGCGGCGTCACTGCATGCGCATCACCGCGCCATGACAAATGCACCATGCCCGCACCTGCTCGCATCGCAGCAGCACTGACTAGTGATGCTGCTCCGCCCATTCCAGTACTGCCGGCAATAACACGCACTGCGTGGTCCCACTTATGCGCAAGGCGATCACGCGGCGGCAACCATGTCGCCACATCAGAAGACTCCACCAGATACGTACTCACATCATCAAGTGGGTCAATGCCCACATCAACGATGTCAATCTCGCCGCATAACGACGGACCATCACCGAACAACATTCCAGTCTTTACCGCAGCGAATGTGACGGTGCGATCAGCGACGAGGACACCACCTTCAACAGTTCCGTCGAGCGCATTAAGCCCACTGGGAATATCCACTGCGAGAACTGGAACATCAAGAACGAAAGGAGGCGACCATGTGCCGCGAAAACCAATCCCGTATGCAGCATCAATCACCAGGTCTGTGACGAGTGAATCAATGATGTGGCCCGCAACTTCGGAGGCGTCAAGAATCTGCACACTGGCACCCCATTCGGTTAACCACTCTGCGGCGACTCGTCCATCGTCCCCGTTATGGCCCTTGCCTGCGATGACAAGAACACGACGACCGTATGTGCCTCCCAACATGGTGCGAGCAACACGAGCAACCGCATGACCAGCACGTCTGATGAAAACATCTCCGCCACCCACAGACTCCAATGCAGCGGAGTCGGCAGCACGCATCTGCTCAGGGGTGAGGACAGGAATCACCCTGTCAGCGTATGAGGGAAATGGCCTAGAGGGCGGCGACGACAGCCATCGCGACTGTGTCGGTATGGGTGATCGAGACGTGCCAACCGCCCACACCTTGAGAAATAGCCAGTTGTTCAGCCCTGCCGGTGACGTTCAACCCCGGAGCACCAGACGGAAGCTTTTCAACCGATACGTCATGGAAGTCAAAAGCACCCAGTCCAACGCCTAATGCCTTCATGGTTGCTTCCCTCACGGCGAATCGTGCGGCAAGTGACGGTGCATCATCTGAACGTTCTGCCAATGAGGCAAGTTCTTCAGGAGTGAAGAGACGAGTGCGCAAGTTGGGACGACGCGACAAGAGGTCACGGAATCGTGCAATGTCGACTGCATCAATACCGATTCCACGCATTGTGTCTACGCCTCAGTGCGCCAGAGATTGGCGCTCTCAGAAACAGGAAGAATCAACAGATCTTCAATAGAGACTTCGCCAAGGCGTTCTTCACGGAAGGAACCTTCCGTCTCAGTCACCCAGTCCACAAGACGGTCGTATCTACGGTCATAACCCTGGAGCACTTGGCGTACAGCGGCCGGTGCCATGTGTGCTCGGAACTGCACGTGCAACAAAGTGATTCCTACCGTCACTGCACCCTGCACCTCAGGAACGAAAATGACCGTACGAGCATCTTTGCGACCACGCGCAACGAGAAGTTCTTGTTCAGCAGCAACCCGACGCTTTGTACCCACCAACGATGAGTTCGTCTCCACGCGAGATGACAACGTGAGAGCAAGCCCACCGCGGTCAAGAATTTGGATTGTTGATGTCGATGACTTTGGATCGCCGACCACCGCATAGCGCGTGAACCCAAGTACTGATTCCACTGCAGCATCAAGCGCAGCAAGAACTTTCAGAATCTCGTATGGCACATGCTCGCGCGCAGCACCAGCATCCAGTACTGCACGAACAAGCGTGCGGTCAAGAAGACCTTCCTCGCTTCGCGAAATGCCAACGGTGACAGTTTTTGCTTGATGCTTGATTGCATCAATTGGTCGAGTCAATTCATCAATCGCCCGTGTCAGAGCGTTAATCAAATCTTCGAGCAAAGTGGCGGGAGAGGCGACCTTGCCTGTTTCGCGTTGATATGCCTGCAATGGCTGTGGTCCAGTGATCACACGTAACAACGACACCACTGCAACAGCTGTTGATGCCTCAAGATTTCCGTTGTACTGACCGGTCTGAAGAGCCCCAAAGAATGCACGAGCAGTTGTGACGATCTCACGCTCAACACGCAGCAATGCGTCATCTCCATCGCCACCACGTTCCACAACATGGTCAATCACCTCGCGAAGCGCACGTAGTGGACGTGCCAATTCATCAATTGCCAGTGCTGCTTCATAGCCAAACAAATGGCCCACCATTGAGGAAAGTACAAAGGCAATTGCTGGATCAGAGACAGGAACCGTAATCACTGCAGATGCGGCATCGAAACGTGTCTCCCCTTCTGTTGCAATCACGATGGGTTCTGCTTTGTGCGCCTTAAAGATGGCAACTTCTTTGGCAACGTCTGTCGCTGTTCCCTCTGACAGTCCGGCAGCACACACAAGAATCATTGGCTCGCAAGAAAGGTCAATGTGTTTCTTATCTTCGGTGACATCACATGAGATTGATTTGTAACACAGCTCTGACAATTTGATTCGCACCTCATTGGCAGCGACCGTGTTCGGGCCACTGCCGACAACTGCCCAGTAGCGACGCGACGGAGCAAATGCGCGTGCAACAACACCAATCTCTGCACGCTTTGCAATCACTCCTTCCATCGAAGCCGGCATCTGCACCAGAGAGTCGAGGATGCGATGCATGCGTTCGCCATCGGCAAGACCGGTTGCACGAGCAATGGCGCACGACAAAACTGCACCAGCAGCCACTTGGGCATAGAACGCCTTTGTGCTTGCAACACTCATCTCAACGTCGCGACCATCGCTGGTGTAGTACACGCCGTGCGCTTTGCTTGCGAGCTCACTTCCGCGACGATTCACAATGGCCAACACCGCTGCTCCGCGTGATGCAACAAGATCCACCGTACGGTTCGTATCGGTAGTCGTGCCACTTTGACTAACCGCAATCACCAACATGTCGGACATGTCTTGCTGCATGCCAAAGCCAGAGAGTTCAGTTGCGGTTAACGCCTCAACATGCACTGAGGAATCAAGCAGTGAGTTGAGAACAGGCACCAAAGAAGTGCCAGCGACTGCCGCAGTGCCTTGACCAATCACTCGAATGCGCGTGATGCTGCGATTCGACAATCGTTCAATGATGGAAGCGGGCAAAGTGAACTGATCAAGGTCAGGGACCAACTTGCCATTGACCAGAGATGTGCGCCCACGAATCGTCTTGGTGAAGCTACGCGGAGCTTCACCAATTTCTTTCAGTAGGAAATGCGGAGAGTCACCACGGTCAATATCGCGTGTCGTGACTTCTGCAGTGAGCACATTCTTTTCTGTCAGAGGGATTTCAGTCCCGTCATAGGCGTACAGGAAAACGCCGGCGAGAGTGCCCGCACCTGATGCCGACAGGCGCATGACTTGTCCGCGAGATGAAGGCTGATCTGCATGAATGGGTGTCTCGCCGTCAAGGCGCACATACTGCAACGTTTCTTCAACGGTGCCGTATGGCTCGCTGGCCACAATGAATCGATCCTCTGCGAGACCGACATACAGCCCCTGGCCACTGCCGTGCAATGCCAAGTAGAAATCATCGGGCTCATCAGCACTGCTGTACCCAATCGCAACGGAACCTTCGAACTGAGTCACTGCGTTGAGAAACGCATCCAGAGTCGACATGCCTGAAGCACGACCACGATCTACCAATGCCGGAATGACTTTTGCATCTGTGGTGATCGGGTCTGCGAAGCGCAGATTGTGGCGAACCTTTAGTTCTGCGTGGTTGTCAACGTCGCCATTCAACACTGCAACTGAGACAGCTGTGTTGTCGCCCATGATCTCTTCACCATTGACTGGGTGAGCATTCGGCTCAGAGATGATGCCCACACTTGCCCAGCGAGTGTGACCTAACACCGATGTCCGCGACCCTTCCACGGCAAGCGCACGGCGAAGCAGATCATCAGATGCAAGGGCCTCACGCATGTGGCGGGTGTTATCTCCGAGTTCGCCAATCTCTGCTGCTGCTTTGTAGACAAAAACAAGAGTGCTTCCTGAATGACGAACGCTCTTGTTGGTAAACAATGGGTCACTTGCTCGTTGCGCAAGCGCATCAGCCATCTCTGCAGGCAGATTCTTAAAGATCGGTGATGACACAATCACGCTGATTCCAGCAGAGTCTCGACCGCGCACTTCCATCCGATCAATTGCCGACAGCGATTGTTGAATGCTCAGGTATCCAGCAAGCGAGGAAACTGTTGCCCTATCTCCAGCGAGAGCATGCACTGCATCCGCTGTGCGGAGGCGGTCACGACGGATTGCCCAGGAGGCATCACGAACGCGCGACAGGCGGAGTGCTTCAGCATCCAAGGTGACCGTGTCGACATGAAGTGCATCAATCCGTGCTTCTTCATTATCGGCCATCGCATCGAGGACATCGAGACGAGACAAAATCTCACGAATCAGAGACACGTTGCCGGCGAGGGTTTGCATTCCGGCGTCACCACGTAGCAGCTGATCCGCCGCCATTAAGGCATCAGCGACAGCCGCCATGTCGGTTCCAGCCGCTAAGGCAGAATCAAGAAGAACAAGTAATTCTGAAGGTGTGGGCGCAATCCGCGTGCATGGGCGGGGAAGGACGCCGATGATGCCACACATAGAGAAAGTTTACTGAGAAGCCTCCAGGCCCTCAGTGAGCGCCCTCCACGGCGCCACCATGTTGTGCAATTACAGCGTTTGCGAGGGTCAAAGCACTAGACAATGCCAGAGATTCAGTCTGCGCTTCCACCATGACACGCACCAAGGGCTCGGTGCCAGATGCACGCACAAGCACTCGACCATCAGAACCTAAAGATTCTTCGACTTCATGAATAGCTTCAGCGATGTCACTCACAGGATCAAGAACGCGCTCTGTTGTACGCACGTTGATCAGCATTTGTGGATACGACTGCATCACCGTGATTGCTTGATCTAACGACACGCCTGTGCGAGCGAGGGATTCAATGAGTACGAGTGCGGCAAGTAATCCATCACCCGTTGTGGCGAGAGCGCGATGAATGATGTGACCGCTCTGTTCACCGCCCAGGACAAAGTCGTACTCCTCAAGAGCGGCAAGAACGCTGCGGTCACCAACTGGCGTCACAACAACATCCATACCAAGCTGAGACATCGCACGATGGAATCCAAGATTCGTCATCACGGTGACAGCAACACCTTTGTTGCGCAACAGACCTCGCTGGGCAAGATCAGATGCTGCAATCGCCATGATGTAATCACCATCGACAACAACACCGCTGCCAGTGACTGCCATCAAGCGATCTCCGTCGCCATCAAAAGCAATGCCGATGTCTGCACCTTCGGCAATCACACGAGCAACTAAGCCCGCAGTCGACGTTGCTCCACACTTGTCGTTGATGTTGCGGCCATTCGGCTCTGCATTCATCACCACAACATCGGCATCAGAGGAGGCGAACAAAGCGGGTGCAGCAAAACTCATTGCACCATTGGCACAGTCAAGAACAACTCGCATCCCAGCAAAGGCTGAGCCAACGGTGTTCAAACGGTGCTGTACGTATTCATCAACAATGTGCGAAGCATCGTGCACGGTGCCCAGTGCAACTGGAGCTGGTTCAGCAACAAGCGCATGCCACTGTCGTTCGATATCTATCTGTTCGCTGTCAGAAAGCTTTGCCCCACCGGCAGCAAACACTTTGATGCCATTGTCAGTCCATGGGTTATGCGATGCAGTGATTGCAATTGCGACCCACTGATGATGCTCTGCAGCGAATGCAATTGCAGGAGTAGGCGCCACACCCATCTGGTGCACCGTGACACCTTCAGCTGCACATCCGTCAATGATTGCTTGCTCTAATGCAGGACCGCTCTCGCGCGTGTCTCTTCCCACCACCACTGCAGTGGGTTGAAGAACGCGCGCGACTGCACGTGCAAGGTCACGAGCAAGAGCAGGAGTGAGCTCATCGATCGCAACGCCACGGACACCATCGGTACCGAAGTGAAGCATTGTGTGTGTTCCCTAAAAAGCCGTGCAACGCACGACGCGACAGAAGATCAGCGCTTGGTGAACTGAGGGGCCTTACGGGCCTTCTTGAGACCGTACTTCTTGCTTTCCTTGCGACGTGAGTCGCGAGTAAGAAGGCCAGCCTTCTTCAAAGCAGGACGTGTCTCAGGATCAATCTCAATGAGTGAGCGTGCAATCGCCATGCGCAATGCACCGGCTTGACCGTTGACACCGCCACCAAAGATGTTTGCATTGACGTCGAAAGATTCTTCGCGCTCAACAACGCGCAATGCTTCGGTGACAACCATGCGCTGCGTTGCTGTTGTGAAGTACGCCTCGATGGGCTTTCCGTTCACAACGATCTTGCCGCTGCCATGACGAACAACGGCGCGTGCGACTGCTTCTTTACGGCGACCTGTTGTTTGTGTGAGAGGTGTGTTAGCCACGATGACTCCTAAGTAGATCAGCGAGCCTTGGCGGCGCTGAGATCGAGAACGACTGGGGACTGTGCAGCATGAGGATGCTCTGCACCTGGGTACACCTTGAGCTTCTTCACCATCTGGCGACCAAGTGGTCCCTTTGGCAACATGCCTGCAACGGAGCGAGTGATTGCATCAGCTGGCTTGCGATCAAGAAGGTTCTGGTATGTCTCGCTCTTGAGACCACCGGGGTAACCGGAGTAGGTGTACACCATGTTCTTTTCTGACTTGCCAGACGTCATCACGATCTTTGATGCATTGATGATGATGACGTGATCGCCCATGTCCATGTGAGGAGCGAACACTGGCTTGTGCTTACCGCGCAAGATACGTGCAACTTCTGTGCAGAGACGACCGAGTACGAGACCTTCAGCGTCGACAATGTGCCAGGCGCGCTGGATCTCGCTTGCTTTTGGTGAATATGTACGCATGAGACTTCCTTAGTGGGGGCCCACATGGGCCGCCGGAACCCCGAAATGGGGGCTTGGTAAGGATAGGGGCGGTTTCGGTCTGACGGCAACCCCGAGAAATCGCTCTTTCTCAACATGTATTTGACTTTTGGGGTACCTTCCACCCATGAAAAAAATTCTCGCCGTACTGGTCCTCTGCACTGCAATCTCTGTCAGCTACAGCGTTGGCCAACACTCCGGAGCAACGGCTTCGCCCTCGAGTGTCCAATTGTGTGCCAATAAGAAAACTGGGGTCATGGTGTATCGCACATCTGGGAAATGCCGAAAGACTGAACGCCGCTTCGCTATCACCCAATCAACCCAAGCAGTCGCCGAAGCAACAGGTCCACAAGGCCCCACCGGGGCAACAGGTCCACAAGGCCCCACCGGGGCAACAGGTCCACAAGGCCCCACCGGGGCAACAGGCGGGATAAGTGGATCATGTTCGAGTGGAATCATCCGTGCAGGCTGTGGCTACTACTCAGCCGACTTGTCTGGTATCGATCTCGCAGGTGGTTCGCTAGCGGGGGCCAACCTTCAAACCGTCAACTTCTCTGATGCCAACTTGCAGGGTGTGAGTTTCAGGGGAGCCAATGTGCAGAGCCCAGACTTCACTGATGCGGATTTGACAGGGGCCGACTTCAAATTCGCGAATTTACAGAACCCCACCTGGTCGAATAACACCAGATGCCCTGATGGAAGCCGGGCATCAAGCAATGGTGGAACATGTACGGGTCGCACCGAGTAGATACCTATTTGGGGTGAAGGCGGGTGCCCTCGTACCCCACATCCCACAGGACTAAACCGTGAGGTGGAGCCACGACGGAGCCGTGAGCGCGATCTTTTGCCACCATCACTGCCCGGGTGTCGCTGGCGGGCCGCTTGGCCAATCCGACATCCACGAGGAACCCCACGATGCCCCGCACCATCTGGTGGCAGAAGGCATTTGCCCGAATCTCGAAATACAGATGCCCCTCCCCTTCGTCGACCCACTTGGCGTCGAGGACATATCGCATCATCGACTTTGGTTCGTCGGTGCCCGGGATGGGGGCTCGCTTACAGAAGGCTCCGAAATCGAGATGACCAATGAGTGCGTCAGCTGCCAGATTCATCAGCGGTAACGACAGAGGTCGATACACGTGCCACGCGCGATCGAGCAACAACGGATCAGGAGCATCTGCGTTGTACACGAAGTACCTATAACGACGCCACGTTGCGCTGTAGCGCGCATCAAAGTCGTCCTGTGCCCATTCCACATCACTCACAGATATGTGCGGTTTACATAGCGAATTGATGCTTCGCATGAACGAAGGCAAGTGAGTATCTGCCGGCAAGTCAAGAGAAACAATTTGTCCACGCGAGTGAACACCTGCGTCAGTTCGACCAGCAGTGCTGAGAACAACAGGTGCACGCAGCACTGTTTTCATTGCATGAATGAGAACATCTTCCACTGCTTCTGATTCACCGTTCGATGCGAAACCGTGAAAGAAAGCGCCGTGGTAGGCAACACGCAAACGAGCCCGCCTAATGGCGGGCTCGTGCGTTTCGTTAATGACCGGTTCCATGACCGGGTTGAACTCAGACCAGTTCGATGCGCGCCATTGGCGCAGCGTCACCCTGGCGTGTTCCGAGCTTCAAGATGCGGGTGTATCCACCGTTACGTGAGACGTACTTCGGTGCCACTTCGTTGACCAACTTTGCAGTCATTTCCTTGTCACCGAGGTAACCCTGGATCTGACGAATGCGATGAACGCGCAATGGGCCTTCTTCTTGAGCCTTCTTGGCCTTTGTGATCAGCTTCTCGGCGATAGGGCGAAGTGCCTTTGCCTTTGCTTCTGTGGTGGTGATGCCTTCAGCTGCGAACAGTGAAGCTGCCATGTTTGCCATGAGCAGGCGCTGGTGCGCTGCACTTCCGCCAAAGCGGGGGGCGCGACGTGGTGTTGGCATTGTGTTGCTCCTTAGATTCCGGACTTACGCGCGCAGTGAGAGACCGCGCTCGTCGAGCTTCTGAATGATCTCGTCGAGGCTCTTCTGGCCGAAGTTTGTGATGTTGAGAAGGTCGTCGGTGCTCTTGAGAAGCAACTCGCCGATGGTGTTGATCTGACCGCGCTTGAGGCAGTTGCGTGGGCGCTCGCTGAGGTCGAGGTCTTCGATAGGAAGGTCGAGGTCAGGAACACCAACGTTTGCGCCGATTGGCTCGGACAACTCAAGTGCTTGTGGCTCTTCCGACAATGTTGCGATGAGGTCAACCAATGAACGCAATGTTGCTGCAGCTGATGCAAGCGACTCACGTGGAGAGATGGAACCATCGGTTTCGATGTCGACAATGAGCTTGTCGTAGTTGGTGCTCTGTGCAACGCGTGTTGGCTCAACGTCGAAGTTGACACGGCGCACTGGCGAGAAGATTGCATCGATGGGGATAACACCAATGATGCGGCTCTCTGCGTCACGCTCTGTTGAGAGGTAACCACGGCCACGCTCGATGGTGATGTCGAGACCAAGTTGTGCACCTGCGTTCAACGTTGCAAGGTGCAGCGATGGGTTGAGGATTTGCACATCAGCTGTTGTCTGGATGTCACCAGCTGTGAATGTTGCAGGACCAGAGATGTCAACACGAAGAACCACTGGCTCATCGTTCTGTGACACAACAACAACGTCCTTCAAGTTCATGATGAACTCGGTGACGTCTTCTGTCATGCCCTTGATGGTGGTGAACTCGTGCTCAACATTGTCAAACTTGACAGTGGTGATTGCTGCACCGGGAATCGACGACAGCAATGTGCGGCGCAACGAGTTACCAATGGTGTGGCCGAAGCCTGGCTCGAGTGGGCCGACAGCAAAACGCTGACGTGTTGGATGATCTTCGCCGATTGCCTCGACGGAAGGACGCTGAATAACAAGCATGATGCTCTCCTCTGGAAAGGCTTTCGATTACTTCGAGTACAGCTCGACGATGAGCTGCTCGCGGACGGGGATGTCGATGTGCTCGCGCTGTGGAAGGTCGCGCACGGTGACTTGCTTGTCACCAGCTTCGAGCCAACCAACAAGTGCACGATCAAGCGTGTCGATGTTGTGCTGAATCTGAATCATTTCTTTTGCCTTAGGCGAAAGAGAAATAACATGACCGCGCTTCACGCGAAATGACGCAATGTCAACGCGCTTGCCATCAACGAGGATGAGACCATGGTTCACGAACTGACGTGCCTGTGGGCGTGTTGAACCCCAACCTGCACGGAACACAATGTTGTCGAGACGAAGTTCAAGAAGACGCAAAAGGTTTTCACCGGTTGGGCCCGCAAGACGGTTTGCCTCTTCGTATGTGTTGCGGAACTGACGCTCGAGCACACCGTAGATGTACTTAGCCTTCTGCTTTTCCTGCAACTGAGCGAGGTATTCCGAACCAGCGTTACGACGACGTGTACGGCCGTGTGCACCTGGTGGGAATGGACGACGATCGAGAGCCTTTGAGCCCTTTTCGTTTTCGAAAATGTTGGTGTTCAGGCGACGCGAGATGCGCACCTTTGGTCCTGTATAACGGGCCATGATTAGCTCCTACGACGCTTTGGCTGACGGCAACCATTGTGTGGGACGGGGGTGACGTCCTTGATGCCTGAGACTTCAATGCCGACGTTCTGAATTGAACGAAGAGCAGTGTCGCGACCAGAACCTGGTCCCTTCACATGAACTTCGGCGCGACGAAGACCATGCTCCATTGCTGCCTTGCCTGCCTTCTCTGCTGCCATCTGTGCGGCGAACGGAGTTGACTTGCGTGAACCCTTGAATCCAACACCGCCGGAAGATGCCCATGAAATGACATTGCCTTCTGCATCGGTGATGGAAACGATTGTGTTGTTGAACGAGCTCTTGATGTGAACCACACCTGAGGTGACGTTCTTGCGCTCGCGCTTGCGTGGACGACGACCGCCTGCTTGTGCCTTGGCCATGGTTCTACCTCACTGCCTTCTTCTTGTTTGCAACGGTCTTCTTTGGTCCCTTACGTGTGCGCGCATTTGTGTGCGTTCGCTGACCACGAACGGGAAGACCCTTGCGATGACGAACGCCTTGGAGGCATCCGATTTCGATCTTGCGCTTGATGTCCTGTTGGACATCGCGGCGGAGGTCACCTTCAACGGTGATGTTTGCGTCTACCCACGCGCGGATGCGGTTGATTTCATCCTCGGTGAGATCGCGAACGCGAGTGCTCTCATTGAGTCCAGCGGCAACACAGATCTTCTGTGCTGTTGAACTTCCGATACCAAATATGTATGTCAACGAGATCACCAAACGCTTTTCGCGTGGGATGTCGACTCCAGCAATACGTGCCATGTTGTTACGTTTCCTTCGTTGACTTTCTTAGCCCTGGCGCTGCTTGTGCCGGGGGTTTTCGCAGATCACCATCACACGCCCGTGACGACGGATGATCTTGCACTTCTCACAGATTTTTTTGACGCTCGGGCGTACTTTCATTGCGTTCTCACTTGAAGCGGTATGTGATACGACCGCGGGTGAGGTCGTATGGAGTCAGCTCAACCTGAACCTTGTCACCAGGAAGAATGCGGATGTAGTGCATGCGCATTTTTCCGGAGATATGCGCTAACACTTTGTGTCCGTTCTCTAATTCCACACGGAACATTGCGTTCGGTAGGGATTCAAGAATCGTGCCTTCCAGCACGATCGCATCTTCCTTTGGCTTGGCCAGGATGGCCTCCTTAAATTGTTGGGACATGTTGCCCCCAATAGCAGACCTGCAATAGGGGCGAGTGGCAATGCTATCGGCGCATTTCCTAAGCACCAAGTAGTACTTAGAGCCTTTGTTCGACCGCCTTGGTCAGTCGGGCGAACACTTCGTCGGGGCTACCCACCCCGTCGATTTGGGCGAGACGGCCAGATTCCCCGTAGAAATCAATGAGGGGCTGGGTCTGGGTCTCGTAAAGATCAAGACGCTTGTTGATGGCGTCAGGGGTGTCGTCATCGCGCTGGACGACGTCTCCCCCACAGTTTTCACAGGTCCAGGGGCTGGGCTCGGTGCCGGTGGCCTGGAAGTTGGCGCCGCAGTCGCGACAGACGCGACGGGCAGAAAGACGAGAAAGAACGAGGTCGCGGGGCACCACGAGGTCGACCACGACGTCGAGGGGGTGCGAAGCGGTGATTTCGTCCAATGACACTGCCTGGGCCACCGTACGGGGGAAGCCGTCAAGGATGTAGCCGCGGTCGCGGGCATCATCGGCCTGGATGCGTTCTGCCACGAGTCCGATCATGATGTCGTCGCCCACGAGATTGCCGGCATCGATGACAGCCTTGGCCATCAGCCCCAACTCGGTTCCTTCACGAACGGCAGCACGCAACATGTCTCCGGTGGAGATGTGGGGCACAACGAAGTGGCGAGACAAGCGAACGCACTGCGTACCCTTCCCTGCGCCTTGACGCCCCAACAGAACTAACCGTGCACCGGAGTTCATGAACTGACCTAGTAACCCATTCCCGCAGGATGGATCACTTCAAGAAGCCCTCGTAGTTACGCAACATGAGTTGACTATCAATCTGACGCATCAATTCAAGTGCAACGCCTACGGCGATCAAAACGGTGGTACCTGCGAATGGGAACGACTGAACGTCACCCACCCACAAGATGATGTACGGAAGAATCGCAATCGTTCCGACGAACACAGCACCAGGCAACGTGATGCGGTTGACCGCACGAGCCAAGTAGCGCTCTGTTTGTGGTCCAGGACGAATACCTGGAATGAAACCACCCTGTTGACGCAACTGATCAGCTTGACGAATTGGGTCGAAAGCGATGGAGTTGTAGAAGTACGCAAACGCGATGATCAACAAGAAGAACGACACGATGTAAATGATGTTCTGGCTGTTCACCAAGTAGTCATTGACAAAGCTTGCAACGGATCCACGCCAACCGACTGCACTTCCCAACATGTTGGACAACAACACAGGAAGCAACAGAACAGACGAAGCGAAAATGATGGGCACAACGCCGGCCTGGTTGACCTTCAACGGAATGTACGTGCTCTGACCACCCGTCATACGACGACCGACGACACGTTTTGCAAACTGCACCGGAATACGCCGCTGTCCTAGTTCCACTCGAACAACAGCAGCAAGAATGCCCAATGAAACCGCTACTAACAGAGCGAAGACGAAGAACTTCTTGCTTTGCAAGATTGAGTAATAACTGTAGGGCAAACCAGAAACGATGGAGGCGAAAATCAAGACGGACATACCATTTGAAATGCCACGCTGACTGATGAGTTCGCCGACCCACATCAAGAATGCAGTACCGGCAACAAGTGTTGGAATGACCAATAATGCGCGCGGCATAAATGGATCAAGCAACACGACGTCAGGCGCTTGAGCAGCTGCACCCAAGAATGCACTGCCATTGCCTTGACCAAAGATGAACGTCAATCCGGAGCCTTGCAAGAATGCAATTGCAATCGCTACGTAACGAGTCCACTGAGTGATTTTGCGCTGACCAACAGCACCCATCTCTTGCCATTCCTGCAATTTAGGAATAACAACATTGAGCACCTGCATGATGATGCTGGCTGTGATGTACGGCATGATGCCGAGAGCAAAAATCGAGAATGAACCAAAGGCTCCACCCGAGAACAAGTTCAAGAAGCCAAGAGCACCTTGTGACTTTGATGCTTCACGAAGTTGTGCAACTGCACCAGCGTCAACGCCGGGAACGCGCAATGCAGTACCGAAGCGGTACACCATGATCATCAAGAAAGTGAAGAAAACCTTCTTGCGCAGATCTTCTACCTTGAAAATGTTTTTCAAGTTCGCGAACACGTGTGACTCCTTGTCCCAGTCGAGCTAATACAGCGCGACGCGGGTTATCGGTTGGTGAACTGGTTGCCGTTCGCCGGAGGACGAATCTTGTGTGGCAACGGAAGGATGGTCACAGATCCACCAGCAGCAAGGATTGCCTTCTCGGCGCTCTTTGATACTCCGTGGGCAGAGACCTTGACAGCAACGGAAATTTCTCCGCGGCCAAGAACCTTCACGAGTGTTCCCTTGTGAGCAACACCCTTTGCAACGAGGATTTCTGGAGTGACTTCACTCATTCCCAATTCCTGAAGAGAATCGAGGTTGACGGCGTAGTACTCAACGCGGAAGGGGTTATTGAATCCCTTGAGCTTAGGTACGCGCTGCTTGAGTGGCATCTGTCCACCTTCGAAGCCGCGTGCAACCTTGCCGCGTCCGCGGGACTGCTGACCCTTGGTACCGCGGCCGGCGGTCTTACCGCCCTTACCGCCTGTACCGCGACCCTTGCGCTTGGCGCGGTGGGCACTTCCTGGTGCTGGTGCGAGTTCATCTACGCGCATGATCAGTTGTTCTCCTGAACTTCAATCAAGTGAGGAACGCGAGCAATCATGCCGCGAATTTCCGGACGGTCGGGAACGGTATTGGTGTCGCCAATTTTGCTCAAGCCAAGTGCGCGAAGTGTTCCGCGTGTCTTTGGCTTGGAGCCAATCTTTGAACGCTTGAGGGTGACGGTGATTGTCTTCTCAGCCATGACTAGTGAGCCTCTCCAGCAGCAATCGCATTCTTGCGATCGGTGTATGCCTTGAGCATTCCCTTAGGAACAAATGACTCGGCAGGAATGCCGCGACGCTTTGCTACTTCATCAGGACGCTGCAGTTGACGAAGGCCTTCGATGGTCGCACGTGCAACGTTGATTGCATTTGCTGAACCGAGAGACTTTGCCAACACGTCGTGAACGCCAGCTTCTTCAAGAATGATGCGAGCTGCACCACCGGCGATAACGCCAGTACC
>WLGW01000060.1 GCA_009703055.1 Actinomycetota bacterium
AAATACGAAGGCATGGTGAAGCGCACCATCGGCGGCGTTGAGCGTGACTACTTGCTCATTGCGTACAAGGGTGGCGACAAGTTGTATGTCCCCACCGAACAAATTGGCGTGATTCGTCAGTACGTCGGTGGCGAAGCTCCCACATTGCATCGCATGGGTGGCAGCGACTTTGCACGCGCAAAGTCCAGAGTGCGCTCTGCAGTTCGCGAAGTCGCGCAAGAACTGGTCTTGTTGTATCAGCGTCGCGTGAGCGCAAAGGGACACGCGTTCCCACCTGATACTCCTTGGCAAGACGAGATGGAATCTGCATTCCCCTTTGTGGAAACACCTGACCAACTCACAGCAATTGCTTCCATCAAGGAAGACATGGAACGCGATGTTCCGATGGATCGCCTGGTATGTGGTGATGTGGGCTTCGGCAAAACCGAAGTCGCTGTCCGCGCTGCCTTCAAGGCCATTCAAGATGGCATGCAAGTAGCTGTCCTGGTGCCCACCACCTTGCTCGCGACTCAACACGGCAACACATTCTCTGAGCGCTTTGCTGGCTACCCCATCAAGGTCGAAGTTCTGTCTCGTTTCCTCACCGCCAAGGAAGCAAAGAAAGTGATTGCGGGCTTGAAGTCCGGCGAGATTGATTGTGTGATCGGAACTCATCGACTCTTGCAAGAAAGTGTCGAGTTCAAGAACCTCGGACTTCTCGTTGTTGACGAAGAACAACGCTTCGGTGTGCAGCACAAAGAAGCGATGAAGCGCATGAAAGAAAATGTCGACGTTCTGTCAATGTCAGCAACTCCGATTCCACGAACACTCGAGATGAGCCTTGTCGGAATTCGTGATCTTTCTCTTCTACAGACACCACCCGCAGAGCGTCAACCGATTCTCACCTATGTCGGCGAACAAAGTGAACAAGTTGCCATTGAAGCGATTCGTCGTGAGCTCCTTCGCGAAGGCCAAGTGTTCTGGGTACACAACCGCGTGCAAACAATCGAAGAACGTGCTGCGGAATTGCGCGAGTGGGTTCCCGAAGCTCGTGTTGCAGTTGCACACGGCCAGATGGATGAAACACAACTGGAGCAGATTGTGCTCGACTTCTGGGAAGGCCAATACGACGTTCTTGTCTGCACCACCATCATTGAGAGCGGTATTGACATGCCGACGGTGAACACGCTCGTTGTGGAACGAGCCGACCTTTTGGGTCTCGGCCAAATGCATCAGTTGCGTGGACGAGTTGGTCGAAGTGGTCAACGTGCATATGCGTATCTCTTTCATCCACGCGACAAAGTGCTCTCGGAAGATGCATTTGAACGGTTGCGCACCATCGGTGAGACAACAGAACTCGGTAGTGGTTTCAAGATTGCGATGCGAGATCTTGAAATTCGCGGCGCAGGAAATCTTTTGGGCGAGGCACAAAGCGGTCATATCGCTGCTGTCGGATACGACCTCTATTGTCAGATGGTCACCGAAGCTGTTTCCGAAATGAAGGGTGAACGCACGGAAGAAGTCACCGAGATCAAAGTCGACATCTCTGTGGATGCGCATCTTCCTGATGATTATGTACCGAGCGAAGACTTGCGTCTCGAGGCATACCGCCGCCTCGCCACCGTGCGCACCGAGCAAGAGCTTTCCGATATTGAAAATGAATGGCGCGATCGTTTCGGCCCATTGCCCACACCGACACAATCCCTCATTGCTGTGGGTGCACTTCGTGTGGAGTGCATTCGTATTGGCATCACAGAGATTGTGACGAATGGCAATGAGGCACGCATTAGCCCCGTTCAATTGCGCGCCAGCCAAACAATGGCACTGCGCCGCCTTGCTCCCGGAGCCACATTTAAAGAGCAATCTGGCCTTCTTGTAGTGCCCATCAAGCGGGGTACACATCCCACGACAGTCATTACAGAACTGCTGCACGAGCTCTTCGAGCCTGCCGACCACTAAGGTCTAAGGGTGACCAAGACTTCCCTCACTCGCCGAATTCTCCCCCTCCTCGCCGTCAGCATTCTCGGTCTGACCGCATGTGGCTCATCCTCAGTTGTGACTTCTCCTTCTGATGCCTTCACCATCAACGGTGAGGGGTACTCCAAAGATGATCTCAACGAAATCATTGACGTGCTCGTCGATCTCGGACAAATCACAAAGCAGAACGGCACGATTCCTAAGGCCGACATGGACTCAACACTCCAAGTCATGGTGAAGTACCAGTCGTATCTTCAGTTCGCGAAGAACAACAATCTTGAAGAGTCCGCTGCAAACCGCTCAAAAGTTGAGGAACAAGCCGCGGCTGATGAAAACTTTGCCAGCTACCCCAAGACTCTTCAGGATCTTTTGGTGAATCTCAACCTCGCATCTCTCACAACTTCAGAGATGAAGGCGCCTTCCGCAGCCGATCTCAAAAAGCTCTACAACAAGGCACCAGCATCCGCTGGCGTGTTGTGCCTTAGCCACATTCTCGTGAAGACAAAAGCAGAGGCTGACAAGGCACTCAAGCAGATTGCTGACGGAGCCAAGTTTGCAGATGTTGCAAAGAAGGTTTCGATTGAACCAGCAGCAAAGACTTCCGGCGGTTCTTTGGCAAACGGAGATGAAGCATGCAACTCTCTTGAGTCATTGCAGCAGAGCTTCGATGGTGATTTCATGGTGGGCGCTGTTGCTGCCAAGCCCGGTGTACCCACAGGCCCTACAAAGAGCTCTTTCGGATGGCACATCATTTTGAGTCACCCATATGACGAAGTGAAAGATTCAGTCTCTTCTGTTCTCAAAGAAAATCCAGGCGCAGCATTGCTCGCAGGTTTCATGGCAACGTCAGACATCACTCTGAACTCTGCATACGGCACCTGGGTCGCCGCTACCGCAAAGATTGCCTAATGGCGCGAATCGTCGTCGTTGGCCTCGGCCCCGGAGACGAATCTCTGATCACGGTCGCAACACTGACCGTGATTCAGCGCATCCCACATCGCTACCTCAGAACAGCGCAACATCCTTCTGCGCATCTAGTTCCTGATGCAACAACGTTTGATCACGTGTACGACGGCGCTTCCTCATTCGAAGATGTGTACGCGACAATCGCTGAGGAACTCATCGCTGCTGCGCAACAGCACGGAGAAGTTCTCTACGCAGTTCCTGGATCACCTCTTGTCCTTGAGCGAACAGTGGCGCATTTGCGTCGCCAAACTGACGTCGAGATTGAATTGCATTCGGCAGTGTCATTTCTTGACGACGTGTGGCGAGTTCTCAACCTTGATCCTGTTGAAACAGGAATCACACTGATTGACGGTCACGAGTTTGCTGAAGCTGCTGCTGGTGTGACGGGGGCAATGCTCGTCGCACATACTCACGCCAATTGGGTTCTCTCCGACATCAAACTCAGCATTGAAGACCCCGACCCAACGACACCAGTCGTGTTGCTGCATCATGTCGGTCTGCCTGATCAACGCATCGAGTACACCACATGGTCCGAGATGGATCGCATCCTTGAAGCTGACCATCTCACGTCGTTGTACATCCCTTCACTTGGCACTCCCGTTGCTGCCGAGATGGTGCGCTTCCATCAGTTAGCGCGCACACTGCGTGATCAGTGTCCGTGGGATATGGAACAGACTCACCACTCTCTTGTGCGTTACCTCATTGAAGAGACATACGAAGTCGTCGACGCCATTGAGAAACTCAATCCGAATGATCCGAGCACTGATGATGATCTGATCGAAGAGCTGGGCGATTTGTTGTATCAAGTCGAGTTCCACGCAGCAATCGCTGAGGAACAAGGTCGATTCACTATGGCCGATGTCGCGCGTTCCGTGCACGACAAATTGGTGTCGCGACACCCTCATGTCTTTGGCGATGTAGAAGTGAGTTCTTCGAGCGAAGTGGAATCAAACTGGGAAGCAATCAAGCGCGCAGAGAAACCAGAGCGAACGGGCATCTTTGATGGTGTCGTTCTTGGAGCGCCATCACTGCAACTGGCGAGCAAGATGCAAAGCCGCGCAGCAAAAGTCGGATTCGACTGGCCTGATGTACAAGGACCCTTGGCGAAGATCAGCGAGGAAGCCGGCGAGGTGCAGCAATCTCTGATGTCTGGTGATGCCGACGCCACATTGGCCGAGGTCGGCGACCTTCTTTTTGCGGTCGTCAACGTCGCCCGCCATCTCGATGTCGACCCCGAGAGTGCCCTGCGAATCGCCGTGAACAAGTTCCGTTCACGGGTGGAATCAGTGGAAAAACTCGCCTCCGAGCAGGGTCGTGTGATGAAGGACATGACCCTGGAGCAACTTGATGAACTCTGGGAAGTGGTTAAGGCGTATCCGACTCACTAGCGTTCAGTGAATGAGCGAAATCGTTGAAGTCATTGGTCGCGAAGTATTGGACTCCCGTGGCAACCCCACGGTGGAAGTTGAGGTCGTCCTCGACAGCGGCGCGACGGGACGCGCCATCGTTCCTTCTGGTGCATCAACCGGTGAACACGAAGCAGTTGAGTTGCGCGATGGTGGTGCTCGGTATCTCGGCAAGGGTGTGACCCGCGCAGTTGAGAATGTGAACTCACATATCGCAGCAGCTGTTACCGGTATGGACGCCACCGACCAACGCGCATTCGACGCAGCACTCATTGATCTTGACGGAACAGAGAACAAGTCGAAGTTGGGTGCCAACGCAATGTTGGGTGCAAGCCTTGCCGTTGCACATGCAGCAGCAAACGAACTTGAACTTCCACTCTTCCGTGCCGTCGGTGGCCCACACGCACATGTCTTGCCAGTGCCGATGATGAACGTCATTAACGGTGGTGCGCATGCCGACAACAACGTGGACCTTCAAGAGTTCATGATCATGCCGGTGGGTGCACCCAGCTTCCGCGAAGCATTGCGTTGGGGCGTTGAGACCTACCACACCTTGAAAAAAGTGCTGCATGACCGTGGTCTGTCAACTGCCGTTGGCGATGAAGGTGGATTCGCACCCAACCTTGCAAGCAACGAAGAAGCCGTTGTCGTTTTGGTGGAAGCAATTGAGAAGGCTGGCTACGCACCAGGCAAGGACATCGCAATTGCACTCGACCCCGCCATGAGCGAGTTGTATCGCGATGGTTCGTACCACCTCACCGGCGAAGGCAAAGTTCTTTCTGGTGGCCAGATGGTCGAATGGTGGGCATCACTTGTTGATCGCTACCCCATCGTCAGCATCGAAGACGGCATGGCCGAAGACGACTGGGACGGTTGGTCACAACTCACTCAAGCTTTGGGCGGACGTATTCAACTTGTTGGTGACGACCTCTTCGTGACCAACGCACGCCGACTTCGTATGGGCATTGATCGCAAGGTTGCCAACAGCGTCCTTGTCAAGGTCAACCAGATCGGCACCCTTAGCGAGACTCTCGACACTGTCGAGATGACCACACGCCATTCGTACACAAGCGTGATGAGCCATCGCAGCGGCGAAACAGAAGACGCAACAATTGCTGACCTTGCAGTGGCAACAAACTGTGGCCAGATCAAGACAGGCGCACCTGCACGCAGCGACCGTGTTGCGAAATACAACCAGCTTCTTCGCATTGAAGAATTGCTCGGTGACTCCGCACGATTCCGCGGACACTCCGCTCTCGCACCGCTTCGATAACCGAACCTATGTTCGGGTGCCACGCTGGCACCTCATTCACACGGCACAATGGAGGCGTGGCTTCCCGTTCCAACACAACAGTGACTCGTGCGAAAGAGCGCACGCGTGATCTCACTCGTTCTGTGGTTCGGCCTACGCCAGAAGACGCCAAGTTCAAACATGTGGCGGCCAAATGGGCCATTCGTGGCGTCGGAGCAGCCTTCACCGTCGCCGCCATCCTTTCCTTTGTTGTCATCCCGGTGCGTGACTTTCGCGCTCAGAGCAAAGCTCTTGATGCAAAAACAGCCGAATTTGAAGCTCTGGCCGACGTGAATGAGCAATTGCAGAATGAAGTCAGCGAATTGTCGACCCCAGAAGGCATTCGCAACGCTGCACGCACCATGTTGGGATATGTATTGCCCGGTGAACAGCGCCTCGCTCTCACGCAGATGCCTGCACTTCCCACAGATTTGCCACAAACCTGGCCATACACAATGGTCTCGGACATCGTGCGGGTCCGTGCAGAAGTTGCCCAAGCATCAGGCAACGCCCTCTCGCCGCTCGCGCCCTAACGGCTCGGCACCTCCCCTTTCCCCTGTGGCGCTGCCCTGAGTAGTGTCTTCAGTACATCAACGGCCATAGGCCAGGGGGAATCTGATGGGCGGAAGCATTCTTGGTAACCGGGTCCTTCGTAAAGAAGATCCGAAGTTCCTCACCACGGGCGGCGTGTACGTCGACGACCTTCTTGACGAGCCGTTGTTGCACAACGCGGTACACGTCACTTATGCGCGCAGCAGTGTCGCGCATGGTCACATTCTTTCTATCGATACTTCAGAAGCTGCTGCGATGCCAGGCGTCATCGCAGTCTTCACTGGTGCCGATCTTGGATTGCAGCCAGTTCCATCAGCGTTCAACCCCGCTGCAACACGCACACTTCTTGCAACAGACAAAGTGAGATACGTCGGTGAGCCACTCGCCATCATCGTGAGCGAAACTCGCGAGCAAGGCGAAGATGCATCCGAAGCCGTCATTGTTGACTACGACGTTCTTGAAGCGCTTGTTGACGTTGAAAAGGCAATGGCCAGTTCCTTGCATCTCTACGAAGCATGCGGCAGCAATGTTGTCTTCGACACCACTGCATTAGGTATTCCCGAGAACACGAGCGAGGGATACTTTGCTGATTGCGAAGTAGTCGTCACTGGTCGCTACATCAATCAGCGAGTTGCTCCTTGCCCCCTTGAAGTGCGCGGAGCAGCTGCAGCATGGGGCCCCGATGGTCGCCTCACACAATGGCTCTCCACACAACACGCACAAGGTGCACCTGCACCGATTGCAGCAGCAAACGGCGTTGATGTTTCTCAAGTACGAGTCAAGACACCCGATGTGGGCGGTGGGTTCGGCGCAAAGATCGGCACCTACCCCGAAGACCTTCTTCTCGGCGTTGTTGCCAAGCGCGTGGGCCGTCCTGTGCGCTGGCGTGAAACACGTAGCGAGTCAATGGTCGGCCTCGGCCACGGACGTGCTCAGTTGCAGTTCATCACCATTGGTGGTTCTCGCAACGGAAAAGTTTCGCATTACCAAATGCATGCAATTCAAGACTCTGGTGCATGGGTTGACATGGGCACGATCCTCGCGCCATTCATGACACGCCCGATGTCTTCTGGTGTGTACGCCATTCCGAATATCGAATGCCGTACAACGTCGGTTGTCACCAATACAACACCAACAGTTGCGTATCGCGGTGCAGGTCGCCCCGAAGCAACTGCTGCTATCGAGCGCGCGATGGACATGTTCGCTGCAGAAATCGGAATGGATGCTGCAGAAGTTCGCCGTGTCAACCTGATTCCAAAGTTCATGGAACCACACACCACTGCAATCGGTGGCACGTACGACGTGGGCGACTATGAAGAGTCACTCAATCGCACTCTCGAAGCGTCCGATTACGCCGGATGGCGTAAGAAGCAGGCCGAGCGTCGCGCAAACAATGACCCCAAGCAGTTGGGCATCGGCGTGAGTGTGTATGTCGAAATCACCGGCGGTGTTGGCACGGGCGAATCTGCAAAGGTCGAAGTTCTCGACGATGGCAGTGCTCGCATCTACACCGGCACGTCACCACATGGCCAGGGTCACGACACATCGTGGTCGATGCTTGCCAGCGAACAAACAGGTATCCCGATGGACAAGATTGAACTTGTCTGGGGCGACACCGACCTTGTTCCTGTTGGTACCGGAACCATGGGATCACGCTC
>WLGW01000061.1 GCA_009703055.1 Actinomycetota bacterium
GTGGGCGAGGAACGTACGGAAGGCAGATGACTAATGCCAGTCGCCCAAAACCTGTCAAGTCACCCCGTAGCCTTATCTCTATGAGTCAGGTACCTGAGACGCTCCCCGCTTCGAATGATCCGTGCTGGTGTGGAAGCGGCCGTAAATACAAGCGTTGCTGCAAGGGCACCGAGGGCCGTATTCAGCCAGGCATCGTCAGCCCCATGCGCTACGTACCCGACACCATCGGTAAGCCTCCGTATGCAGAAACTGGCGTTCCGCCACGTAACGAAGAGTCACGCGTCAAGTCACCAGAGATCATCGAGCGCATGCGTGTCGCTGGTGTTGCAGCTGCAGAAATTCTTCGTCGTGCCGGCGAGATGGTGCGCCCTGGTATCACCACCGATGAGATCGACATCTTCGTGCATGACCTCACTCTTGAGATGGGTGGCTACCCCAGCCCGTTGAATTATCACGGGTACCCAAAGAGCGTGTGCACAAGTGTGAACGAAGTGATCTGTCACGGCATTCCTGACAATCGCGTGTTGCTTGATGGCGACATCATCGACATCGACGTCACCATTTATCTCAATGGTGTTCATGGCGACACAAATGCATCATTTGCTGTCGGCACTATTTCTGAAGAAGACAAGAACCTCATCAAGGTGACTGAAGAGTGCATGTGGCTTGGTATTGAAGCTGTGAAGCCCGGTGTTGCTCTTAACGAGATTGGTCGTGCGATTGAAGTGCACGCAAAGAAGCACAAGTACGGCGTGGTGCGCGCATTCATCGGCCACGGCATTGGCGAGAACTTCCATACCGACATTCAGGTGTTGCACTACTACGACCCTCGTAACACGATGATCTTGCGCGAAGGAATGACCTTCACGATTGAGCCGATGATCACCGCAAGTGGCGAAACACGCCACAAGATGTGGGACGACGACTGGACCGCCGTGACTGCTGATGGCAGCCGTACTGCCCAGTTTGAGCACACTTTGGTGGTCACCGCTGATGGATACGAGATTCTCACGGGTGGAAATGGCGCAGTATCGCCATGTGCACCGTGGAAACGCTGACCTTTTGCTCGTAGCGTTCCACCGTGATTAATTCTCCCAACTCGTCTCGATACTTGGCGTTTGACCGAGATGAATGGGCTGACCTTCGTGCAGCTACTCCACTCACCATTCGTGAGCGTGACCTCGAAGAGCTTCGCGGTATCAACGAAAAGATTGACCTCGATGAAGTCGCTGCGATTTATCTGCCGCTGACACGTCTCATCAATCTCTATGTGAGTGCAACGCAGAATCTGCACAAAGTATCTGCAACGTTCCTTGGAGCAATGGCGCCCAAAGTTCCCTACGTCATTGGTATTGCTGGTTCTGTCGCAGTAGGCAAGAGCACGTTCGCTCGTATTTTGCAGGAACTTCTCACGCGGTGGCCAGATCACCCACGTGTTGATCTCATCACCACAGATGGCTTCCTCTTTCCTAACGCAGTGTTGGAAGATCGCGGCATCATGAATCGCAAGGGCTTTCCTGAAAGCTATGACACGAAAGCGTTGCTCTCTTTCCTTCGCGATGTGAAGGGCGGATCAGCCGAAGTCACTGCGCCGGTGTATAGCCACGTTGTGTACGACATTGTTGATGATGAACGCGTCACGATCAATCAACCCGACATTTTGATTCTTGAAGGATTGAACGTGTTGCAGGTGGGTTCAGAATCGAACGAGTTCGTGTCTGACTACTTCGACTTCTCCATTTACATCGATGCTGAAGAAGCAGACATTGAACAGTGGTACATCGACCGTTTTCAAGCATTGCGCGAAACAGTGTTCCGTGATCCGGACAGTTTCTTCCAGCACTATGCACATCTCACTGATGCTGAAGCTGTTGACATGGCTCGCACAATCTGGCGCGAGATCAACGGCAAGAACTTGGTGGAAAATATCGAGCCCACGAAGTCACGTGCATCGTTGTTGGTGAAGAAGGGCGCGGATCACCGCGTCACAAAGGTAAACCTTCGTCGCCTCTAGGTCTTAAGACTCGAGTTCCTTCGTTTGAGGAGCAGGAAGTTCCTGTCGACCTTCGGCAGCGTTGATTTCACGTGGACTAGCTGTCTCAATTGCCTTCACATCTTTTATGTCGGACTGAACGACACCAAGATCTTTGAACTTGCGTAACGTAACAAGCAGACGGCGCTCAAACGACGCCACCATGTCGTTATAGGCAGTGTTTGCAGTTCCTAGGTTCTTACCCATTTTGTTCATCTCTTCGATGACAACGCCGACTCGTTCGTAAACCTCGACACCAAGTTTGGCCACCATCTCTGCATGCTCTGCGAGAGAATGTGCCTGCCAGCCTTTTGAAATCGTGAGAAGAAGGCCGAGAAGATTCACAGGCGATGCAATCAGAACTCTCTGTTTCATTGCATCGTCAAGTAACGCTGTGTCGGCCTTCATCGCATCGGCGACGAACCCTTCACCTGGAATGAACATAATGACAAAGTCAGGCGTTGCATGGCCAAACTGATCCCAGTACTTTTTCTCCGCAAGAGTCTTCACGTGAGTGCGAATATCCTTCGCGTGTTGTTTCAGTTCCTGCTCTTGCACTGCAACATCGGTCGCTTCTTGCATACGAAGATAGGCCGCAAGTGGAGCCTTCGAGTCAACAGCAAGGCGTGCTCCACTCGGAAGATTCACAACAACGTCAGGACGTTGATCACGTTCGCCAACACCACCAGTGAACTGCTCGGTGAAATCGCAATAGTTCTCCATGCCCGCCATACGAATCACATTGCGCAATTGGTTCTCACCCCATGAACCGCGAGCCGTAGGCGACTTCAGCGCGTTCTTCAGTGTCGTTGTTGATTCCTGCAGTGTTGTGATCTGCTGTGTGAGAGCAATCACGGTTGCCTGCTCCGCGGTATATGAACCTTGCAAGGCAGCAACAGATTCGGTCAGCTGCTTAATGCGCTCTTCAAATGGTTGCAGCAGAATCTTTGCTTGCTGATCTAACGCTTGTGACTGACCTGCAAGAGTTTGATTGGCTTGTTGTTGAGCCTGTTCATTGTTTGCAGCCAGTGCTGCCTGAGCTGTCTTCAACATCTCTGTTTGCACTGCCCCTTGTACACCTGTACTAATTGCAGCGATATCAATTGAAGCCTTGACGGCTTCAATGATGGGCGCGATGTCGACCGGAGGCGCCATGACAGTTGTCGGTGCTTGAGGAGCAGTTTTGCTTGATCCGGAGGCAATTTTGAGTCCGACCACGACAACTGCGGCAATCAAGACAACGAGAAGGACAACAATCAAAGATTCCATCAGGTCATTCTGGCAGAGGGGTGTGTTAGCCCGAGGCGCCCCGGGATACGGCTCAGGCTGCCACCGAACCTTCCTTGCTGACACGGCATAAGTTCTCAACCACGGTGGTGCGGAATCTCGTCGGCGGGTCGTAGTTGTTAACGCGGTAGGCGGCGATTTCGTCAAATAAGTGATCGAACGCATGACGGGTCTTGACCGAATGACCAAAAGGCGAACACAAGAACATCGCACGCAAGTACGCCTCCGCTTCGTAATGATCCATGCCCTCTGTGCGCCAGAGGAACCAGCGGAACATCTGACCAAGATCATCCGCAGGGCCCTCAAACAAGTCCCCTGCATCCATCTTTTTTAATGCGCGAATACCAGCACAGGTCTCGCTGATAGTGGGCATGTCATCGTTGTAGCAGAGAGAGCAATTAATAGTGACGTCACCATCACAGATGCACATCCAAGAAGCAGCTCTGCGTAATTGATCACGCGAGATTTGGCGTTCGACCTTTGCCATGTAGCGCCCGTGGTAGCGACGACGACGCGAGAAACAGCGATTACCAGTTAGTACCGAGCGAGAAAGGTCGAGGACTTTCTCACGTTGAGGACAGTAACCCTCGGGGAAATGATTTTTCATTATGTCTCCATTGCAAGAGACCGCTATTTGCGATCAATGCCGGAGGGACACGAAAATTTCCTTTGTCATCACAATTACATTTGTATCGGTAGTAAGCGAACTTCCCAACACGCCATGCAAAATTGTCTTTAACGGTGCAATGCGTTGAGGTAGTTGTACACGGTGATGCGTGAGACACCCATCGCGTCAGCAACATCTTCCACAGCACGGCGCAATGTGAATGCACCACGCTGATCCAACAACTTCACAGCTAACTGCTTGTCGTTGCGTGAGAGGTCGGGCAAACGTGCACCGAGTTCTTTCTCCACTTGTTCAATCAAGCGTTCAAGAGCACCATGCAAACGAGGCAAACGAACAGCGGCGATGATTTCGCCATCCCACTCCAAGGCCATGTCACTGATGCGTGCGTCGTCCACCGAAATCAGTTGTGCGCCCACTGCATCAAGAATGGGCTTCACAGCTGTCAACAACGGGTGCTGAACAAATGCCACTAGCTAACGACCTGGGTATCGATCGTGACGTGAGTGGCGCCCAATGAATAGGCGGCATCGAGCAGGGCCGTTACGGCTGATCCCACTTGCGATGCGTCAGCGGTGAAGGACGAGCCAAAAACCCCGATCTCGACCGGGATGCCCAAGGCCTCGACTGCCGCCACGGCGCGAGTGACCCGCTCGGGTGCCTCGCCCATTTCAAATGGCTCAATCGTGAATTCGACCTTGATCACGCCTTGAAGCCTAAGGGGCTGATTTCAGGGCGCTACAGCCCGATTCGGGGCAAGATCAGCGCAATGCTGTCGGGAAGAAAGGAATCCTGAGTAATTCGGCTTCCTAAGTCTTTTAACGCAACCCATTGTGTCTCAATGATTTCCCCGTCCGAATACCTGAAGGGGCCATCACACACGGCCTCAAAGCAGGCCGCCACCAGCTTCACTTCATTGTCTCGATACGCGCCGGTGCCCAGCGGGCGTAGCTCCACCCCCGAGACCCCCAATTCTTCGGCCAGTTCGCGTTCTGCGGCTTGCTCCCACGACTCCCCCGGAGACACCACCCCGCCAACGGCAACATCCCACCAGCCAGGCCATACATCCTTTGTCATCGCTCGTTGATGAATAAGCAACTGTCCCGTTGAGGATCGCACCGCAATAAACACCGCTCGGTGCCACAAAGCCTCGGCGCGCATCTGGCGTCGCGTCACCAGTCGCAGCACGGTGCCCAACGAATCCACCTCTTCTACTAACTCATCGGGTGAGTTCTCCGGGTGCGCCGCCGTAGGTGTGACCATTGCCATCTGCCTACCATTAGGCATGGCCAAAAACACTCTCACCACCGACGATGCACGCGAGCAGCACGGCAACCCGGCAGGCCTGCTTGAGCAGGCCAATGACGTTTTCGACGACATGGTGGCGATGCGTCGTGACTTGCACGAATGGCCAGAAATCTCGAACCATCTTCCACGCACGCGTGATCGCGTGTTGCAGTCGCTCGAAGGATTGCCTCTCGACATCACACTGCATGAAACAACAAGTGGCATTGCAGCGATGCTCACTGGTGACAAGCCAGGCCCCACTGTTCTTCTTCGTGCCGACATGGACGCGCTGCCCATGCCCGAAGACACCGACGTTGCATTCAAGTCTCGTGTCGAGAATGTGATGCATGCATGTGGGCATGACACTCATACATCAATGCTCATGGGCGCTGCCAAAATTCTCAGCGCACGCAAGGCCGACATTGCAGGTCGCGTGCTCTTCATGTTCCAGCCCGGTGAAGAGGGTTACAACGGCGCTTCGGAAATGTTGAACGAAGGCCTTCTCGATGTTGGCACTGAATCACCTGTCACTGGTGCATTCGCAATCCACGCAGCATCAAACATCCCCGGTGGCTTCCTCGGATTGAAGGGGGGCACGATGATGGCATCGAGCGACAACTTCATGATCACTATCAAGGGCAAAGGCGGACACGGCAGTGCACCACACTTCACTCTTGACCCTGTTCCTGTTGCGTGTGAAATTGTCCAGGCGTTGCAGACACTGGTGACGCGCCGCATTGACGTGTTCGACCCAGGCGTGATCACCGTGACGCAGATTCATACCGGCACCACCAGCAACGTGATCCCTGAAACAGCAATGATTAACGGCACCATGCGCGCAGTCAGCGAGCGCACACGTACGTTGATTCACGATGGCATTCGCCGTGTTGCAGAAGGCATTGTTGCCGCCCATGGCATGGATGCAGACATTGATTTGCAGTACGGATATGACGTCACCGTTAACGACCATGACTTTGCAGGTTTCGCAGCAGATGTTGCAACTGCAGTGTCGGGTGATCGCAACGTGCGCATCATGGACAATCCGGTGATGGGTGCTGAAGACTTCAGTTACGTTCTCAATCGTGTGCAAGGCTCCATGATGTTCCTTGGTCTAATGCCTGAAGGAATGGACATCATGAAGGCTGCACCCAACCACAGCAACCGTGCGATTTATGCAGAGGACTACATGCGACGTGGCACTGCGGTGTATTCGGCAATGGCATTGCGCCATTTAGGCGTTGCTCTCAGCTGATGTATCAGTTCACTCTCGACTGGATTGAGGAGAACTGGGATGACTCCTTAACACTGCGCCAGTGGTGGCAGATGATGAACGATGCACGCCTCTCGTTTCCGCGATGGCCGAGTGCATGGTTTGGTCGCGACTGTACCGAGGCGGAACAAAACGACATTGCACGCGCTTTCGCCAAGAGAACAATCATCGGTGCACCCACAGGACTTGGCGTGCTCATGGGTGCACCCGTCACGATGACATTTGGTACCGAAGAACAGAAGCAGCGGTGGCTTCCCTCCCTCGCAAATGGAACCGAGGGGTGGTGCCAGTTGTTCAGCGAACCTGGTGCCGGGTCCGACTTGGCAAGCGTGTCATGTCGAGCAGAACGTGATGGCGATGAATGGATTATCAATGGTCAGAAAGTCTGGACATCGGGAGCACTTCATTCAACTCGCGGCATGTTGGTCGCTCGCAATGATTTTGATCAGCCAAAGCACAAGGGCATGACATATTTCATCATTGACCTTGAACAGCCAGGTGTCGAGATCAGGCCCATTAAGCAAATGAATGGTGCTGCGCATTTCAACGAAGTCTTTTTCAATGATGCACGTGTGAGTGATGCCGACCGTGTGTCCGACATCAACAATGGCTGGGCCATCACTGCAGCGACATTGGGATTCGAACGAAGTGGTTTATCGGAAGGTGCTGGTGGTGGAGTCCGTGTGCCTGCAGGAAAACAAGCTGGCTATCTCGACCGCGCCGTTGGAGAACTTCTTGAATATGTCAAAGCCAAGCGTTCTCATCCCGATGAATACGGTGGTCTTCTTTCCACCTTGCAGAAGATTGATCTTCCTCAAGGGCTGAACGCGATACAACGGCAAAAGATGATTGACCTGTCTATAAACGAGCGCATTGCCGAGATGACTCGTGAACGTATTGCCTCCACCATGAAGAAAGGTCAATCCCCTGGCGCTGAAGCTTCCACGATGAAGCTGCACTGGACGAATGGCTTGCGCATTTCACGAGACCTTGGAATGGAACTTCTGGGTGCCGATGGAATGCTCACGGGTGATGATTTGCCCGTTGAAGGCAAAGTGCAACATTTCTTTTTGTCCATGCCATCAGCCTCCATCGCTGGGGGCAGTGACGAAGTGCAACGCAACATCATTGGTGAAAAAACTCTCGGCTTGCCGAAAGACGCTCAGACCGATCCGAAGACTCCTTTCAAAGACATTCCAAAGAA
>WLGW01000062.1 GCA_009703055.1 Actinomycetota bacterium
ATGTATGGGGCACATTCCAAGCGCCGAGCGAGCCCACTCGTCGTCCTGAACGATTGACCATTGGTACTGATCCGACCGATGAGCGTCGTCGTCAGACACGTGATGTGACGCGAGATGTAACAGGCGATTTCAGCCGCGAGTACCCACGTGATCCATCGCGTGATATCACCGGTGGCGTTCCACGTGGTGGTCGCCCGCAGCCCGTACGTCGTGCTGGTCCACGCGGACCTCGTCCTGGTATCGGCGGTCGCGATATGCCAGCAGCTGTCACAACAGGACTCATCCTCGTTGCAGCGTTCCTCGGCGCCATCATGTGGCGTCCAGCAGCAGTCATGCTCATCGTTCTTGCAGTTGTCGGTTTGGCAGCAGTCGAGTTCTTCAGCAAGGTCACAGAGAAGGGTTATCGCCCTGCAACATTCGCTGGTCTCATCACATGTATTGCAGCACCACTTGCTGCATATTGGATGGGTGACGGCGCATTGCCTCTCGTGTTTGCATTTGGCTTCCTCGCAACCTCCATTGGTTTCCTCGGAGCTACCAGCATTCAAAGTGGTCCGATGCCAAACGTTGCCATCACAACAATGGCAATGACATGGATTGGCCTGATGGGCGCATTCGCTGCGCTCATCCTTCGCTACTCGGTGAATGGTGCTGGTGCTCATGTGGGTACCGACACGTTGTTCATGGTTGTTGTCGCAGTGATTGCAAATGACATCGGTGGGTTGTTCGTTGGATCATCTGTTGGTCGCACACCGTTGCGTGAATGGGTGAGCCCTAATAAGACAATCGAAGGCGCAGTCGGTGGTGCCCTTGCCAGCATTGTTGCTCTCATCATCTTTGGTTCACAGAACGGCACATGGGACTCCATGGGCGAGTGGATTGCACTGGGTCTCGTGGTTGCTGCCATGGCGCCGTTGGGTGATTTGGTGGAATCAATGTTCAAGCGCAACCTTGATGTGAAGGATTTCGGAAGCATTGTTGCTGGCCATGGTGGCGTTCTTGATCGCTTCGATGGTTTCCTCTTCGTTCTTCCTGCGGCGTACTACCTCATGCTTGTTCTGCAGCCCTGGCTGTAGTTCACACATGGCGCGACGCCTCATTGACGCATCGCACTGACAGACTGACCACGTGACACAAAAGCGCGTAGCGATAGCCGGTTCATCTGGCTCTATTGGCACCCAGACCATTGACGTCGTCATGGCTGAGCCTCAGAACTACCGCGTCTCTGCATTGGCCGTGGGCTCTTCGGCAGATGTGGTGATTGCACAGGCCTTGTTACTGCGTCCTGAGCTTGTTGTCGTCACCGATGAATCACAGCGAGCTCGTGTTGCTTCGGCTCTGCCTGGCGTGCAGGTCACGGGCAGCTTGTCCGACGTTGTTGAGACTGCAGATGTTGTCATCAACGGCGTTGTTGGCTTCGCCGGCTTGTCAGTCACGCTTGACACTCTTCGTGCGGGTCGCACATTGGGATTGGCGAATAAAGAAAGTCTGATTGCAGCGGGCCCAATCGTGCAGCCACTGCGTGCAACTCCTGGCGCACAGTTAGTCCCCGTTGACAGCGAGCATTGTGCATTGCATCAATGTCTTCGTTCATCTATTGATGCAGGGGCAGAAGTGTCTCGTCTTGTTCTTACCGCAAGTGGTGGTCCCTTCCGTGGCCGTAGCGCAGAGTCCTTGGCCGCAGTCACGGTTGATCAAGCACTTGATCACCCCACGTGGAAGATGGGTCCGAAGATCACGATTGATTCATCGACATTGATGAACAAAGGGCTCGAAGTCATCGAAGCACACGAGTTGTACGGCACGTCGTACGACAACATTGATGTTGTTGTTCATCCGCAATCTGTTGTGCACTCAATGGTGGAGTTCACCGATGGTTCGACAATCGCCCAGTTGTCGATGCCCGATATGCGTTTGCCGATCGGATACGCACTCGGCTATCCATCGCGCATCTCGACGCCATTTGGTCGTATCGATTGGACGACACTGTCACGCCTTGATTTTGAGGCACCTGATCGCAGCACCTTCCGCTGTCTTGACCTTGCCTATGCCGCTGGTCGTGCAGGTGGAACTGCGCCCGCCGCTTTGTCCGCCGCCAATGAAGTGATTGTCGAGGCGTTTCTTGGCGGTCGCATTATGTGGGCAGACATTGCTCGATATGTCGAGCGTGTGATGGAGAGATTCAACGTCACCACACCTCAATCGGAAGAAGATGTGTTGGCAGCAGATGCAGAAGGCCGTCAATTGGCAGAAGAGGAACTCACCCGATGAGTAATTTTTATCAACGTTTCCGTAGTGAAATGGCAGCCGGCGGATCTGTCGAAGGTGCGCCCGACCAGGTCTCGCCGTCAGGTCGTTTCACGGGCGTTGTCATGCTGTTGTTGCTCGGATGGTTAGCGTTCAACAACATCTGGACATTTGTCTTCGTTCTTGGGTTGCTCATCTCGATCTTCCTGCATGAGGTCGGCCATTTCTCTACGGCACGACTCACTGGCATGAAAGCCACACAGTTCTTTATGGGGTTCGGCCCACGCGTCTGGAGTCATACCAAAGGCGAAGTGGAATACGGCGTGCGTGCATTGCCGCTCGGTGCATTTGTTCGCATCATCGGCATGAACAACATTGATGAAGTGGAGCCCGAAGACGAGTCCCGCGCGTATCGATCGAAGTCATATCCACGTCGTCTGTTGGTGATCACCGCTGGTTCGCTCATGCATATGGTGATTGCTTTCGTGTTGTTCTTCGCAGTATTTGCCACGGCGGGTCGTGAGCAATCAACGGGCATTGCAACAGTCAAGAATGTTGATCTTGAAAAGAGTCCTGCGTTCAATGCGGGTATCCGTAATGGCGACATTGTGCGCAGCATCGATGGACAACCAATCACGAACTACGACAGCGTGTCGGCCGCGATCACTGCCAATAAGCCCGGTGATTCCATTGACGTTGTCATTGAACGTGACGGCATTGCAAAGACCGTTCAGGCGACATTGGATTCTCACCCCAGTGGTGATGATCGCGCCTACCTCGGCATCTGGGCCGACGATTGGGGTTGGAAGAGACTCTCTCCGATCGCTGCAGCGGGTCACAGTGTGGCCGATATCGGCTCCACTATCGGCAACTCGGTCAAGGGTGTAGTGATTGCCCTGAATCCCATGAATTCGATTCGACACCTCACAGGGACAGACGAATCCCTCGAGACTCGACCCACCACGGTGGTCGGAGTCAGTCAAGTGGGTGGCAGCATCGGTGAGTCCGACGGCTTCAAGGGCATCTTGCTCTTGCTGGCCAGCGTGAATGTCTTTGTGGGCGTTTTCAATATGTTCCCCCTCTTGCCCTTCGACGGTGGCCATGCCGCCATTGCCACGTATGAACGGATTCGGTCCCGCAAGGGCAAGCCTTATAGGGCCGATATCAACAAGATGGTGCCAGTGGCCACATTCGTGGTCGGCGTTCTCGGGCTCCTGCTTGTGACAGGTCTCTACCTCGATATCACGAAGCCTCTCGGCTAAAGCCTGCTGAAACTGACACACTGGTAACCGATGTACGAGCGCCGTCAGACCAAGCAGATCACTGTGGGCAAAGTGCCCGTGGGCGGGGGAGCACCTATTTCGGTGCAGTCCATGACCACGACAAAGACCGCAGATGTTGAAGGCACGTTGCAGCAGATTTATGCGCTCGCTGCTGCCGGTTGCGACATCGTGCGCTGCACATGTAATGAACAAGAAGCTGCTGAAGGTTTGGCGCAGATTGTTCCGCGTTCTCCTATTCCGATCATCGCTGACATTCATCATCAGTACAAGATGGCGCTCGCTGCAATGGAAGCAGGCGTACACGGACTGCGATTGAACCCCGGCAACATTCGCAAGCCTGAACACATCAAGGCTGTTGCATCAGAGGCTCGTGATCGCAATCTTCCAATTCGCATCGGCGTGAATGGCGGCTCTCTTGATCCTGCGCTGTATGAGAAGTACGGCGGCCTCACTGCAGAAGCAATGGTGGAATCTGCATTGCAAGAGATTGCGTACTTCAACGAAGTTGACTTTGATCTCATCAAGATTTCTGTGAAAGCCAGCAATGTTCCACTGATGGTGCAGGCGTATCGATTACTCGCTGATGCAGTGTCGTACCCATTGCATCTCGGTGTCACTGAAGCGGGGCCACCACCTGCAGGTTTGGTCAAGGCAACAGCAGGTATCTCCACACTCTTGCTGGAAGGCATTGGCGACACGATTCGATACAGCCTCACTGCAGACCCTGTGGAAGAAGCTCGTGCAGGTCGTCAGTTGTTGGAAGCTCTCGGTTTACGTGAGCGCAAGAACGTCGATCTCATTGCATGCCCTAGTTGTGGTCGTGCCGAGATTGATGTCATCGATGTAGCGAACCGCGCCATGAAGGCATTTGAAGATAAGAAACTGCCATTGCAAATTGCTGTGATGGGCTGCGTGGTGAATGGTCCTGGCGAAGCGCGTGAAGCAGACCTCGGCATTGCTGCTGGCAACAAGCGTGGTCACTTGTTTGTGAAGGGCCGCAACGTTGCAGTAGTGCCCGAGCGCGAGATGGTGGAAGCTCTGGTTGAGTGGGCTGAGTTCATCAATGAACACGGCACCGATGCGGCGATTGCTCGTGCCGACACAAAGCTTGCAGAACGTGAAGCAGCACGTGACCGTTCGCAGTTGATGGACGAAAAGGGTGACGACGCCAATGACGCTGAGTCAAAGATTGTTGAAATCCGAAAGACGATGAAGGATTAATTCTGAGTGATGATCCAGATGGATCCATCAGAACTAAATGTTGCTGATTCTCCTGCAGCCACCACGTAGGCCTCAGTAGCCCCCGTTTTGATCACGACAACAATGCGAAGGTTGTTGCTCGCAGTCAAGTTCAGTGATCCACTAGTTGCACGCGAGACCGAGAATGCTGGCGATGGTGATGGGTACACGTCATGACCATCAACGTGTGATGGAGAGACCACCGGGTGTGCGAGTGGGGTGACATCCACAATGCGAAGTAGTTCAGCGATGTCAATGTGTTTATTGGTGAAGCCTGCTCGAATCACATTGTCTGATGAACTCATCACCTCGAGGCCGAATCCGTGGAGATATGCATGCAAGTTTCCTGCAGGCAGACAGATGGCTTCTCCGGGTTGCAAAGTCACGTGATGCAACAGTGGTGCGACGCGTAGTCCGCGATCTGTGGGGTGTTGCTGTGCAATGTTGCGCAACCATGAAGGCGCGTCACTCATGTTCGGAGAATCATGCTGTTCGAACGCCCACAACAGGTATCCGTTCATACCGCTCTGTTCCAAAATGTCGGCCTCGTCATGCCAGTTCATCGTGCGGAGACGTTCCACTGCAGAGTCAACGTCGGTGAATCCGCACAGTGCTTCAAAGGGCGTGAGTGCGATCAACATCTCAGGCTTGTCTGACTCATCGCGATACATGCGAGATGGAGCATCGCGGGGAATGCCCATCGACTCTTCTTTGGCAAAGCCGGTCACCGCTTGATGAACGGTGGGGTGAGTCTGCAGCGAAAGAGATTGATTACACGCAAGCAACTTGACGAGAATTGTTAATGAGCCAAGTTCATCACTGAGATCAATCTCGCCCGTGCCGTCAACTCGAGACGAACCTTGTGGATGTGTTCCCCACCAGTACTCCGCAATCGGCGCACTGCTCGGGGCCATTCCCAACGCTGCGGCAATTGACGTCGAGTCACCCCAGTCGTAGTTCTTCACGACGCCAATAATGCGACGAGGCATGGTTTAGTTTCCTCGCACCACGTTCAACACATGCGCCACAGCATCACCAAGAGCGACTGGTGTATTCGTGCCTAAGTGACGGTCACGAATTTCTACGTTGCCTTCGCTGAGAGATTTTCCAACAACCACGATGGTGGGGATGCCCATGAGTTCTGCATCTTTGAACTTCACGCCAGGAGACACGCCATTGCGGTCATCAAGAATGACCTCAAGTCCTTGGGCTTCCAGTTCGGCTGCCAACTTCTCGCCAGCGATAGTGATGTCGTCCCCATTTTTTCCAGTCACAACAACATGAACATCGGCAGGCGAGATTGCGCGTGGCCACTTCAAACCAATTTCGTCGTGGAACACTTCAGCGACCGAAGCAACTGCGCGCGATACACCAATGCCGTACGAGCCCATCGTGACTACTTGTGCTTTGCCGTTTTGGTCGAGCACTTTCAGTTCCAACTTCTCCGCATACTTGCGTCCGAGTTGGAACACGTGACCAATCTCAATTCCGCGTGCAATCTCTAACGCCTTGCCACAGTTTGGACATGGGTCGCCGCCAGCAACTTCAACAGCTTCGATAGAACCGTCAGCAGTGAAGTCACGTCCGTTGACGAGATTCAGCACATGAGAATCTTTGGCGTTTGCACCAGTGACCCACGCGCTACCAGGAACAACAGCAGGGTCAAGCAAGTAGCGAACACCAGTTGCGCTCTCTTCACCAAGAACCTGCGGTCCGATGTATCCGCGAACAAGTCCAGGATGCTTTGCGAATTCAGCTTCGTCCATCGGGGCGACTTCAGAAGGGGAGACTTGTGCTTCGATGCGCTTGATGTCGACTTCGCGATCTCCGGGAACACCAACAACAAGTGCTGCAGTTGTGCCGTCGGGGTGACGAAGAGTGAGAACCACATTCTTGAGTGTGTCGCCAGCAGTCCAGGCGCGGTCGGCACGAGGGCTATTGGTATTCAAGTACTCCACCAATGTTGCGATGGTGGGACAGTTCGGTGTGGCCAGTGTTGACGTGGCGGGGTAGTCCGATGTGTCCGGGGCCAATGCACCAGTAGTGACTGCTTCGGTGTTTGCTGCGTAGTCGCACGCAGTGCAACGCACGAACGTGTCTTCACCCACCTCGATGGGGGCGAGGAACTCTTCACTCATCGAGCCACCCATGGCACCGCTCATCGCTTTCACGATGGCGTAAGGAATGCCGAGGCGTTGGAAGATGCGCTCGTAGGCATCGCGATGGTCGTTGTAACTCTTGGCCAAGCCTTCGTCGTCAATGTCGAAGGAATAGCTGTCCTTCATGAGGAACTCACGTCCACGGAGAAGACCAGCGCGGGGGCGAGCCTCGTCTCGGTACTTGGTCTGGATTTGGTACAGCGAGACGGGGAGGTCCTTGTAGCTGCTGTAGAGATCCTTCACGAGAAGGGTGAACATCTCTTCGTGAGTGGGGCCGAGAAGGAAATCGGCACCTTTGCGGTCCTTTAGGCGAAAGAGATTGTCGCCATATTCAGACCAGCGTCCGGTGGCTTCATAGACATCGCGAGGCAAAAGGGCAGGAAAATGCACTTCTTGAGCCCCAATGGCATCCATTTCTTCACGAACGATGTTTTCCACCTTGCGAAGGACCCGCCAGCCCAAGGGGAGCCATGTGTAGCCACCGGGGGCGGCCCGGCGGATGTAGCCGGCTCTGACCAGCAGGCGGTGGGACGGCACTTCCGCATCGGAAGGGTCATCTCGAAGGGTACGAACGAAGAGGTGTGAGAGGCGAAGCATTAGAGCGAAACCTTAGTTCTGATGGCTATCATTGAAGCCGTCCTTTGAAGTTCGGTGAACCGGAGGCACGGGTACCCCCCGTGCCTTTTGTTCTGTTAGAGCCAAGTTTTTGGCAGGAGAGGTGAGTTATATGTCCGACAGCGTCACAGA
>WLGW01000063.1 GCA_009703055.1 Actinomycetota bacterium
CTTTGGTCGTAACGAGCCAGAGTTCACGTGGGAAGCACTCTCACGTTTGTCTGACTTCAAGTCCGCCGTCAAGCTCTGACGATTCTGTCACCGATCATCGCGTCGGTGGTGCCCGAGGTTTCGGGCATCGACAAAGTCTTTGATTACCTCGTACCCGAGTCCCTTGTGCCACGTGTTGGTCGAGGGACTCGAGTTCGTATTGACCTCAATGGGCGCCGTGTTGGCGGATGGATTGTAGAAATCGGCAACGCTGATGAGCGCACTGATGTGCAAGTCGATATCAGTCGGCTCGTTCCGATTATCTCTGTGTCTGGTGATGGTGTTGAGCCTGACGTTGTGTCGCTGACGCAGTGGATGTCCCAGCAGTGGTTTGGTAGTTGGCGTGCAACATTGAGCAGTGCTTCTGCACCTCGTATGCGTGGTCGTCATGTCAATCCGCGTCGCGGTCAAAACCCAACGTTTCCTCACGATGAAGTAACGACGGCAACACGTGAACTTGTCTCTCGTGGTGGCGGTGTGTTGATGGTGCCGCCGTTGGCATCTGCACTGCATGTCGTTGCAGAACTTGCTCGTGATGGTTCCGTTCTTGTGGTGTGTCCTACTCAGCGCATGGCGGTCATGGGTGCGGCAGCACTTCGCCGGCGTGGTTTCACCACAGCTCTTATTCCTGATGATTGGGACGCTGCAAAAACAGGTGTCGACATTGTCATTGGTGCTCGTTCAGCAGTCCTTGCACCGTGTGCTGAATTGTCTTCCATTGTTGTCATCGATGAACATGATGAGTTGCACCACGAAGAACGTGCACCGACGTGGAATGCACCGCACGTTGCCCGGGAACGTGCACGGCGTGCAAATGTTCCGTGCGTTCTTACTTCTCCGGTTCCGTCGGCTGCTGCCATGCAGACCGAATCAGATGTAGCACTGGTATCACTAGGCGAGGCTCAGTGGCCGGCAATCAGCATTGTGAATCTTGATGATGTGCCTGTCAGTGGGTCTTTGCTTTCATCGGAGCTCTTGGAGAGTGCAACTACGCCAGGATTAACCACAGTGTGTGTGTTGAACACAAAAGGCAAAGCACGACTCATCGCGTGCAAGTCCTGTCGTGCAGTACAAGCGTGTGGTGAGTGTTCATCGTTATTGACCCAATCGGATGATGGTGAGTTGTTCTGCGTGCGCTGCCACGCAGCGGCAGGATCAGTGTGTGTGTCATGCGGTCGAACATCCTTTGTTGTGCCGAGGGGTGGTGTGTCTCAGCTTGTATCTCAAGTGGTGAAGTCGACACGTAATCCTGTCGTCGAAGTGACAGCAGAGTCCGATGACACGTGGACAAAGGGAAGTGTCTTCATCGGAACAGAAGCAGTGCTGTATCGAATCCCTTCGACGGATGCAGTTGTCTTCGCTGACATTGACCGAGACCTCGGCGCACCGAGAATTACCGCATCGAGGGAAGTTCTTTCATTAGTGGCTCGGGCCGCACGAATCGTTGGCCCACATGGACGTGTTGTCATCCAAACGCGTCAACCGCACCACCCGTTATTGCAGGCGTTGGCCGCGACAGATCCGTCAACAGCCATCTTGGCTTGGATGAAGAAGGACATCGCGCAGCGCCAAGCATTTTCTCTTCCACCATTTTCCTCAATGGTGCGTGTGAGTGTTGTTGCACCAAAGTCGCTTGATGATGTTCCATCTCTCAGCAATGTTGACGTCGCACGCGACGATGACTCACTCGTTGTAAAAAGTGTGGACAATGCTGCACTGGCTGCGGCTATTCAGGTGCTGCGACAGCATTACGGAACAGCACTGCGCGTGCATGCCGGCCCGAAGCGCTACTGACGCGCAGCTACCTCGAAGACTCTAAATCCTTTGCTGCTCGCCAGTTTGTGAGTCGCAAATCCGCTGTCGGTGAGCCATTGTGCGAGAGAGTCTCCACCAAGATTTTTGCTCACGACCAAATGAGCGGTCCCATCAACCGCAAGGCGTTGCATCCACTCGTCGAGAAGTTGGCGAAGTGCTGTCTTTCCGATGCGAATGGGTGGATTGGACCACAGCAATGCATAGCGAATGGACTCATCAAGTTCCTCGGGGGCGAGAACCTTGACATTCGAGAGGCCGTTCTTTTTGGCATTTGATGCACAGAGGGCACGTGCTCGCTCATTCACGTCAACTGCAATAACAGTGCATGCCGGATACAGAGATGCCAAGGTCAGTGCGATAGCGCCGGTGCCACATCCGATGTCTGCAAGAAATGATCCGTCGGCGATGGTGGGGTAGTTACCCCGACTCATGATGTCCAGAAGGACTGCAGTTCCCTTATCAAGTCCATGTCGGCTGAAGACGCCCACATCAGACTCCAATGTGAGGGTGTGTCCATTGACAACGATGTCAAACTCGGATGGCCGCGACGGCCCTGCAGGGCTCTCGCTGAAATAATGCGAGCCGCGGGATTCAGGTGACGAGTTCATGACCCATGTAGCCTTTCAGATTATGGGTTATGACATCCGCACCTTCGGAGATCCGGTTCTCACCGCAGTGGCAGAACAGGTGGAGAACATCGACGGCAAGGTCATTCGCTTGACACAGGCAATGCTGCAAGCGATGTACAAAGCGCCAGGTCTTGGCTTGGCAGCTCCTCAAATCGGTGTCCAGAAGCAGATTTTTGTGTACGACATTGATGGTGAGCCAACAACATTGATCAACCCACGCATCGTTGAGTCACGTGGCGAATGGGTGTACGACGAAGGCTGTCTCTCTATCCCGGGTCTGTACGTCGAGATGCTTCGTCCCAAAGAAGTTCTCCTCGAGGCGGTTGATCTGAATGGCAATACCATTCAGGTAGAAGCAGATGATCTGCTTGCTCGACTGTTCCAGCATGAACTTGATCACCTCAACGGCGTGCTGATGTTTGAGCGCATGACTCCCGAACAGCGCGAGGAAGCTCTGCGTGAGTACGCACGAATCGCAGATGGTGGTTCGTACGAAGGCGAAACTCGTCATATCGGATTGAAGTAGCTATGGCAGCGGAGGCTCGACCTCTCGTCTTCCTTGGTACGCCTCCTGCTGCAGCGGTTGTTCTTGAACGTCTCGTCGATGCCGGCTTTGAGATTGCTCATGTCGTGACACGACCCGATGCAAAGCGTGGTCGCGGTTCGTCATTGTCTCCCAGCCCAGTGAAAGAAGTGGCACTGCGTTTAGGAATTCCCGTGAGCCACGGCCTTGAGTGGGTCGTCGCTCATCGTGAAGAGAACTTGTTGGGCATCGTTGTTGCGTACGGTCGAATCATTCCAGCGTCGATTCTTGCGCACACACCCATGATCAATATTCACTTCTCGTTGCTTCCACGATGGCGTGGTGCAGCGCCCGTCGAACGCGCCATCTTGGCGGGGGACACCACAACAGGTGTGTGCATCATGGACATCGAAGAGACACTCGATACTGGTGCTGTCTACGCCCGAGAAGAAGTTGCTATCTCAGATGCAGCGACCTCGGTGTCTTTGACGAACGAACTGGCGCAGACGGGCGCAGACCTCTTGGTGCGCACATTGAAAACTGGCTTAGGAACTCCGATAGCTCAAGGCGATGGCGAGACATATGCCAAAAAGATTTCCGTTGAAGAGCAACGTATTGACTGGTCTTTGAGCGCAGTCCAGATTCACCGTCAGGTGAGGGCGCTGCGGTCTTATGCAGTTGTGGGTGGTTCTCGAATCAAGATTCTTGAAGTCGCGCTCGTTGATGGTGATGCAACATTGGCTCCCGGTGAAGTTGAGTCTGATTGCTATGTGGGTACAGGACAAGGCGATCTTCTTCTCGTGCGAGTGCAGCCAGAAGGCAAAGGCCCCATGCCTGCAGCCGATTGGATGCGTGGCCGCGCGACTCTCGCCCCGACTCAATTTTTGTAAACACTCGTAATTCAGGGGTTATGGCAGAGGGTGCCTAGATAACCTCATGCCGTGCTTAAGTTCGTACTCCCCAAAGGTTCTCTCGAGAAGGCAACCTTCGATCTCTTCGAAGCTGCCGATCTCTCCGTGGTCCGCTCTTCCTCTGTTGACTACAAGGCCTCCATTGATGACCCTCGCGTTGACTCAGTCCGCATCCTTCGTCCGCAGGAAATTGCTTCATACGTGCAAGAAGGTTTGTTCGATATTGGTATCACTGGTCGTGACTGGATTGAAGAGACCAATAGCGATGTCGTCAGTCTTGGTCAGTTGAAGTACTCGAAGGCCACAGCACTTCCTATTCGCGTCATCGTTGCTGTTGCTGATTCGTCACCCGCTCAGTCAGTGAAAGATCTTGGTGAAGGTGTGCGTGTCACGACCGAGTATCCAGAGATGACCCGTCGCTTCTTTGCAGCACAAGGGGTGAAGGCTGACATCCGTTTGAGTTACGGGGCTAGCGAAGCAAAGATTCCTGATATTGCCGATTGTGTTGTCGATATCACAGAAACAGGACGTGCCTTGCGTGCGGCTGGTCTGCGCATCATCGACACAATCCTCGTGAGTTATACAGAACTTATTGCGAATAAGAAGTCATTCGAAGATCCAGCGAAGCGTCACGCAATGGAGCAAATCATGACGCTTCTCACGGGAACACTTGAGGCACGCGACAAGGTTTTGTTGAAGTTGAACGTTTCCAAAGAAGCGATGGAAAAGGTTGTTGCATTGTTGCCATCAGCGAAGTCACCCACCATCGCGCATCTTGCCTCTGGTGATTATGCGATTGAAACCGTTGTTGCCAAGCGAGGCATCAATACGTTGATTCCTGCATTGATTGATGCAGGTGCATCTGACCTTCTTGAGATTCCGATCTCAAAGATCATTCACTGACCAATGGCTCAGACGGACTTTCTGACCGGTCGCGTCACTCAATTCGATCGTCGAATTGGTCTCGGTGAAATCACCGACGGTGAAGGCCGCGTGTGGCCATTCCACTGCGCCATGTTGACCGATGGCTCTCGCATGATTGAACTAGGCACAGCTGTGCAGTTTCGGCCTCAGTTTCACGTGATTCGTGATGAGGCCTTCGAAATCAGCTCTCTGTAGAGCCATTCACTCTCTGGACAAAGACCAGTCGGATGTTTCCGAGTGCTGCTGCCAAAGTCTCTGCATGCTCACCCAAACGGTCGCCCAAGGTGTCAACAAGAGACCCCAAAGCATCGATAGCCAGTTGGGCATCATCGAGGCGGGGAGGCTCAGATGAGAGGTGGATTGCTGCCAATTCGAAGAGCCCCATGGCGTGATTGGTGACGACAACTGAGGCAGGGACCTCAGAAAGACGTCGCCGGGTCTCGGCAACTGCCTCAAGGGCCTCGGCTGTCTGGTCGTCGAGGAGAGGTTCTGTGGGGGGCATGGTGTCGTCTGCGCTCATTGGGCGATACCCTAATCTGCGTCAACTGAGCGAAGTGGGGTTCCGCCCCCACCTGTCCACCCTGGTTTCAGGAGTGCGTCGGGTCGAGATTGCGAGCAACTCTTGTTGCTCTGTGTTCTGCTTCGTGCACTGGCACGAACGAACCACGAAAGTGGTTCCACACAGAGGAGGGCGAGGCCCATTGCACAAGAGAGACAGCCATAGCTACGCCGCAGAATAATGAACCCCGTTACAACGAGCGCATTCGTGCGCGCGAGGTTCGCCTTATCGGTCCCGACGGTAGTCAAGTTGGTGTTCGCACCACCGCTGATGCCCTCACCCTGGCGCGAGAGTTAGATCTTGACTTAGTCGAGGTCGCGCCACTCGCGAATCCACCAGTGTGTCGCATCATGGACTACGGAAAGTTCCGCTACGAAGAGGCGCAAAAAGCCAAAGAATCACGGAAGAAGACAACCCACGTCACCATCAAAGAGGTGAAGTTCCGACCAAAGATCGGAAAGGGCGACTTCGACACCAAAGTTCGGCATATGCGTGACTTCCTAGAAGACGGACACAAAGTAAAGGTCACACTGCAATTCCGCGGACGAGAAGTTGCCCACCCAGAACTGGGCGCAAAGATTCTCGATGCGGCACTTGAACAGCTGGGAGCACTTGCAAAAGTGGAAACCCAAGCCCGTCTCGAGGGTCGCAACATGACAATGGTTTTGTCTCCTGACAAGAAGGCACCCGCCAAAAAAGTCGAAAAGGACCAGGGACAAAGCACAGCACCAGCACCAGTTGCAGATGCAGTAGAAGCCCCGGCACCAGCCGAACAGAGCGATAACGAGTAGAGGAATAGAACATGCCAAAGATGAAGACAAGCAAGACTGCTGCAAAGCGTTTCAAGCAGACCGGATCAGGAAAACTGCGCCGTCAGCAGGCGAACCGCCAGCACCTCTTCGAGAAGAAGTCCAGTGTGCGTACACGTCGCCTTGCCGGTGATGTCGATGTACATCCTGGTGATGCCCGCAAGATCAAGCGCCTTTTGGGCCTTCGATAGACGTCAATAAGTAGAAGTAGGAGAACACCATGGCAAGAGTCAAAAGAGCCGTTCACGCTCGCAAGAAGCACCGTGCAGTACTTGAAAAGGCAAAGGGTTACTACGGCAATAAGAGCCGTTCATTCCGCGCCGCTAACGAGCAGGTTCTGCACTCCGGTCAATACGCATTCCGTGACCGTCGTGCAAAGAAGGGCGAGTTCCGTCGCCTTTGGATCCAGCGCATTAACGCTGCATGCCGTTTGAACGACATTTCATACAGCCGCTTTATCGCAGGCTTGAATGCTGCTGGCATCGAAGTTGACCGCAAGATCCTTGCTGATCTCGCAGTGCACGATGCAGAAGCATTTGCGTCATTGGTGGTTACTGCAAAGGCCGCACTGGTCTGAGCAGGACACCACTGTCACCCTCGAACCCTCGGGTTCAGACTCTGCGGCGCCTCATTGGGCGCCGCAGTTTCCGTTATGAGGAAGGGACCTTCGTTATTGAAGGGCCCACACTTGTTGAGGAAGCGGTCCTCGCTGGTCTTGATATTCGTGAGCAATACGTTCGTGAGGATTACGACGATTTCGAGGCTCCGATCAATACGCACGAATTGGATGCAAAGACGTTCAACTCCGTTGCAGATACTGAATCACCGCGAGGAATTCTCGCTGTGTGCGCGATGCCTGATGCTGGGTCACTGTCGTTTGAGGCTTCTGATTGGTTGCTCGTTCTCCACGAGGTGTCCGACCCTGGAAACTTAGGAACTTTGGTGCGCAGCGCAGAAGCGGCAGGTGCAACCGGAGTCGTCTTGGTCGGAAACTCGGTTGATCCGTGGTCTCCGAAAACAGTTCGTGCATCAGCTGGCGCCATCTTCCATGTCCCGGTCTGGCAGGTTGATTCTTTACAGACGTTGAGCGCAGTAGGCGTTCGGCTGCTCGGGACAACCTCGCACGATTCGCTGGGGGTGTCTCACCCCGAGTCAATCTATGAAGCAGACCTGTCGGGCCTGATTGGTGTCGTTCTTGGCAATGAAGCACATGGTCTTCCTTCTGATGCTGCTGTTGATTCCTGGATCACGATTGAGCACGCCGGCCGTTCGGAGAGTCTGAATGTCGCCATGGCTGGCACTGTGGTGGCGATGCATGTTGCCCGCACACGCCAGAAAGATGCGCAGGGCTAATCCTCCCTGTCGTTCGCGATAGAGGCGAGTAGCGTTTCAACGTCATGGCAAGTGCATCAATTCCCGAGAAAGACCAGTTGGCAGCAGCTCTTGCTGA
>WLGW01000064.1 GCA_009703055.1 Actinomycetota bacterium
CACCACAGGTCCGTTGACACAATTCCGTATGTCCATGACATGTCTTGCCCCCAGTGGTGTACCCCGGTATGAACTCTTTGCTCTGCTGTATGAATTGTCTGCAGATGGCGGAAGCCTCGTGGGCTCCCCTGCTGGCGCAACATTGCTCAACCTCTCTAAGTGCCCCACAGCTACAACGTGGAATGGCAAAACCTTTACAGCAGCCAACTTTGCAATGACACCGATGACCTTTGGCAACGCACAACTCACAGCTGGCAAGTTCTACGGCGTGTATCTCACAGGCAATGGTGTTCCCGGAACTCCTCCCCCTGGCTCTGCTGCGGCAATCGCAGCTGCTCGGGCAGCATCCACAACAACAACTACAACGACCACCACCACGACAACAACGACAACTCCGTGGAGTTCTTTCAAGAACCAAACCAAGGGCAACACCAGGACGCCGACCACGAACACTGTTGCCACCGCTACTCCAGCACCAGTGGCAACACCTTCAGCAACCCCATTCGTTGTCACTGCTCTTGGTTCAACACGTATCAACATGTCGGCAGTCCGCCTCATCACCGATGCGCAATCAAAGAAGTACATCATCAATTCGCTCACACCCAAGGTGTGCCTCGGCTCTGCGAAGAACCTTGCGTTCATCAACACTGGTCGCTGTATTGCTCAAGTCGTCCGTCGATCAAATGGCAAAATCGCCGCCACCGTTCGCACCAAGGTCACCGCTGGGACAGTCGAGGCATCAGAAGAAGTAGTGCCTCTCTTGCCACCCACTGTCGCATACTTCAATGGCGGCACGGCTCTCGTGAAGGCGTCGTCAAAGAAGGACATCGCCGAACTTGCAGCAACTGCACGAAATGCAAGCTCCATCATCGTTACCGGCCACTCTGGCAATATGGGCGGCGAACGAGCAAACATGGTGCCGTTGTCTCAGAAGCGTGCTTCTGCAGTTCGCACACTGCTACGCAACAGAGGCGTGAATAAGACCATTGCAATCTGGAGCTTCGGTGCGACCTTCCCCGTGACGAATTCAAAGTCAAATAAAGAACAAGACTTGAACCGTCGCGCAGAGATTTACATCATCCCGTAGCGATCCGCTTCTCGCTAGGCGAGATCTGTTGCTGCACCAGTGAACTGGGATTGGTATAGGCGGTAGTACGCACCCTGTGCTGCAAGTAATTCTTCGTGACTGCCCTGCTCCACGATGCGGCCCGCCTCCATCACCAAGATGACATTGGCATCACGAATCGTGGACAAACGGTGAGCAATCACAAAGCAGGTGCGCTGGCTGCGCAACGCAACCATGGCTTTCTGAATCAGCACCTCGGTGCGAGTGTCGACCGAACTGGTTGCTTCATCGAGAATCAAGATGGTGGGGTCAGCAAGGAACGCGCGAGCGATCGTGAGCAATTGCTTTTCGCCCGCACTCACTGCACCACCTTCATTGTCGAGCACTGTGTCGTATCCCAGCGGCAATGAGTGAACGAATCGGTCCACATACGCAGCCTTGGCCGCAGCACGAATTTGCTCTTCGGTCGCCGAGGGGTTTCCGTAGGCGATGTTCTCTCGAATCGTGCCGCCAAATAGCCAGGTGTCTTGCAACACCATGCCGATGTTGCGTCGCAATTCGCTACGAGGCATCAATGCAGTGTCTTGACCATCAAGAGTGATGCGTCCACCATCAAGTTCATAAAAGCGCATGATGAGGTTCACCAACGTTGTTTTGCCCGCACCGGTTGGACCCACGATGGCAACGGTTGTGCCCGGCTCGGCCACTAATGACAAGTCATCAATCAACGGACGCTCTGGCAGATATGAGAACTTCACATTCTCAAAGGCCACGCGTCCCACGACCTCGGGCATGTGCACCTCGGCAGGCTCTACGGTTTCTTCCTCAGCATCGAGCACCTCAAACACGCGCTCGGCAGAAGCAACACCCGACTGCAGCACGTTCATCATGGACGCTGTTTGCGTCAGTGGCTGTGTGAACTGACGTGAGTATTGAATGAACGCCTGTACGTCTCCGAGGCCCATGGTGCCAGAAGCAACGCGCAAGCCACCCACAACAGCGATCAACACATAGTTGAGGTTGCCCACGAACATCATGGCGGGCTGAATGGAACCCGACATGAACTGCGCGCCAAAGCCAGCCTCATACAGCTTTTCGTTTGTGACAGCGAAGCGTTCTTCAACATCCTTCTGACGACCGAATGTCTTGACGATTGCATGACCCGTGAAGGTTTCTTCAATGAGGCCGTTCAATGCACCCGTGTGTGACCACTGAGCAATAAAGCGCTTCTTTGATCTGTTAGCAATCTGCTTCATTGACAGAATCGAGAGTGGAACAGTGACGATGGCGATGAGGGCGAGCAACCAGGACACCCACACCATCATGATGAGTACACCAATAATCGTGAGAAGCGACGTGATCAATTGACTCAGCGACTGCTGCAGGCTTTGCGAGATGTTGTCAATGTCGTTTGTGACACGGCTGAGCAAATCACCACGAGACTTCGCATCGATATAGCGCAAGGGCAAACGATGAATCTTGGCTTCAATATCTGCGCGCAGTTTGAACATGGTGCGTTGCACAACGCCGGCGAGCATAAAGGTTTGCGCGTACGCAAGCGCAAAGGACATCACATAGACGCCAACGGCAAAGAAGAGCGTGCGATGCAGTGCACCGAAGTTCACTTCTGTCTCGCCATTGCGCTTTGTCAGGCCGTTGAACAAGATGTCGGTCGCATGGCCAAGCACGCGAGGCCCCGACACGACCAATGCAACGCTGACAAAGGCCAACAGTAAAATAATTCCAACAAGGGTTCTCTCCCCTGCCATCAAACCCATGAGGCGACGTGCAGTGAGTCCAAAGTTCTCTGACTTCTCAACTGGCATACCCACGACATGCATGCGGCTGTTGCGCAGTTCGGAGCCCGGCATTGTTTGCTGCTTCTTTTTGTCGCTCATGAGACACCTTCTTGAGCATTCGCCTGCGAAGACACAATTTCCTGATACGTCTCACATGTTTCGAGCAATTCATCGTGCGTACCAAAGCCCACACAATCGCCGTCTTCCAACACCATGATCTTTGTGGCGTGACGAATCGTTGAAACACGTTGTGCGACAACCACCACCACTGCTTGCTGCACATACGGCGTCAGTGCCGCACGCAGACGCGCATCTGTCGCGAGGTCAAGTGCCGAGAAAGAGTCGTCAAACAAATAGATCTCTGGCCGGCGAATCAATGCGCGTGCAATAGCCAATCGCTGACGTTGACCACCGGAAACATTCGAACCACCCTGAGCAATCGTGGCGTTCAAGCCCTCAGGCATCGCACGCACGAAGTCTTCTGCCTGAGCGATGCTCAGTGCTTCCCACATCTCTTCTTCGGTTGCGTTTTCTTTGCCATATCCAAGGTTGCTGGCCACTGTTCCGGAGAACAGATACGGCTTTTGCGGCACAATGCCCACGCGTGACCACAGCGCTTCAGGGGCCAGATCTCGCACATCAACACCATCAAGCGAGACAACTCCTTCGGTGGCGTCAACAAGACGAGGAATCAGATTCATCAACGTCGTTTTGCCAGAACCCGTACTGCCGATGATGGCAAGGGTCTCTCCTGCACGCACAGTGAAACTCACATCGTGCAAGACCGGCTGTTCTGCACCGGGATACCGGAAGCTGACATGGTCAAACTGCAACACCGCAGTCTGTGACAACTCAGTGACGGGATTCTCCGCAATCACGATTGACGACGGTGTCTCGAGCACTTCCATGATGCGCTCGGCGCTCACTGCTGCTCGTGGGATCAATGCGGCCATCCAGGTGGTCATCATCACCGACATCAAAATCTGTGTGAGATACGTGAGGAATGCAATCATCGCTCCGGGCTTCATCGTGCCGTCGCTAATGCGGTCAGAGCCAAACCACACCACTGCCACGCTCGACAAGTTGACAACCAACGTTGCCGTGGGGAACATCAGTGCCTGCAGGCGGCCACCGCGAAGGGCTGTCTGTGTGACTGCATCATTGGCAACGCTGAAACGTTGTGCTTCTTCTGGTTCACGCACGAATGCACGCACCACGCGAATACCGGTGAGCTGTTCACGAAGAATCTCGTTAATGCGGTCAATCCGTTCCTGCATCTTGCGGAACGTTGGCACCATGCTCGAAATAATGAGGCTCAACAACACCGCGAGAATGGGAATCGACACCATCAGAATGCGTGAGAGCCCCAGGTCTTGATGCATCGCCATAAAGATTCCACCGATGGCAGTGAACGGTGCACCGAGAATCAGTGTGCAGGTCATCAACACCAGCATCTGCACTTGCTGTACATCGTTTGTAATGCGAGTGATCAGCGACGGAGCACCGAAGACTGCAACTTCACGTGTAGAGAACGCATTCACCTGATGAAACAGTTGGCGGCGAGTGTCGCGCCCGAATCCCATGGCCACTTTTGATCCGAAATAGACAGCGGTAACGGAAAAGATCACTTGGGCCAGGGTCACGAGCAGCATGATGCCACCCATGCGCCAGATGTAGCCAATGTCGTTCTTCACCACACCGTTATTGATGATGTCGGAGTTCAGGGTGGGCAAGAAAAGCCCGGCCAGTGCCTGTACCGCCTGAAGCCCAATCACGATCCAGAGAAGACCTCGGTACTTCGCAAGGACAGAGGACAAGAGGCGCTTCAACATGAGGCTTCAACAGTACCCCTCGAGGTTTGAGCACCCCTAGATGGAATGCTCAGCAGCCATACCGATCAGCGATACCGTGGGGACATGCCCAGTAATTTCGTCTTGAAAACCATGAACAACCTGCACAAAGCAGGCCTTGCCATCAGCCGTGGCAAGTGGGGCTGGGATCCCGCTGGTATGCCCGCCATCAAGCTGTACACCACGGGTCGCAAGTCGGGCCAAGAGCGCGAGAGCATGCTCACCTGCCCTGTCGTCGATGGCGACACCTTCGTGATTGTCGCCTCACGTGGCGGCGATGATTTCCACCCCGCCTGGTACCTCAACTTGCGTGACAACCCCACCGTGTGGGTCGAGGCAAAGAACCAGCCCAAGCACCAGCGCACCGCCCGTATCGGCACCTCAGAAGAGCGTGCAGCACTGTGGCCAAGCATCACCGAGAAGTACAAGGGCTACGCCGGGTACCAGGAACGCACGGATCGGGAGATCCCCATCGTGTTCCTCGAGAAGATCTGAGTCGGGACTAGCTCCCTTTGCCCCTAGAATGGGCACCTCATACGCGGGTGTAGCTCAATGGCTAGAGTTCCAGCCTTCCAAGCTGGCTATGCGGGTTCGATTCCCGTCACCCGCTCCATTTCGACCCAGCTCTTCGCACTTCCGAAGAAGCATCTGTTGCCTACTTCTTCAGAGCTACAGCACGTTGCGGTTGCAGAAGTCGTAGACCGACATTTCGTAGATGTCTTCGGGACCGTCTTCTTCATCAATTTGCTGACCCACGTGGGTGAAGCCCAATCCCCTCACTAGCCCCACTGAAGGTTCGTTGTTTGGGTCCACTGTGTAGCGAAACACCTTCACACCGGGCTGTTCACTGGCCCACTTCCACATGCCAATCAGAGCCTCGCTGGCGTATCCCCGGCGGTGAAAATTCTCGTGAACTCCAATGCCAATTTCCAACATGCCATGCTCGTCGGGCGGGCCATGAAAACTCAGGCTGCCCAGAATCACTTTTGAATCGCGTTCCACCATCCACCGGATAAACCACTTGTTGACTGAAGCATCAGCCAATACCTGCGGCACTCGCCAACGAACCGGGGAAGGCCCCTCTATCAACACGCGATGCGGATTGCGGTAGTCGTTATTGAGATAGATCGACATGTCTTCCGGGTTGGAGTACAAAGTGAAGAGGTCATCTGCTGCAAGATGATGCAGATCGAGCCGTTCAGTCTGGATGACGGGCTGAGTCTCGTGCGGTAATTCCACACGCAGATGTTACGAGCGTTGTCAGTGACCGGCGTTGCAATTGTCGACGCGAACCGGGTCTGGTTCATCGGCGATACCTGTGCCATGGATGAAACCTGCCCCAATGGACAGGCATGCAACCCTCCTTATCGGATCGTTCTTCAGCCCCGATCTCTGCTCTTAGATTGACCAAAAAAATCGGCCCTCTGCGGACAGCAGATTCAAAGATTCGTCTACGATTTGCGCATGTCAACAGCAACCATTTCCTCAATTGGCGACATTGTCCGTACCCACGGTGCGGGACGTCCTCAACACACCTGCCTCATTGAAGGCACCCGCGAGCTCTCGTGGGCTGAAATGTACGAAAACTCTCAGCGCGTTGCCAATGGTTTCGCTGCAGCCGGAGTACAGGCCGAAGATCGTGTCGCACTTCTTGACATGAACGGCATCCCCCACTTTGAGATCTGCTTTGGTGCAGCACTCATCAATGCAGTGAGTGTTGATGTCAACTGGCGCCTTGCTCCACCCGAAGTGGAATACATCGTCAACAACGCAGAAGCAAAAGTACTTGTCGTTGGTGCAGAGTTCGTCAGCATCCTTGATGCAATTGCACCAAACCTCACTCACACAAAATTAATTCTTGTTGTTGGCGGCCATGGTCAGTACGAAGATTGGAATACATGGGTTGCACGTCAGTCACTGGGTGACCCCCGTGTTCCATCAGCACCTAACGACGTTGCATTCCAGCTCTACTCAAGTGGCACCACCGGTTTGCCCAAGGGCGTGATGCTCTCGAATGCAAACTTCCTTGCAATTGGCCCCATGATCGAAGAGATCTGGGAAATCACTCCTGACTCCATGAACCTCGCAGCAATGCCTCTGTTCCACATCGGTGGTGGCGGCTGGGCAATGGCTGGCATGTATCAGGGATGCACCACTGTCATCTTCCGCGTGTTGGATCCGGTTGCTCTTGTCAATCTCATTGAAGAGCGCCGCATTACGCATGCCTTCCTCGTTCCTGCAGTTCTTGCGTTCATGAACATGATCCCTGAATCAGCAACGAAGGACTTCAGCAGCCTGAAGGTCATGGCATACGGAGCATCACCCATTAGCGAAGACGTTCTCACCAAGAGCGTTGCTTTGTTGAAGTGCAAGTTCTGGCAGGCATATGGCCTCACCGAAACAACTGGTGCTGTCATCAACTTGCCACCTGCAGATCACGCACTCGACAGCCCGAACAAGCACCGCCTTCGCAGCTGTGGCGTTCCTGGGCCTGGTGTTGAAATTCGTATCCACGACAACGACAACAACCGCGACTGTGAAACAGGCGAAGTCGGTGAAATCTGGATTCGTACTGCACAGAACATGCTCGGATACTGGAAGCGCCCTGACGAAACCGCAAAGGCAATTGACGCCGATGGTTGGTTCAAG
>WLGW01000065.1 GCA_009703055.1 Actinomycetota bacterium
CCTCTGAGCCAGTTCGCAGGAACCATAAGAAGACGGTAAGACTGCCATTTATGAGCCAGAGAACCGTCGATGCCGTGATCTTTGACCTTGGTGGGGTCATTATGAAGAACGGAGGGCCCCGAGACTTCACTCGGCGCTACCCCGACCATGACCCTGCTGTTGTCGCCGAGATTGTGATGGGCCCGCACCATCTCGATACCGATCACCAATGGCATCGACTAGAACGCGGTGAGATCACCATGGCCGAGTGCCGCGCTCTCACAAAGGACATGCTCGACGCTGCCGGCATCGTTGCCACCGCACCAGCACCCGCCTCTGGTGGAGGCGCATTCAATTTTCAACTCAACGAAGAAATGGTGTCGTTCATCCATGACCTGAAATCAGCCGGACTCCCCATTGCGATTCTGACGAACAACGTGAAGGAGTTCCGCGAGATGTGGTGGCCCCTCATGGACTTTGAAACCGTCTTCGACGCCATTGTCGACAGCCACGAAGTCAAGATGCGCAAGCCAAACCCCGACATCTACCACTTGACTATGGATCGCATCGGCGCCACACCCAATCGCACCGCTTTCCTAGATGACCTTCGCGCAAACGTTGATGCTGCTTCTGCACTGGGCATGCACGGAGTGTGGGTCGAAGAAGACGCCAGTGGAGCGATTGCTGCAGCTCGCGCTCTCAGTGGATTGCTGTAACTACTTCACCCAACTTGCCGCGATGCACACCACCTGAGCGGCACCGCCGCTCACTAACGCTTCTGCACATGCTCGCAGTGTTGCCCCAGTTGTCATGACATCGTCAACAACCCAAACGACTCTGCCCTGTAGCCCAGGCTTTGCAACAAACGATGGGCGCGACAGCCGTTCCGTTCGGCTGCTCCCCGTTTGACGACCCTCATTATCGCGACGCAGCAGTCGTGCATGCCGAACCCCGATACGCGCAGCAAGATGGCGAGCAATGAGTTCCGACTGATCAAAACCACGCTTTTGTCGTCGATGCATTGTTGTCGGCGCCCACGTCACAACATCACATCTGTCGTGCCCTTCAAGTTCAGCAGCCATCAACGAAGCCAAGTCCTTTGCAAGATGCTTCTCCTCGTGATACTTGAGTTGAAGAATTGCTTGACGCACGTTGCCCACATGCTCGAATAGGCCCACGTAGTGGACAATTGATAATTGTCCATCAAGTGCTTGCAACATTTCTGTACGGTGTATCTCCATGTCCTCGTCTCACACTGTTTCGCCACGCCCACTTCGTGAGCGAACCGCAGAACGCCTTTTGCGATGTGTGACTGGCCTTGCATGTTTCGGCATCGGAATTGCATTTTTTGTGAAATCAGGTCTGGGCGTTCCTCCCTGGGACGTTTTCCACTCAGGTATCTCCGAGCACACAGGCCTCGGCCTCGGCACAGTGCTCATCATCGTTGCGTTCGCCGTGCTGCTCTTGTGGATCCCCTTACGGTTGCGACCCGGCATCGGCACAGTATTGAACGCAGTGCAGATTGGCCTCGTTGAGAACATCGCAGAAGGTCTCTTGCCCGATACCTCGAACATGGTTGTTCGTTTCGCCTTTATGGCAACAGGCATGATTTGTATTGCGGCTGGTTCTGGCTTTTACATTGGCGCGGAATTGGGCTCAGGCCCTCGTGATGGTCTCATGCTGGGTCTCAACATGCGTTTTGGCATCAGCGTGCGACTCGCTCGCACTCTCGTTGAAGTCACCGTGATGATCATCGGAATCTTCCTTGGCGGGAAGATTGGCCTTGGCACGTTTGTCTTTGCCTTCGGAATTGGTCCGCTTGTACAGATCACATTGAAACTGTTCCGTATGTCGAATGCACAAGTCATCGCTGCAGAAGGGGAAGCAATCGAGCAGTAGCGCAGACATACAAATGGCCCGGATGACTGAGTCATCCGGGCCTTTGTTGTAAACAGCTAGTTCTTAGTAGCGGTAATGCTCTGGCTTGAATGGACCAGCAGGGTCCATGTCCATGTACTCGGCCTGTTCATCAGTGAGTTGTGTGAGCTTCACACCAAGTGCGTCAAGGTGTGCACGAGCAACCTTTTCGTCAAGATGCTTTGGCAACACATACACACCCAATGGATACTTCTCGAGGTTGTTAAACAATTCGATCTGGGCAATGACCTGGTTGCTGAACGAGCAGCTCATCACGAATGATGGGTGACCAGTTGCGCAACCGAGGTTGACCAAACGTCCTTCTGCAAGAACGATAACTGAGTGACCGTCAGGGAAGGACCACAGGTCTGTTCCTGGCTTGAGCTCGTCACGTGTTGCACCACTGCGTGCAAGGCCGGCCATGTCGATCTCATTGTCGAAGTGGCCAATGTTGCACACAATCGCGTTGTGCTTCATTCCTGCCATGTGCTCAGCAGTGATGATTGCCTCGTTGCCTGTTGCTGTCACGAAAATGTCAGCTTCAGCCAATGCGGACTCGGTCGTATTGACTTCGTAACCCTCCATTGCAGCCTGCAATGCGTTGATGGGGTCGATTTCTGTCACGATGACGCGCGCACCCTGACCGCGAAGGCTCTGGGCACAACCCTTGCCAACGTCGCCGTAACCACACACAACTGCGAGCTTGCCGGCGATCATGACGTCGGTTGCGCGGTTGATTGCGTCGATCAAAGAGTGACGACAACCGTAGAGGTTGTCGAACTTGCTCTTTGTCACTGAGTCGTTCACGTTGATTGCAGGGAACAGAAGTTCGTTCTTCTCTGCCATCTTGTACAGACGCTTCACACCAGTGGTGGTCTCTTCAGTGACACCCTTGATTGAAGCGGCCATCTCTGTCCACTTTGTCGGTGTCTCTTTCAATGAGCGCTGCAAAAGACCAAGGATGAGTGCGAGCTCTGGGTTTGATGCACTTGTTGGGTCAGGAACTGCTCCTGCCTTTTCAAACTCAACACCCTTGTGTACGAGCAATGTTGCATCGCCACCGTCGTCAAGAATCATATTTGGCAGGTCACCATTAGGCCAGGTCATCATCTGCTCGGTGCACCACCAGTACTCCTCCAGCGTTTCGCCCTTCCAAGCGAACACGGGAACACCCTGTGGGTCTTCTGGTGTGCCATTGGGGCCGATGACAACTGCGGCTGCAGCGTGATCTTGTGTTGAGAAGATGTTGCAACTTGCCCAACGCACTTCGGCACCCAACTCAACGAGTGTCTCAATGAGAACAGCTGTCTGAATTGTCATGTGCAAGGAACCCGAGATGCGAGCACCCTTCAATGGCTTTGATGGACCGAATTCTTTGCGCAACCAACGAAGGCCGGGCATTTCATGTTCAGCGAGGTGAATTTCCTTGCGGCCGAATGGGGCAAGACTGAGGTCTGCGACGCGATAGTCACGACGGGCAGCGAGATTGGACATAGGGGCTCCTTAGAGTCAACCCAACAACGGTGTTGAGTATGGAAACGATCAAGGCTGGGGCCAACTGGCACCGCTCTGTACAGCCCGATCGGGTTCTCACCCTATCCAATATCGGAGGCTAGAAGGTGGGATTGAGCCCCTGAGCAGAGATGATTCCCTGCAAACGTTGAGCTTCTGTGTCTGTGACTGCACTTGATTCTTGAATCAACATCACCGGAATGCCATCAATCACTGGGTAGGAACGCTGCAATCGCGGGTTGAACAAGAGACTCTCTGATCCAACAAACCACAACGGTCCCTTGTCTTCAGGGCAAGCGAGGATGGCGAGAAGTGCAGGGTCAATATTCAAGAGAGAGTCCTTGTCGTTGTTTGTCATGTCAGATCGATGTCACTAGTGAGAGGACTTCAGCGACATGATTGTCGCATTCATCACGGGTTGATGCTTCAAGGTTGAGTCGCAGTAACGGCTCAGTATTTGATGGTCGCAGGTTAAACCACCAATCACCACAATCAACAGTGAGACCATCAATCCAGTCTTGCGGCATTGCCTTGTACTGCTCGGCAACAGCCTTCATCACCACTTGGGCGTCATGAACACTCGTGTTGATTTCACCGCTCGCTTCGTAGCGCTCAAATGGCTGACGAAGAGCCGACAACTCTGTATCGGCTCGGGAGAGTTCTTGCAGCATGAACATCGTGGCAATGATGCCTGAGTCAGCTCGGTAGTTATCGAGGAAGTAATAATGTGCACTGTGCTCGCCGCCAAAGACAGCACCCGTCTCTGCCATTACTTGCTTGATGTTGCTATGACCCACTTTTGTGCGAACCGGTACACCACCGTTTTCACGAATCACTTCAGGAACACTGCGAGAACAGATCAGGTTGTAGAGCACCGTTGCACCTGGATTCGTACGCAACACACCGGCAGCCAAGATTGCCGTTGTTGTCGAGCCAGAAAGACCTCGTCCTTTTTCGTCAACAACGAACACACGATCTGCATCGCCATCGAAAGCCAACCCAATGTCAAAACCGCCACTGACGACACGGGCCTGTAGGTCGCGTTGATTCGCAGGCTGAATAGGGTCAGCTGGATGATTCGGGAATGTTCCATCTAATTCTGGATACATCACCTCAAGTTCAATCATCGGTAAACGTTCAAAGACAATGGGAACAATGAGTCCACCCATGCCATTGGCAGTATCGGCGACAATCTTCATCGGCTTGATGCTGTTGATGTCAATGAATGACACAACATGATCTGCGAACTCGTCCAACATGTCGCGTTCAGTGCGAGAACCCGGCGTAGCGACTGGCCGTGGACCATTCCCCACAAGAACATCTTTCGCTGTGTCACGAACGATGGCCAACCCTGTGTCAATTCCCACGGGGCGTGCACCCGACAAACAGAATTTGATGCCGTTGTACTGAGCCGGATTATGAGAAGCAGTGAACATTGCGCCGGGAGCATCAAGAGAACCCGCTGCGAAATAGACAAGGTCGGTACTTGCAAGTCCGAGGTCAATGACGTTCTTTCCACGCGACATCACACCGTCAGCAAAAGCTGCCGACAAGGATTCGCCTGTTGTTCGCATGTCGCGCGCAACGAGGATGGTCGTTGCATCAACAAACTCTGCGAAAGCCACTCCCAGTGCAAATGCGACTTCGTCGTTCATTTGGTCGGGTGTCGTGCCCCGCACGTCATATGCCTTGACTATGTGGTCAAGGACCGCAGGGTCTGTACTCATCAGAACTACAGGCTATCTGTGTCATCTTGAGCGACAGATGACCCTTCCGAAACACTGGGAGGCATCGACGAGCCGTAGCGAAGGCGACGACGGAACATAAAGACAACAAGTCCTATGCCCATGAAAGTCAACAAGTACGACGATTGATCAAGCCGTGATGGCTCATACGACAGCGAAACGTTCTTCTCTGTGGGGACGACCACCATCATGTTTGGTGCCGCGCGATACACCGCTTTTGCACCCTTCACTTTCCAGTTCGGGAAGTAGCTCACCTTGACAAGTACAGGAGTACCTATTTTGTCGACGGAGAAAGAAACCGACTCAGTACCCATCACAACATTTGAGACCTTTGTTGGCTCAATTGCTGTTTTTTTGATGGTTTCCGTGGGAACGACAATGTCAACTTGGCGGCCAGGCTGACCTTCATCACCAATCTTTCGATCAATGTCTGCTTCCACATTGATCTCTTGCCATTCCTTCGGTCCATCGGCAACCGGCAATGCATTCCACTCCTCTTCATGCTGGAAGTAGGAGGTTCCGATTTCTAGCCACCGTTCACGAGGGTCGCCTTCACGCGGATTCACAACAACTGGTTGCACTGCAAGTGGCTCGACCAAAGACGTTGTCGTCAATTCATAGACATGCCATGGACCGCTCGTCCCCACCTTCGTGAGCTCAGTCTGCGTGTCAGCCTTCTGCACTGCCTCAGGCGTGTACGCCATGTAATAACGAATGCCGAGCAGTTTCATGTACTTCACACCCTTCGCAGGGTCATTGTTGTCGTATCGAAGTTCACGGACTGGATTACTGCTTTGTTTTGAAAGAGCCGCTGCTGTGATGAAGTGATACGGCGTTGTGCCGGCTGCTTCAAAGAACAGTCCTTCCATTGATCCGATGCAACCATCTGTCCAGAACGGCAACAGCATCAACGCCATCGTTGTTCCGTACTTGTTGAGATCAGAATTGTTTTCCCACAGCGCACGACCACATCCGTGAGCGGGGTCCTTACCCAGCGCTTCCATCTTCTTCACAATGCCGTGGTATTCACCGTACGAAGCTTTTCCTTCGTAGCCCTCGAAGTTCCATCGCGCCCATCCGTCACTAAATGCTCGAGCAGCAGGGAACTTCACAGGCCCCCATGAGTAACTGGTTGTGGTGCCGTCCGATGTCAATTTTGCAAATGGCAATGCTTGATACCGAACACCGATGACCACCAAACAGAACAAGGTCATCACCCACAAGATTGACGTTCCTACTGAAGTGCGAGGTGTCGACGACACATTCTCTTTTCCACGCTCCAACGCAATGACTCGCAAGAGATACATCGCAACTTCATAGACACCGATCGCGGCAAGCATGTATCGCAAGAGATACATGAAAGGAAGGATGCGTGGATTCCACAGCAAACCAATGATGGGGAGTCCACCTTGAGCAACCTTGACGCCCACCATCAAAATGGCGATGTAGACACCCATCCAGATTCCCATGACTCGCCGACGAGCGAACGAACCCGCAAAACCTGCAATGGCAAGGGCCATGATCAGCACATCCCAAAACGGATTCAAGGGGAAATACATCTCCCACATGGAGGTGAATGAACCACCACCAGGTTCTGCGCCGTACTTCATATCTGTCATGAAGGCATGTCCACCCAAGAATGGAACAACCCAAAAAGCTGACAGCAGAATTGCGCAGCCAATGGTGACTGCCCCGGCACGAAGTCGCTGACGATCCGGCTTCATCAGCATCATCACTACGGCACCGCCAAAGACAAACATCAACACGATGCCGTGGCTCAGAGCAGAGAGCGCAATAAAGATTGCCGCCCATGCACGGTATTTGCCATCGTCCATTACTCGTGCAAAGAAACCAAGACCCACCATGGCAAACGCGAGTGCAATGGAGTGCGAAAACTCCCCCGCCATTGTTGAAGGGATGTTCCCACCGTAAATAGTGAAGCTCTCATCAAGAAGGAAAAGAGTTGCACCAATCACCATCAGTTCTGGAATGGGATACGCAAGTTTGGCAACGCGTCCCATGAAGTGAACACAAAATGGAAAAGCCACCAACCCTGAAATAACAATGAGCTTGAACGCAATGCCATACGGAAGGGCA